>JBIITW010000126.1:0-13984 GCA_044340265.1 Burkholderiales bacterium | reverse complement strand
GTTGATGGCGCGCATGGGGCGCTCCGCGCGTGCGTGCGCCGACCATGCCAGGCTGGATGCGACACAGCGCCGGTTCAGCGCGCTGGTCGCGACCGTTCCCGAGGTGATCTTCGAGGCCAGCATCGGCATCGATGGGCAGCTGGCGTTCGAATACGTGAGTCCCCGCGCACGTGATCTCCTCGATCTCGAGCCACGCGAGCTGCTCGCGCGCCCCGGACGCCTGCTCGACCGGATCGAGGCTGGCGACCGGGCGGCGCTCATCGAGGCGCTCGCACACGCAGCGGCCGGCGGCGAGCCCTTCGAGCAGCGGGTCAGGCTAGATGAACGGCAGCTCGAGCCTCGCTGGCTGCTGGTCGCAGGGCGGCCCCGCCAGAACGACGCGTCCGGCGGCACCCGATGGAGCGGCATCATCCAGGATGTCACCGCGCGCGAGGTGCTCGCTGCATCCCGGCGGGCGCTGGCCCGCGCGCAACTCGATACCGTGCTCTCTGCAGTGGACGACGCCGTGATCGGTGCCGACGTCGCCGGCGCCATCACGCACTGGAACAAGGGTGCGGAACGCATGCTGGGCCATCCGGCAAGCACGGCGCTCGGACAGCCGCTCGCCATCCTGGTACCGGCGCGCCTGCGCGGCGAGCATGCCCGGGGCTTCGCCCGCCATGTCGCGACCCGCGAGCAACGCGTGTTCGGGCGGCCGACGGAGATGAACGCACTGCATGCCGCGGGCCACGAGGTGCCGGTCGAGCTCATGCTCAGCCGGACCGGGGAGGGGAACAACGTCCGCTTCTTCGCGGTGCTGCGCGACCTCACGGTGCGCAAGGAAGCCGAACGGCGCCTCGCCTTCGCGCTCGAGGTCCAGCGTGCGGTGGCGGAAAGCTCCACCCTGCTGCTCAGCGTCGACCTGTCCGAAGTGGACACGCTGGTGGAGTCCACGCTGGGCCGCCTGGGCCGCCTGACGAAGTCCGACCGTGTCTACATCTTCCGATCGATCGACGGACTGCTCTACAACACGCACGAGTGGAGCGGCGAAGGCGTCTTGCCCCAGAAGGCAAACCTGCAGGGACTTCCGGCGGATGATTTCCGGTTCTTCATGCAGCCGCTCCACGCGGGACAGGCATTCGTCATCCCGTCGGTCCGCGCGCTGCCGGCGCAGGCCGCCGCGGAGCGCGCGATCCTCCAGGCCCAGGACATCGAGACCCTGGTCGCGGTGCCGTTGATCTTCGAGGGCACGTTCCAGGGGTTCCTGGGCGTCGACAACCCCCGCGATACCGCCGCCGACAGTCTCGATGACCTCGCGACGCCGTTGCGGGTCTTCTCCGAGGTCGTCGCGGGCGTCCTGCACCGCGCGGCCGGTGAGCGGGAACTCCGTGCGTTGCACCTGCAGATCTCGCAAAGGGTCGCCGAGCAGCGCGCGCTGCTGCGGATGTCCGCCGAACTGGCGGCCACGCGGTCGCGCGACGAGTTCTACGGCATCCTTGACCGGCGTCTCGGCGATGCCATCCCGTCTGGCCAGCTGACGCTGATGACCCTGTGCGAAGGCGGCAGGAAGGTCCGTATCCGGCGGCTGGGCACCGCGCTCAATCCTGTGTCCCGCCCGGGACATGAATGGCTCGGGATGCCGACATCGGAAATCGAGGTCGAGACCGAGGCATTGGTCGGCCAATCCGTATACCGGGCGCTGGTGCGCGGAGACACCCTCTCGGTCGACAGCAGCACCACGAACCTGTTCCCGGACCTCGCGGAAACGAGCGAACGCCACGGCCTGCACCAGTTCGTCATCGTGCCGCTGATCGGACCGGACGGGCTGCTCGGTTGCTTCAAGGTCGGCTTCCCCGACCGCCAGGGCCTGCAGCGCGAAAGATCGGACTGGGTGGTCCAGATCGGTGCGCTGCTCGGCGCACATATCGCGGCACATGAAGCCCGGGAAGCCCTCCAGTACCTCAACACCACCCTCGAGGAGCGGGTGGCCTCGCGCACCCAGGCCTTCCAGGCAAGCGAGGAACGCTTCACCTTGCTCTTCGAACGGGCACCGCAGGCCATGCTGCTGCTCGGCGACGGGGGGCTGGTGACCCGGGCGAACGCGCGTGCGCGGTCGCTGTTCCGGCTGCACCTCGATAAACCCGGACACCTCCCGTTCGACACGATGCTCCCGGAACATCCCGGCGACGGGATCACCCTCGCCCGGCGGCTCGACGGGACCACGTTCCATGCCGAGATCAACCTCGTCACCGTTCCCCAGCGAGGACATTCCTTCGACATCGTGGGCGTGGCGGACGTCACCGAACGCGTCGAGGCACAGGACGCGATCGTGCGCTCGCTGCAGGAAAAGGAGACCCTGCTCAAGGAAATCCACCACCGGGTCAAGAACAACCTCCAGATCATTTCCAGCCTGCTGATGCTCCAGAGCGACAGGATGCCCTCGGATGCAGGGCGCGACCTCCTCGAGCAGAGCGTGTTCAGGGTGCGCTCGATGGCGCTGATCCATGAACAGCTGTACGGCGTGGAAACGCTGGACCGCATCGACTTCGGCAAGTACGCGCAGGCGCTGGCGCAGGCGGTGAGCAGCGTGCTCGCTCCGACGGTGAGGCTGAAGGTCGAGGCCGCCGTTGCGGAGGTGACGATCAACGAGGCGATACCGATGGGCCTGATCCTCAACGAACTGCTGACCAATGCGTTCAAGTACGGCATCGCGCCGCCGGGCACTGCTGCCGCCGGCCGTCGCAACGGCAGCGAGTGCGACGTGAGCGTGGAGATCGACGTCCTGGGCGGGGACGTGAGGATCGCGGTGATCGACTCGGGCGACGGCTTGCCCGAAGGCCTCGATGCAGCAAGCGCGCCCTCCCTGGGACTCAGCCTGGTCCGCGCCCTCACGCGCCAGTTGCGCGGCAGCCTGACCCATGACGTCGATCGCGGCACGCGCTTCGTGCTCACCTGTCCACGCTCGATCCCGGGCTGACCCAGGGCGCCAGGCCGGCTGAAAATAAATCGCCGCCCGACACCCCAGGCGCGCCGCGGCAGGCCCTTATAATCGCGCCCTGCCATGCAAAGCCGACTGCTCGAAAACCTGAACCCGGAACAGCTCGCTGCAGTCACGCTGCCGCGCGAATCCGCGATGATCCTCGCCGGCGCCGGCAGCGGCAAGACGCGGGTGCTGACCACCCGCATCGCCTGGCTGATCGAGACGCGGCAGGTGAATCCGCTCGGGCTGCTGGCGGTGACCTTCACCAACAAGGCCGCGCGCGAGATGCTCACGCGCATCTCGGGGATGCTGCCGATCAACACGCGCGGCATGTGGGTGGGCACCTTCCACGGCCTGGCCAACCGCATGCTGCGCGCGCACCACCGCGACGCCGGCCTGCCGCAGACGTTCCAGATCATGGACACCGCCGACCAGGTGGCCATGGTCAAGCGGATGATGAAGGCCAACGGCGTCGATGAAGAACGCTTCAAGCCGCGCGACACCGCATGGTTCATCAGCGCGCAGAAGGACGCCGGACTTCGCCCGGGCGCCGTCGAGGCCTTCGACGACAACACCCGGCAGCTGGTCGAGATCTACCGGATGTACGAGGCGCAGTGCCAGCGCGAGGGCGTCACCGACTTCGCCGAGCTGATCCTGCGCAGCTACGAGCTGCTGGCGAAGAACGAGTCGATCCGCGCGCACTACCAGTCGCGCTTCGCGCACATCCTGGTCGACGAGTTCCAGGACACCAACCGGCTGCAGTTCGACTGGCTCAAGCTGATCGCAGGCTCGCAGAACGCCGTATTCGCCGTCGGTGACGACGACCAGTCGGTGTACAGCTTCCGCGGCGCGAAGGTCGCCAACATGCGCGACTTCGAGCGCGAGTTCAACGCCGGCACGATCATCAAGCTCGAGCAGAACTACCGGTCGCACGGCAACATCCTGGAAGCGGCGAACGTGCTGATCGGGCACAACAAGCAGCGGCTGGGCAAGAACCTGTGGACCTCCGAGTCGCAGGGCGAGCAGATCCGGCTGTTCGAGGCACAGACCGACTTCGAGGAAGCGCAGTTCATCGTCGAACAGGTGCGCGACCTGAAGGCGAGCGGCGTGCCGATGGTCGAGGTCGCGCTGCTCTACCGGTCGAACGCGCAGTCGCGGGTGCTGGAACACGCGCTGTTCTCGGCCGGCCTGCCCTACCGGGTTTACGGCGGCCTGCGCTTCTTCGAACGCCAGGAGATCAAGCATGCGCTGGCCTACCTGCGCCTGGTCGCCAACCCGGACGACGATGCCGCGCTGCTGCGCGTGATCAACTTCCCGACGCGCGGCATCGGCGCGCGCTCGATCGAACAGCTTCAGGATGCGGCCCGCGCCGGCGGCACCAGCCTCTGGCAGGCGGCATGCGCGCGCGGAGGTTCGAAGGGTGGCGCATCGGACACGCCGAAGAAGGGCATCGAAGGGTTCGTGCTGCTGGTCGACCGCCTGCGCAATGAATGCACCGGCATCACGCTGCCCGAGATGATCGAGGCGGTCGTCGAACGGTCGGGCTTGCGCACCCACTACGAGGCCGAGCGTGAAGGGGCCGACCGGCTGGCCAACCTGGACGAGCTGGTCAACGCCGCGGCGCAGTTCTCGGACGACCCGATGCGCATGCTCGAGATGGAGGCCGACACCGAGTCGTTCGCCGCGCAGGGTCCGACCGCACTGGCTGCGGCTCGCGCCGCGGAGGCGAAGCTGGACGATGCCCGCCTGGATGAAGCGGCCGCGGAGGCGGAAGCCGATGCAGCGATGCTCGCCGAGGCCGGCCTGCAGGACGTCCCCGGCCCGGCACCGGCCGCAGGACAGGTCGCTGCAGACACGCCGGCCGACCAGCTGCTGATCCAGTTCCTGTCGCATGCCTCGCTGGAAGCGGGGGACAACCAGGCCAATGCCGGCGATGACGCCCTGCAGCTGATGACGGTGCATGCCGCCAAGGGCCTCGAGTTCCATGCGGTGTTCGCCAGCGGCCTCGAGGAAGGCCTGTTCCCGCACGAGAACAGCCTCGAGGATGCCGGTGGCGTGGAAGAGGAACGGCGACTGATGTACGTGGCGGTCACCCGCGCGCGGCGCCGGCTGTACCTGACCTTCGCGCAGAGCCGGATGCTGCACGGCCAGACGCGCTACAACGTCGCCTCGCGCTTCCTGCGCGAGATCCCGGTGAAGCTGCTCAAGCGGCTTTCACCGACCTATGAACGCGGCGGCGGCTCGACCAGCTTCGACCGGCCGCGCACCCCGTCCAGCTATGCACCGGTGCAGGTACAGGCGGCGCCGAAGGTCGAGGCTGCCGGCATGCCGTTCCGGATCGGCCAGAACGTCCGCCACGCGAAGTTCGGCAACGGCGTGATCATCGATGCCGAAGGGCGCGGCTCGGACGCGCGGGTGCAGGTCAACTTCGGTCGTGAAGGCGTGAAGTGGCTGGCACTCGCCTACGCGAAGCTCGACGCCGTCTGACCGGTCAGCCCGCCCCGGGCGATGCCGGTGGTTCGTCCCGCCCCTGCGCCGCATCCAGTCGCTGCGGCGACCCGGATTCGTCCGCGACGTCGTCGGCTGGATCCTGGCTGGCTGAATCCTGGCCGGCTGAATCGTCGATGGGCGCAAACACGTCGACATAGGATGTGTAGAACGCGATAAGACCCACCGGGGCCAGCACGGCGAGCAAGGCGCCGAGAAATGCCATTGCCAGCAGCGGGCCGATGGCAGGCAGCATCATGAGCACGGTGACCACCAGCCGCGCCAGCAGCATCACCAGGAACAGGCCGAGGAAGCAGACCAGGAAGGCCCGCCAGTTGCGCGCAGCCGCTCCCAGGCTCGCCAGCAGCGACGGCAGGGCCTTCTGACCATGGAAGTACACCAGCAGTGGCGCAAACCAGGATGCGAGCAGCAGCGGCACCAGCAGCGCGAGGCCGACCAGGCCGGCAAAAGCCATCGCACCGGTGACTGCGGCCGGGCCCGCCGTCGCGCCGGTGGCGCCGGCCGCACCGGGCACGCCGCCTGCCGCCGCCATTCCCTGCGCGACGCCTGCGCCACCGATCGCCATGATCACCCCGACGATCATCAGCTGGCCCACGAGGTAGATGCCACCGATCGCGACCAGGTCGGAGGTGGAGGAACGGAAGCCGCTCATGAAGTGCGCCGGTACGATTGGCTCGCCACGGTCTGCTGCCTGGGCAGCGAGCGCAACGCCGACGCTGAACACCGGGAACAACAGCCCGAACACCAGCGGACCGATAACCTGCAGGATGCTGCTGACGACCATCGCGGCCAGCAGGCCGAGCAGCACCAGCATCCAGGCGCCCGCATTGCCGCGGAAGATCACATAGGCGTTGACCAGCCACTGCGCCCCCCTCAGGGCTCGCAGCACGCGCGCATCGGGCATCCGTTCACTCACACGGTCGTACATCGGGTCAGGTGCCTGCCGGTCGTCAAAGGCCATCGGTCGTCAGACGCGCATGCCGGGAAGCGCGATGCGCCCCGGGGAGGCGACATGCCAGGCCAGCAGGTCGCGGAAATGCGAGGGGTCGTGGGCATGCACCAGCTCGCCCGGCCGTGGCAGGTGGAAGTCGAACAGCCGCGAGACCCAGAAGCGCAGCGCGCCGGCCCTGAGCATCACCGGCCAAGCCAGCCCCTCCGCCTCGTTGAACGGGCGCACGCCTGAATAGGCCTCGAGCAGCGCGGCGGCCCGTTGCGGGTCGATGCCTGCGGACGGGTCGGCGTGGTCGGCACGGCACCAGTCGTTGACGGCCACTGCGACGTCGAACAGCAACACGTCGGTGCAGGCGAAGTAGAAGTCGATGATGCCGCTCACCTCGCCTGGCGCGCCCGATTCGCCTTCGAACAGCACGTTGTCGCGGAACAGGTCGGCATGGATCGGCCCGCGCGGCAGGCGGTCGAAACGGTGGCTCGCCTGGAAGGCGATCTCGTCCTTCAGCGCCTGCGCTTCGTCCGCCGGCATGAATGCGGACAGCCTGGGCGCGGTCGCGGTCCACCAGCGCGGGCCGCGTGGATTGGGCATCGCCACCGGATAGTCGAGGCCGGACTGGTGCATCGTCGCCAGCATGCGTCCGACCGCGCCGCACTGCTGCACGGAGGGCGTGGAGACCGAGCGACCGGATAGCCGCGCGACGATCGCCGCCGGCTTGCCGTTCAGCTCGCCGAGCCACCGACCGTCGACGTCTGGCATCGGACGTGGAGTCGGGACCCCACGGTCGGCCAGGTGCGCCATCAGCCCGAGGTAGAACGGCAGCTCGGCCGCGGTCAGCTTCTCGAACAGCGTCAGCACATAGCGACCGCGGGTAACGCCGGCATCGGGGCCGGAGCCGTCGGTGGTCAGGAAGTAGTTCGTGTTCTCGATCCCGCTCTGGATGCCTTCGAGCGCCGACAGGCGGCCGAGTGCATAACGGGCAAGCCAGGCGGAGGCCTGGTCGGGCGAGACGGTGGTGAATACGGCCATGGTCCGGGAAACCCCTGCATGCGTCCGGGGCTACCAGCTGCGGATGACCCACATCGGCACGCGCACGCCGGTGTCGAGGGTGGCGGTGCGCGCGAAATTGCCGTCGCCGAAGTAGTCGACCAGGTAGTACGGTGTGCCGCCGCCGACCGGCGTGACCCGGATCATGTAGAGCTGGCCGGATATGCGGAACTCTTCGACCGTCTCCTTCTCGCGCCGGATGATGCGCACTTCCGGTTCGACGCCCGGGGCGAGCTGGAGCGTCGGCGGTGGCGGTGGGGGGATGTCAGGCAGCGCCTCGAGGTTCGGCGGCCGCTGCTGCGCAGCCGCGGACAACGGCAGCAAAAGCCCCATTCCGAGCACCAGCAGCAGGGCGGCAATGACGGGGAAACGATCGTTCGGGAGGCTTCGCATGGCGGGCTCGGTATTCTGCAAAGCGTCATTCTAGGGAACCTCGGGCCGCGCCGCCATCGGAACGCGTTGTCGTCGTGATGCACCGCGGCGTGTCCCCCTAGGCAAAAAGCTTCGAAAAGCCCTATTCTTCTCTCGTAGCATGGTTACACTTCCGCACAGTCCTCCGTAGCGACGGTACCGGTCGCCCAGCGGAAGGCTTCACACCAATCCCATGGAGATACCCTGAATGGCTGCCAAGAAGCCCGCAAAAAAAGCCGCTAAGAAGGTCGCAAAGAAAGCCGTCAAGAAAGTCGTGGCGAAGAAAGCCGCGAAGAAGGCAGTGCCGAAGAAGGCCGCGAAGAAGAAGGTCGCTCGCAAGCCGAACGCTGCGTTCATGGTTGCACTGAAGCCGAGCGCGCTGCTCGCGGCGATCGTCGGCGACAAGCCGCTGTCGCGTCCGGACGTGACCAAGAAGATCTGGGCCTACATCAAGAAGAACGGCCTGCAGGACAGCGTCAACCGCCGCAACATCAATGCCGACGCCAAGCTCGGCCCGATCTTCGGTGGCAAGAAACAGGTCTCCATGTTCGACCTGACCAAGCTCGTCTCGAAGCAGCTCTCCTCCTGAGCGAGGGCGCGCGATCCCGCGTGCGGCCGGCAACGCGGCCACACGCGGATCGCGTGCAACGAACGGCGATCCGAACGGGGGTCAGGTCTTGTCTTTTGCGTCTCCGACGCAAAAGACAAGACCTGACCCCCGTTCTTCCATCTAGAGATTGAGCTGGATCTCGCGCTCTTCCGCAGAGGGCGCGAAGCCCCGCGATTCGTAGTGGTCGAAGATCGCAGTCGTGACCTTCGCCGGATCGTCGATCAGCTGGATCAGGTTCATGTCTTCAGGACTGATCATGCCCTCGGCGACCAGCCGATCACGGAACCAGTCGATCAGCCCGCCCCAGAACGGCGTGTGCATCAGGATGATCGGCATGCGCCGCGTCTTGCCTGTCTGCACCAGCGTCAGCGCCTCGAACAGTTCGTCGAGCGTGCCGAAGCCACCCGGCAGGACCACATAGGCGACGGCGAACTTCACGAACGCCACCTTGCGCGCGAAGAAATGCCGGAACGTCTGGCTCACGTCCTGGTAGGGATTGGCGTTCTGCTCGTGCGGCAACTGGATGTTCAGGCCGACGCTGGGGCTGCGACCGAAGTACGCACCTTTGTTCGCCGCTTCCATGATGCCCGGGCCTCCACCGGAGATCACCGCAAAGCCTGCATCGGACAACCCGCGGGACAGGGTCTCGGCAAGCAGGTAATAGGCGTTGTCCGGCGGCGTGCGTGCGCTTCCGAACACACTCACCGCAGGCGCAATGTTGGTCAGCCGTTCGGTCGACTCGATGAACTCTGACATAATCTCGAGCACCCGCCACGCCTCGCGCGAGGACTCCACCCGCCGGGCGAGTTCGGGCTCCACCGAGGGTGTGAGCAGGGCTGGCATCTTTTCCCGCATGGGTTCGCTCCTTGAAGACACTGCTGCTGGTCGACGCGTCGTCCTACCTGTATCGCGCATTCCATGCCCTGCCCGACCTGCGCAACAATGCGGGCGAACCCACGGGCGCGATCTACGGCGTGATCAACATGCTGCGCCGCCTGCAACGCGAAGTCCCGGCGGATTATAGGGCGTGCGTGTTCGACGCCAAGGGAAAGACCTTCCGCGACGACTGGTATCCCGAGTACAAGGCGACCCGGTCGCCGATGCCCGACGACCTCGCGCTGCAGATCCCGCCGATCCACGAGGCCATCCGCGCCCTGGGCTGGCCGATCGTGATGATCGAAGGCGTCGAAGCCGACGACGTGATCGGCACGCTCGCCGCGCGCGCACGCACGCATGCAATGCGCACCGTGGTGTCCACCGGCGACAAGGACCTCGCGCAACTGGTCGATGAATCGACCACGCTGGTCAACACGATGAGCAACGAGACGCTGGATCCGGCGGCGGTGCAGGCGAAGTTCGGCGTGCCACCGGCGTTGATCGTCGACTACCTGTCGCTGGTCGGTGACACCGTCGACAACGTGCCAGGCGTGTCCAAGGTCGGTCCGAAGACTGCGGTGAAGTGGATCGCACAATACGGTTCGCTGGACGGGGTCATCGCGAATGCCGCCGACATCGGCGGCGTGGTCGGCGAGAACCTGCGCAAGGCGCTCGACTGGCTGCCGATGGGGCGGCGCCTGGTCACGGTGAAATGCGATGTCGAACTGCCGCTCGGCCCGGAAGGGCTGGTGCCGGCCGAACCCGACGACACGCGGCTTGCCGAGCTGTTCGAGCGCTTCGAGTTCAAGAGCTGGCTGGCAGAGGTGAAGGCCGCGCGCCATCCGGAAGCGAACGGCGGCAACCACAAGGGCTCTGCCCCGGCGGCCGCGCCTGCCGCCGGCATTGCGCGGCAATGGGCATCCGATGCGTCGGACGCACCCGTGCCCGCAGCTGCCGCGATCGAACGGCACTATGAATGCGTGACCACCGATGCGCAGCTCGACGCGTGGATCACCCGCGTCGAGGCCGCATCGCTCACCGCGGTGGACACCGAGACCACCAGCCTGGAGCCGATGAACGCCGAGCTGGTCGGCATCTCGCTGTCGACCGCGCCGGGCATCGCCTGCTACATCCCGGTCGGGCACCGCTACCCGGGCGCGCCAGACCAGCTCGGGCGCGACCATGTGCTGGCGCGGCTGCGGCACTGGCTGGAAGGCGAGTCCTTCCCGAAAGTCGGCCAGAACCTGAAGTACGACGCGCACATCTTCGAGAACCATGGCGTGCGGCTCGCCGGCATCGTGCACGACACGCTGCTTCAATCGTACGTGCTCGAGAGCCATCGCCGGCACGACATGGACGACCTCGCGCTGCGCCACCTGGGCGAGACCACCATCACCTACGAGCAGGTGGCCGGCAAGGGCGCGAAACAGATCGGCTTCGCCGAAGTGTCGATCGAAAGCGCCACCGCGTACGCCGCCGAAGACGCGGACATCACGCTGCGGCTGCACCACGTGCTGTATCCGCAGGTGGCGGCGATCGAGCCGATGGACCGGCTGTACCGCGAGATCGAGATCCCGGTGGCGCGCGTGCTGCAGTCGATGGAACGCACCGGCGTGCTGGTCGATGCGCAGCTGCTCAACCGGCAGAGCAATGAACTCGGCAACAAGCTGATCGACATCGAGCGGCGCGCATACGAGGCGGCCGGTCAGCCGTTCAACCTGAACTCGCCGAAGCAGATCCAGGAGATCCTGTTCGGCAGGCTGGGCATGCCGGTGATCCGCAAGACGCCCAGCGGCACGCCGTCGACCGACGAGGACGTGCTGACCGAACTCGCACTCGACTATCCGTTGCCCAAGCTGCTGCTCGAGCACCGTTCGATGTCGAAGCTGAAGTCGACCTACACCGACAAGCTGCCGAAGATGGTCAATGCGCGCACCGGGCGCGTGCACACCAACTATTCGCAGGCTGTCGCGGTCACCGGGCGGCTGTCGTCGAACGAGCCCAACCTGCAGAACATCCCGGTGCGCACCGCCGAAGGCCGGCGCATCCGCGAGGCGTTCATCGCGCCACCGGGCAGCGTGATCGTGTCGGCCGACTATTCGCAGATCGAGCTGCGCATCATGGCCCACCTGTCCGGCGACGAGGGGCTGCTCAAGGCGTTCGCCGCCGGCGAGGACATCCATCGCGCGACCGCAGGCGAGATCTTCACGACCCCGCCTGCGGACGTCAGCAGCGAACAGCGCCGCTATGCGAAGGTGATCAACTTCGGACTGATCTACGGCATGTCGGCGTTCGGGCTGGCATCGCAACTGGGCATCGAACGTTCCGCTGCGCAGCAGTACATCGACCGCTACTTCATGCGCTATCCCGGCGTGGCCGACTACATGCGCCGCACCCGCGCCGCCGCGCACGACGCCGGCTTCGTCGAGACCGTGTTCGGCCGCCGCCTCTACCTGCCCGACATCCGCAGCACCAACCAGGGCCGCCGCCAGGGCGCCGAACGCGCCGCGATCAACGCGCCGATGCAGGGCACCGCCGCCGACCTGATCAAGCTCGCGATGATCGCCGTCGACCGCCACCTGCGCGAAGCGAAGATGTCCACCCGCATCATCATGCAGGTCCACGACGAACTGGTGCTCGAAGTACCCGAAGCCGAGCGCACCGCCATCGCCGAAGCCCTGCCCCGCCTGATGAACGGCGTCGCCACCCTCGCCGTCCCCCTGCTCGTCGAAGTCGGCACCGGACCCAACTGGGAAACCGCCCACTGATTCGGGACCCTAATTCGGGTCAGAGACGATTTACGGCAAATCGTAGCAAATCGTCTCTGACCCGAATTAGGGTCTGGCTGTATCCGCGAGCAGACATCGGGGTCAGACCCCTCGGCGTTCTACCAGGGCGGGGAAACGCGGTGGGTGGCGGCGAGGGTGGTGAGGTCGCGGCGGACGCTGGCGGGCAGCGCGATGCCGGCCTGGGCCTGTTCGGCGCGCTTCGTCTCGCCGCGCTCGCCGGGCAGCAGCACCGGCGACGTACCGTTCGGCGGCAATGCGTGGATGGTGGCAGCGAGTGCCTCGATGTCGCGGCGATAGACGTCTGGATCGACGATGCGGTCGATGTCGAGCGCCATCACGAAGGCGTTCTGGACATGGGGATACTTCGATCCGCCTGCAGCGGCGAGCGCGGGCGCGAGGATCGGGTTGGCAGTGAGCAGGCTGGCGATCACCTCGAACATCAGCGCGAGACCTGACCCCTTGGCGCCGCCGACCGGCAGCGGTACCTTGGCGAGCGCGGGGTCGGTCGTGGGCTGGCCATGTGCGTCGAGCGCCCAGTCGGCCGGGATCGGCTCGCCTTTGACCTTCGCCTGACGCAGCTTGCCCATGGCGACGACCGCCGAGGCCATGTCGAACACGATCGGCGGATGGCCGTCGCCGCGCGGCGCGGCGATCGACAGCGGGGCAGTGCCCAGCGCTGCGCGCCCGGCGCCATGGTAGGCCATCAGGGGCACCGAGGCGGCGGCAGCCACGCCAAGCATCCCTGCACGCGCAATGCGCTCGGTATGGAAGCCGACGGCACCCGTGTGCGTGGTTGCGCGAAGCAGCGCGACCGATGACCCGGCGCTGCGGGCGCGTTCGATCACCGCATCGACCGCATGCCGCATGCCGAGCGCACCGGCGCAGCGGTCGCCTTCGATCACTTGCAGCGCTGGAAGGTCCACCACCGTTCGGATCGCGGGCGACGCCTGCATCTCGCCGCTGGCCAGCCAGCCGGCGTACTGCGGCAGGCGCGACACGCCGTGCGAATGCACGCCGCGCAGGTCGGCCCATGTGAGCAGATCGGCCACGCAGGCTGCGTCTGCCGCTGGCATGCCCGCCGATGCCAGCAAGGCGACGGCGAACCTCTGCAGGGCGTCTACCTTGACAGGGACCGATGCCGCCATGACTGGACCTCTCTACAACCGACCAACCGTTCAGCTGATCAGCGACTGTCCCGGCTTCACCCGGCTGAACACCACCGGCCGTGTGCCGTAGTCGAACCGGCCTCCGTCGATCCGCACCGTCGTGTAGCGCGAGTTCTCGAGGTCACGCACGTCCGGGAAGTCGTTCCGGTAGTGCGCACCACGCGAATCCTCCCGCTGTTCGGCCGCACCGCGGATCGCCTGGCTCACCAGCACCAGGTTCTTCAGGTTGATCCAGTCGTGCCAGGTCAGGTTGAACCCGCGCTGGCCATCGGCCACGCCGGTCGCGTCCAGCCGCGCGTCGAGTTCTTCCAGCCCGCCACTCGCACGCGCGAGGCTGGCCGCGTCGCGGAAGATGCCGACGTCGTCCCACATCAGGTCGTGCAACCGGGTGCGGATGTCGGAAAGGCCGGTCGCCGGGCCCTTGGTGCCGGCCGCGAACGGCAACGTGACGCGCGCGACACCCGCTTCGATCGCGCCCTCGTCCGGCTCGTGGAACACCCCATTGCCCGCCACCCACGCCCCCATCGTGTCGCCGGCGATCCCGCCGTACACGGTGGAATTCGCCACGCCATTGCCGCCCAGGCGGTTCGCGCCATGCACGCCACCGGTATCCTCGCCCGCTGCAAACAGCCCGGGCAGGTCGGTCGAGCAGTCGGTGCGGAACACCAC
>JBIITW010000333.1:0-3588 GCA_044340265.1 Burkholderiales bacterium | reverse complement strand
CTGTCCTCCGTGCAGTGGGACATCATCCAGTTCGTCCGGCAGCTCTTCTGGCTTGCGCTGGAGCCGCCGCCGGCGAAGTACGGGCTGCAATTCCCGCCGATGCGGGATGGCGGCTGGTGGCTGGTGGCAGGCTTCTTCCTGACCCTGTCGCTGCTGCTCTGGTGGGGTCGCACCTATCGGCGCGCACGCCAGCTCGGCATGGGGACCCATGTCGCCTGGGCCTTCGCGGCTGCGATCTGGCTGTACCTGGTGCTGGGCTTCATCCGCCCGATCGCCATGGGCAGCTGGAGCGAGGCGGTGCCCTTCGGCATCTTCCCGCACCTCGACTGGACCGCCGCATTCTCGATCCGCTACGGGAACCTCTTCTACAACCCGTTCCACGCACTCTCGATCGTCTTCCTCTACGGCTCCACGCTGCTCTTTGCGATGCATGGCGCGACGATCCTCGCACTCGGCCGCTACGGCGGCGAGCGTGAGCTGGAGCTGATCGCGGATCGCGGCACGGCGGCGGAGCGTGGTGCGCTCTTCTGGCGCTGGTGCATGGGCTTCAACGCCAGCTTCGAAAGCATCCATCGCTGGGCCTGGTGGTTCGCGGTGCTCTGCCCGCTCACCGGCGGCATCGGCATCCTGCTCACCGGCACGGTCGTCGACAACTGGTACCTGTGGGCGGTGAAGCATGGCGTGGCGCCGATGTATCCGGCGGTGTTCCCGGCGGTCGTCGACCCGGCCACGCTGATCCAGGGGGTGAAATGATGAGGTCCAACAGCGGTTTCTTCCGGATTGTTTCCCTGGCCGCTGCGGCGCTCGCCGCCGGCACGCTGCTGACCGGCTGCGAGCGGCCGCCGATCGACAGCGTGCAGCACGGCTTCCGCGGTACCGGCATGGTGCAGGTGTACAACCCGCGCATCCTGGTGCCCGAGACCTACAAGAACGTCGTGCCCGACCCGCTGCCGGCGGTGCCGTCCGACGGTCCGAAGGCGAAGGACGCGTACAAGAACGTCCAGGTGCTCGGAGACCTCTCGGTGGCGGAGTTCACCCGCCTGATGGTCGCGATCAGCCAGTGGGTCGCGCCCAACGAGCAGTGCAGCTACTGCCATGCGCCGGGCGAGGACTTCTCGTCCGACTCGATGTACACCAAGGTGGTCGCGCGCCGCATGATCCAGATGACGCAGGCGATCAACAGCCGCTGGACGTCGCATGTCGCCCAGACCGGCGTCACCTGCTACACCTGCCACCGCGGCAACCACAACCCCGCGGAGGTCTGGTATCGCGCGCCGCAGCACCCGCAGGCCACGCGCGGGCTCGGCAACGACGCCGGCCAGAACAAGGCGGCGGCCAACGTCGGCCTCGCATCGCTTCCGTACGACGCGCTGCGCGAGTACCTGTCGACCAATCCCCAGGAGATCCGCAACAACGGGGCGACCGCGCTGCCTACCGGCAACCGCGCGTCGATCAAGCAGGCCGAGTTCACCTACTCGCTGATGATGCACATGTCGGACGGGCTGGGCGTGAACTGCACCTACTGCCACAACACGCAGAACTTCGCGCAGTGGGAAGGTGGTCCGCCGCAGCGCGTGACCGCATGGCACGGCATCCGGATGGCACGCGACATCAACGTGACCTACATCGAACCGCTGACGCCGGTGTTCCCGGCCGCGCGGCTCGGGCCGACCGGCGACGTCGCCAAGGTGAACTGCGCGACCTGCCACCAGGGAGCCTACAAGCCGCTGTACGGGGTGAGCATGCTTCGTGACTACCCGCAGCTGGGCAGGGTCACGGGTGCAACGGGCGCCACCGGCCGGGCCGCGGCCCCGCCGCCGGGCGTGCTCGGCCGCGTGCTGTTCGACACCGGCAGGTCGGAGCTTTCGGCGGCAGCGAGGGCCGAGATCGCCAAGGCGGCGAAGGCAGCCATGGCCGACGCTTCGGTGAAGATCGCGCTGTCGGGCTTCACCGACCGCACGGGCAACCCGCAGGCCAACCTCGAGCTGGCGCGCAACCGTGCCGTGGCGGTACGCGATGCACTGACCGCAGCGGGCGTGCCGGTGGCGCGCATCGACATGCGCAAGCCCGAGTTCGTGATCGGCGGTGCCGACGCCAACTCGCGGCGCGTGGACCTGGTCGCCGCAAGGTGAACCCGGGCTCGCTGCACCGGTCGCTGCCCTCGGCGGCGGCCGGTCCAGCGGTGCGGGGAGCCGGTGCCGTCCCCGGGGATTCGCCGGTCCTGACCGGCGAGCGCATGGACCCCATGCAGCCGGCAGACGCCGCCGTCGTGGTCGTGCTGGCGGACATCGGGCCCGCGTCGCGGCTCTGGGGATACGGCCGCTTCGTGTTCGGACGCGGCGCGGTGCGCAGCCAGCCCGGCGTGCGCTTCGCCAAGGTGCTGGGCAGCGGCTTCGAGGGCGGCTTCGGCCTGAAGCCGAGCGCATCGAGGCAGGGGCTGCTCTGCCTGTTCGACGATGCCGCCGCGGCACGCGACTTCCTCGAGCGCTCGGCGCTGGTGCAGGCCTACCGGGACCATGCACGCGAATACCTCGAGGTGCGGCTGCGGCCGTTCTCGTGCCGCGGCAGCTGGGACGGCATCCGCTTCGAGCCGGTGGCATCGCCACCGCAGGACGGGCCGGTCGCCGGACTCACGCGCGCGTCGATCCGTCCGCGCCATGCGCGCGAGTTCTGGAGCAAGGCGCCGCCGGCGGAACGCTCGCTCGCCGATGCCCGGGGCTGCCTGCTCGCGGTCGGGCTGGGCGAGGCGCCGCTGCTGCGCCAGGCCACCTTCACGGTCTGGGACAGCATCGCGTCGATGGACGGCTATGCGCGCACCGGCGCGCACATGGAAGCGATCCGGGCCTCGCGCGAAGGCAACTACTTCTCCGAATCGATGTTCGTGCGCTTCGTGCCCGAAGGCCTGCGCGGCACCTGGAAGGGGCGCACCTATGCCTGACGGCGCGGCGCCCTCCGGTCCTGGCGGCACCGGGCACGGCCGTGCCCTGAAGGACCATCGCACGGTGGTCGTCGGCGCCGGCGTCGGTGGGCTGGTCACCGCGCTGCAGCTCGCCTGTGCCGGCGTGCAGGTGACCGTGGTCGAACGGGCGGCGGCGCCCGGCGGCAAGATGCGGCGGGTCGAGGCCGGCGGTGCGTCGATCGACTCCGGGCCCACCGTGTTCACGATGCGCTGGGTGTTCGAACAGATCTTCGCGGGTGCCGGCGCCTCGCTCGACGAGCGGCTGCGCCTCGCGCCGCTGCCGGTGCTCGCGCGCCACGCCTGGCGCGACGGCAGCCGCCTCGACCTGTTCGCCGACCATGAACGGTCGGTCGATGCGATCGGCGACTTCGCCGGGGCGGCCGAGGCGAAGCGGTTCCGCGCCTTCTGCGCCCAGGCCCGCGACGTCTACGATGCGCTCGAAGGCCCGTACATCCGATCGTCGCGCCCCAGCCTGGTCGGCATGGGTACCTCGCTCGGCATGCGCGGCATGAAGGAGCTGGTGAAGCTCGGTCCGTTCACCTCGCTGGCCTCGAACCTGGTGCGCCAGTTCGCCGATCCTCGGCTGCGCCAGCTGTTCGGCCGCTACGCGACCTACTGCGGCAGTTCGC
>JBIITW010000332.1:0-3594 GCA_044340265.1 Burkholderiales bacterium | reverse complement strand
TCGAGCGGGATCAGGTCATGGTCGACGAACTTCGCGACCAGTTCCTGCAGCATGCGGGTCTCGTCGGACGAGGGTGAAGCGGGTGCGTGATCCATGGTGGCGCTTGCGCAGTCGTGGTCGGGATTCGAGTATAGGGGAGCCTGCCGCCGGGGCTCAGGCCCCGGCGCGTGCCTTTGCCATCAGCTGCAGGAACAGTTCGGCGATGCGCCCTTCCTTGCTGCGCCATTCGGCGGGATTCCAGTCGTTCAGCAGGTTGTCATCCGGGTGCTTCTCGACCACGTCGTCGTGGAAAACGCTGTTCGGCAGCAGCGACGCCGCCTTGCGCGCGGTCACCGGCGTATGCACCTTGTCGTTGCCGGCGATCAGGCACACCGGCATCGTGAGGTTGCGCAGCTGCGCCTCGGTCGCGCCGACGATCGGCAACGTGGCGGCGGCGAGGAAGTTGTCGCGCCAGAGATCCATCACCCGGATGAACTCCGCCGGGTCCATCGCCATCAGGCGGTCCCGGTTCGAGGCGCGCGCGGCGATGCACGCCTTGAAGTGTTCGGACTCGCAGACCGCCGCCATGCCACCGGCCTTCGCCATCTCGGCGAACTGCTCGTAGTACTGGCGGGCCAGCTTCTGCACCGCATGCTGCCCGCCGGTCAGGCGCCACAGCAGCAGCCCGCTGACCGCCTCCGGATGGCGCAGCGCGAACAGGATCGCCAGCCGGGCGCCGGCGGACGAACCACCAACGAACAGCGGCAGCGCGCCGAGCTGGCCGGCCAGCGCGTGCAGGTCGTCGGCCCAGATCTCGTGCTCGGAACCGATGCCTTCGATGCCGACCTCGGACGCACCGCAGTTGCGCCGGTCGTGCAGCAGCACCCGGTAGCCGTACTGCGCCAGCTGTTTCGACAGCGGAATCAGCTCATGGTACGAGCGACGGCTGCCCGGGGTCAGCGCGATCCACGGCCCTTCGCTGCCGATGACTTCATAGTTCAGGGTGACGCCGCGGACACGGGCCTCGGGCATTTCGGACTCTCCGGTGTGATGGGGTGGCTGTGATGGAACTGCGCTGCGTGGAACCGCGCTGCGGTCAACCGATCGCCTCGAGCGGCTTGCCGCCCACGGTGACCGGCCGGGCCGAGACCAGCACGAAGGCGATCATGCAGGGCTCGGTGCCGCGGTTGACCCAGTTGTGGATCGTACCGCGCTGGATCAGCACGTCGCCGGCCTTGAGCGTGACCGTCTGCCCATCGAGCTCCATGTCGATCGACCCGGACATCACCACCGCATAGTCGACCGAGTCGGTGCGATGCCGGCGCGGCACGACGCCCGGCTCGTAGCGGACGATGCGGAACACGGTGCCGTTGTCCAGCGTGGTGTCCATCGGGCGCAGGCTGCCGTCCTCGTCCCCGTCGTTGTCGACCGGGAAGGTGTCGGTCGACCAGACCACGGCGGCTTCGATCCCCTTGCGCCGCGACAGCACGTTCTTCGCGACCTCGTCGATGCGCACCACGGCCTTGCCCTGCGCATCATGGCCGGTGACGACCCGGCGTACCTTCAGGTTCATCGACTTCCCCTCCCCTCGATTGTCATTGCGGCTCGATCTTCGCCGCCTTCACCAGCTCGGCATACTTGCGGATCTGCTCCGCCACTTCCGCCCGGAACTCGGCCGGCGTGTTGCCCACCGGATCGAGCATCATCTTCGCGTAGCGATCGCGGACCTCTGCCACGCCCAGCGCCTGCCGCACCTCCGCGTGCAGGCGGTTGACGATCGCGGCCGGCGTGCGCGCCGGCGCGAACAGGCCGTACCACCCGCCATCGAGGACCACGCCGTCGATGCCGGCTTCGGCCATGACCGGGACATCCGGCAGCTCGGACCAGCGCTTCGGCCCGGCGAACGCGATCGGACGCAGCCGCCCGGAGCGGATATGCGGCATCGACAGCGGCGGCGTGACGAACATCATCTGGATATGGCCCCCGATGAGGTCGGCGATCGCGGGGCCGGCACCCTTGTACGGCGCGTGGGTGACGCTGATGCCCGCGCGGGTGGTGAACATCTCGGTGGCCAGGTGCAGCGCATTGCCGAAGCCCGGGGTGCCGTAGGTCAGCTGCTTTCCCGGCGTCTTCGCCAGCGCGACCAGCTCCTTCACCGTCTTCACCGGCAGCGCCGGATTCACCACCAGGATGTAGCCCGGACCGGTCACCACCGCGGTGATCGGCTCGAGGTCCTTCTGCACGTCGAACGGCATCTTGCGGTGCAGGCTCGGGTTGATCGCGATCGACGTCGAGACCAACAGCAGCGTGTAGCCATCGGGGTCCGCCCTGGCCACGGCATCGGTGCCCGGCAGCCCGTTGGCACCGGGACGGTTCTCGACCAGCACCGGCTGCCCCATCTGCGCCTGCAGCTGCTGGGCGAGGATGCGCGCCGCCGCGTCGGGTGCGCCGGCAGCGAACGGCACGATCATCCTGATCGGCTTGGAAGGATACGGCTGGGCCGATGCGATCGCCGGGCACAGCAGGGCGCCCGATGCACAGGCGAAAGATGCGAAGCGCTTCATCATTCGATCGATCTCCCCACGGTTCAGGTGGCCGGCTTCAATCCCGCTTCGCGGATCAGCCGCCCCCACTTGTCGTGCTCCAGGCGCACCTTCGCCGCGAACTCGGTTGCATTCATCACCATCGGGTCGACGTTCTGGGTCGCGTAGAACTCCCGCACGTCGGGCAGCGAAAGGACCTTCGTGATCAGCGTGTTCAGCCGATCCACCAGTTCCCGGGGCATCGCCGAGGGGCCGAAGATGCCCTGGAAGCCGGTGTATTCGTAGTCGGCGACGCCGGCCTGGGCGATGGTCGGGAGGTCGGGCAGGACGCTGCTGCGCTCGCGCCCGGTGGTGGCCAGCGCGCGCAGCTTGCCGGTCTTCACATGGGGCGCCATCACGATCGCCGAGAAGATCATCATCTCGACACGCCCGGAGAGCAGGTCGGACAGCATCGCACTGGCGTTGGCGTAGGGCACGTGCGTTGCCTGGAACCCGGCACGCACCCTGAACAATTCGGTCGCCAGGTGGAAGCCGGTGCCATGTCCGGGCGAGCCGAAGCTGATCAGCCCGGGCTTGCGTTTCGCCAGCGCGACGAGCTCGCCGACCGACTTCACCGGCATCGACGGGTGCACCACCAGCAGCGCCGAGAACTGCCCCATCGGCGCGATCGGCAGCAGGTCGCGCAGCACGTCGATCGGCATCTTCGGATGGATGTGCGGATTGACGGTGATCGACGATCCGGGGCCACTGAACAGGGTGTAGCCGTCGGGCGCGGACTTCGACACCATCTCCATCGCGATGTTGCCGGCCGCACCGGGGCGGTTGTCCACCAGCACCTGCTGGCCGGCCACCTCCGACAGGCGTTGCGCCATCGGCCGCGCCAGCGAATCGCTGTTGCTGCCCGGCGAAAAACCGATGACCAGGCGGATCGGTTTCGCCGGGAAGGCGCCGGGCGCGGCCTGCGCGAATGCGGCAGCCGGGACCATGCAGGCGGCAGCGAACGAACAAGCCCGCAGCAGCCATGAGCCCGTTGCAGGCGCGGAAGCGGCGAGCGGCCGGGCCCTGTACCGCG
>JBIITW010000331.1:0-3595 GCA_044340265.1 Burkholderiales bacterium | reverse complement strand
GAAGTGGTCGATCCGGTCTTCGTCGACCCCGCAGGAGACCGCCTGCGTGGATGAGACGACAGCCTCGAACATCGCCGCCGAGTCTGCCTTCGCGGCGGCGCTGGAGGAACATTCCGCCGGTGGCGCGGGGCGCATCGTCGGTGGCGACGGCGCCACGGCACGCGTGGTGTTGACGCCGATCGAGGGCCGCGCGGTACTCAACCTGCGTACCGTGCCGAAGCCGGTACGCGAAACCTTCGCGGTCGTCCTGGGCCTGAAGCTGCCGACGGTGGCCTGGCTCAGCGCCGCGGATGCCGACGGACGCGTGCATGCGTTGTGGACAGGCCCCGGCGACTGGCTGATCACCTGTGCCGATGCGCAGCGGATCGACCTGGAAGCAAGGCTTCGCGCCGCCCTCGGCGGCATGACCGGCGCGTTGACCGATGTCGGCCATGGCTTCGCGGTGCTGAACCTGTCCGGCCCGGCGGCGGTCGACGTGCTGGCGCAGGGGTGCGGCATCGACCTGGATCCGACGGTGTTCACCGAGGGGGCATGCGCGATGACCGTGCTCGCGCGGATGCGGGTGTTGATCCATCGGCTGCCGCGCGGCGGCGGATATGACGTGTATGTCGAGCGCAGCTATGCTGACAGCCTGTGGCACTTCGTGACGGTGGCGGCGATGGAGTACGGGTATCGGGTGGGGGGTGAGGCAAGGTCACTGACCGGGCCGGCGCGCCTTCGATGATGCCGGACGCCTGTCTGGTCCAGCCGAGATCGCTGCGGCTAATCGGGTGGCTCCGAAACAGCAGCCGCATCGCTTAGCTGCACCGCCCCCTCCGCCTGCGCTGCTCGACGTCGAACAAAGCCCGACAGCAACAGGTAAATCACGCAAGAAATACATGCGACACCTGCAAGTATCCTCAAGGTTGCGGACACAACAGGAAGGGCTGCAACAAGAAAAGTTGTCACCAGACCAATCGAAGCGGCGATGTCGAGGACGCGCATTGCTCGGCCACTGACAGGCAGCCTTTTGGCTTCAGTTGGCTGTGCCATTACTGCAGCCACCCGTATCGAAGACACGTGCAGTCGCTGTAGCTGTCTCGACCAACCGCAGTCAAGAACGGTCCTGCAGGACATCCACACGCAAACGGTCAGGCGTGATGGCCGGAACGCGCCAGTGAGCGTCCGTGACACGTGGATCACGCCTAATCGTTTGCTCCGCGAGACAAGACAAGAAGAATCGCGGTAACTGCGAGCGCAAAGATAGACCCCAAAAGGACGTATCCAATAAAGCGCCGATTCTCTTCGCGCCGACTGAGGAGCGAAACGACGCGTGTGTCGAGGCTCCAGGCCGACGCCTTTAACGGAGAATCGGGCGCAAGGCTAATCTGCGCTCGAGCTACCCTATCGGCACCTAGAGCAACTTCATCGCGCAGGCTTTTTCCTTCCAATATCCACAGCGTGGCGAGGCCCATCGTGGATGTGGCCTGGAGAACGAGACACAAAAACCATACGGACAAAAACTTCATCAATGATCTTTCGGGGCTACCACGTTCTGCCAGGAGGCCACGAGGTGGGAGCAATCCGATCAGCGAACGACCCTGGTGCTGCTGCGCCTGCCGCGATCACTTTACCCGTGCACTCCATCAATCTTTGCTGGTCTCTTTGAAAACTGCTGCATTCGGGGGCAGAAAAGCCACTCTTAAGGCACCAGCTCCCTTGATTTCGAACGGCGTTGGTGAGCACGTCAGCCGCTTTCCATTCCTGAACAAACTCCCATGTGGCTACGCTTCCGGCCGCCGCACCGACCGCACCTGAGGCCCAGCTAAACGCCTGCGCAATTGGGCCCCAAAAGGGCCCGAGTACGAACAGCCCTTTGGGGTCTGTAAAGGAGATCGGATTTGCGGCCGCATACCCATACGTATTCACACCCCCCGCCAATCCGATCGGATCCGACTGCACATACCTTCCGATCGCCGGATCGTAATCCCTGAAGTAGTTGTACACCAGCCCGGTCTCGCGATCGTGGTACTGCCCCGGGAAGCGCAGGTCGAACCACACCGGATTGCCATCGCCGTCCGGATCCTCGTTGGGCACGACCGAGCCATACGGATCCCGGTCCCAGCGCCAGATCTGCACCGCGGCGGCGTTCAGGATCGACACCACCGTGTCGAGGTGGTCGGCCTGCAGGATGTTGATCGTCGGCGTGGCCGCCGGTCCGGTGAGCATCGCTACCGGCGTGCTGCCCAGGTAGATGATGTCGCTCCAGAAGTCGATGCCCGGGACGCTGGCGCTGACCATCTTCCCCGACGGATCGTAGTGGAACACGTTCGCCCCGCCCGGGGTGAAGGTGCCGGACTTCGCCACCCGTTCGCCCAGCGCGTTGATCGCGAAGCTCGTCGTGCCCACGGCTGCGGTCACCTGCGCGAGGCGCCCGCGGGCATCGTGCACGAGCGTGCGCAGGCCGTCGGCGGTGGTGCGTCCGCTGGCATCGAAGGTGAACGCCCTCGGCGGGGTGGTGTTGGACACCGACTGCAGCCGGTTGCTCGCCCCGGCGGCGGGCGGGTCGATGAAGCCGGAGGCCTGGACGGTGCCGCCCACGGTCTGGGTGCGCCGGTTGCCGGTGAGGTCGAAGGTCCAGGCGACGTTCACGGACGACGTTTGCCAATCTCTTTCCCAAGCGCTTCTCGCAACTGTCAGTAGCGCTCGCGAAAGCCATCGGCGTGGATAATCTCGGCAACCTGGGCATGGGTCACCGGTCATGCCTTTTCAAGCTAAAACGCGGTCGCTTCGTTGGCAGCAATCGTCTTTCGGCGATTGCGACTGCCAGAAGCAACGCGAGCCACACGGCGATCGGCAATAACGTCTGATTGATCAACGCATAGTAAGCGCAGACAAAGAAGCTCGATATGGCGACAACGTCAAGCAATAGCCGTAGGGCAAACTCTATGGTCGCCTTGCGAAACGCCGGACGGGGAGAGTCATTCATCTGCACTCACATCTCGATGGCATGTTTGGCTTGGTCAATTGCGGTGACAACAACCCAGTCGCGCCGGCAGCAACGATTGCAGCGGGATCCGTAAGCCCCATTCTGATCGCGTGCGCAGCGTCACCCATCGCTGCAGCACTCCCCATTCCAGCTCCTCGTGCGGCGCTATCGACCCCCGATCCGCCGAAGGCTCGGTTAAACACGAGGCCTGCGACAGCGCGGCCACCTATATGGGGTGCATTGTTTCTGACGTAATCTCCGATGGCTTCGGCGGCTGCCCTTTGAACTTCGCGTGAAGTTCCAATCGCGTAAACCGCTGCACCGAGCGCGGCATTCTCAAGATCTGCTTGCCGTTTCTCGCACTGCCCGAAGAATCCACTAGTTGTGAAGCGTCAAGAGGTTATTCCTTCCTGACGGCTTGAGTCTGGACATCGGAGCTACGCCCCCGATTCCTGCATGGGGGCGATGCCAGTTGTAGTGGTGCTGCCAGCTGGCGAGCATGGCAGTGCGCTGGCTCGAGTTCTGGTAGACCCATCCGTACGCCCACTCGCGCAGGGCGGACTGGATGAAGCGCTCGGCCTTGCCGTTGGTCTGAGGGCGGTAGGCTCGGGTGAACTTGTGAACGAT
>JBIITW010000125.1:0-14085 GCA_044340265.1 Burkholderiales bacterium | reverse complement strand
CCCGGCATCGAGCAGGCGTTGAAAGCGGGCGCGCGGGTGATGGTCACCTCGCACCTGGGCCGGCCGACCGAGGGCGAACTCAAGCCCGAGGATTCACTGGCTCCGATCGCCGAGCGCCTCTCGCAGTTGCTGGGCCGGCCTGTCGCGCTGCGCCGCGACTGGGTCGATGCCGGTGAAGTCGCCCCCGCGGCCGGTGAAGTGGTGCTGCTCGAGAACTGCCGCTGCAACAAGGGCGAGAAGAAGAACGACGAGGCGCTGTCGAAGAAGATGGCAGCGCTGTGCGACATCTACGTGAACGACGCGTTCGGCACCGCGCATCGTGCCGAGGCCACCACGCATGGCATCGCGAAGTTCGCGCCGGTCGCCTGCGCAGGTCCGTTGATGGCAGAGGAAGTAAGCGCTCTCACCCAGGCGCTGGCGCAGCCGAAACGACCGCTGGTGGCGATCGTCGCCGGTTCCAAGGTGTCCACCAAGCTCACCATCCTGATGGCGCTCGCGCAGAAGGTCGATCGGCTGATCGTTGGCGGTGGCATCGCCAACACCTTCATGCTCGCAGCCGGCCTGCCGATCGGCAAGTCGCTGGCCGAAGCCGACCTGGTCGAGGATGCGAAGAAGGTGATCGCCATGCTCAAGGCCAAGGGCGGCGACGTACCGATCCCGGTCGACGTGGTGGTCGCGAAGGAATTCGCCGCCACCGCGAAGGCGACCGAGAAGGCGTCGACCGAGGTCGCAGCCGACGACCTGATCCTCGACATCGGTCCGAAGACCGCGGCGATGCTGGCCGAGCAGCTGCAGACCGCCGGTACCATCGTCTGGAATGGCCCGGTGGGCGTGTTCGAGTTCGAAGCGTTTGCCGGCGGCACCCGCGCCATCGCCGAGGCTATCGCGCGATCGCCCGCATTTTCGCTTGCCGGAGGTGGTGACACCATCGCCGCGATCAACAAGTTCGGCATCGCCGACAAGGTCGACTATATCTCGACCGCCGGCGGTGCCTTCCTCGAGTTCCTCGAAGGCAAGGAGCTTCCCGCGCTGGCCATTCTCGAGCAGCGCGCCGCCTGATACAACGCCGCCGCGATGGCGGTGGCAGATAACGGAGTTCCAATGACCCGTCGTACGAAGATCGTGTGCACGCTGGGACCCGCCAGCACCGATCCCAAGGTGCTGGGGCGGATGATCGAAGCCGGCATGGACGTCGTGCGCATCAACTTCTCGCACGGCACCTCCGAGGAGCATGCGAAGCGCGTGGAGATGATCCGTTCACTGGCGCGCTCCGCCGGCCGCACGATCGGCGTGCTGATGGACCTGCAGGGCCCGAAGATCCGCATCGGCAAGTTCGAGAACGGAAAGACCGTGCTCACGCCGGGCGCGAAGTTCATCCTCGATGCCACCTGCAAGCTGGGCAACGACGACCGGGTGGGGCTCGACTACGTGAGCCTGCCGGAAGACGTGCGCCCGGGCGACACCCTGCTGCTCAACGATGGCCTGATCGTGCTGACCGTGATCTCGGTCGAAGGACCGCAGATCCACACCATCGTCGACCAGGGCGGCGTGCTGTCCAACAACAAGGGCATCAACCGCAAGGGCGGTGGGCTGTCCGCACCGGCGCTGACCGAGAAGGACATGGAGGACATCCGCATCGCGGCGGAACTGAAGGCCGACTACCTCGGCGTGTCTTTCCCGCGTTCGGGCGAGGACATCGAGTGGGCGCGCACCCTGTTGCACAAGGCGGGGGGCAAGGCACTGATCTGCGCCAAGATCGAGCGTGCCGAGGCCATCACGGCCCTGGAAGAGATCATCGACGCGTCCGACGTCATCATGGTTGCGCGCGGCGACCTCGCGGTCGAAGTGGGCGACGCGGTCATTCCGGCGCTGCAGAAGCGCATGATCCGGCTAGCGCGTGCGCGGAACAAGCTGGTGATCACCGCGACCCAGATGATGGAGTCGATGATCAACTCCCCGATCCCGACTCGCGCCGAGGTGTCCGATTGCGCGAATGCGGTGCTCGACGGTACCGACGCGGTGATGACTTCCGCCGAAACCGCGGCCGGACAGTTCCCGGTCGAGACGGTGCATGCGATGGCACGGGTGTGCATCGAGGCCGAGAAGGCCGACCTCGCCTCCAGCGACCAGCGGCGTGCCGGAGAAGATGGCGTACGCGATGTCGAAGCTGCGATCGGCCGGGCCGTGATGTCCACCGCCAACTACCTGCCGATCAAGGCCATCGCCGCGCTGACCCAGAGCGGCAAGACCGCGCAGCTGATGTCGCGCAACGATTCGATGGTGCCGATCTATGCGTTGACGCCGCTGGTCGAGACCCGGCGCCGGGTGACGCTGTTCCGCGGCGTCTATCCGGTGAACTTCGCGGTCAAGTCGAAAGACCCGGAAGAGACGCTGAATGCGGCCGAGGACGAACTGCTCAGGCGCGGCGCGGTTCAGGTCGGCGACCTGATCATCATCACGATCGGGGAGCCATTCGGCAAGGCCGGCGGAACCAATACGATGAAGGTCGTGCGCGTGGGCGAACACCGCAAGCCCTGATCGTCCCGATCGTCGTACCCGAACAACCGAACAATCGTTCACCAGGAGAGAGCATCGATGGACAAGAAGCTGATGGCCGCCACCGCGGCAGGCATGGTCGCCGCGGGCAAGGGCCTGCTGGCTGCCGACGAGAGCAGCGCCACGGTCGCCAAGCGTTTCGCTGGCGTCAACGTCGAGAACACCGAGGCGAACCGCCGCACCTACCGCGACATGCTGTTCACGACGCCGGGCATCGGCAAGTACATCAGTGGCGTGATCCTGTTCGACGAGACGATCAAGCAGCAGTCGCTGGGCGGCGTCGCGTTCCCGAAGCTGCTCGAAGACCAGGGCATCATCCCGGGCATCAAGGTCGATGGTGGTGCGAAGGACCTTCCCGCCCATCCCGGTGAACTGGTCACCGAAGGCCTGGATAACCTGCGCGGCCGGCTCGCCGACTACTTCAAGCTCGGTGCCCGCTTCGCCAAGTGGCGCGCGGTGATCACCATCGGGCAGGACATGCCGTCGTGGGGCTGTGTCGAGGCCAATGCCCATGCCCTCGCCCGGTACTCGGCCCTGTGCCAGGAAGCGAACATCGTCCCCATCATCGAGCCGGAAGTGCTGATCGATGGCGACCACACGATCGAACGCTGCTTCGAGGTGACCGAAGCCACGCTGCGGGCGACCTTCCAGGCCTGCTACAGCCAGCGAGTGTCGGCCGAGCACATGATCCTGAAGGCCAGCATGGTTATCTCCGGAAAGAGCTGCCCGGTCCAGGCGACCGAGGCCCAGGTGGCCGAGATGACGGTCACCGCGCTGCGCCGTTCGGTGCCATCGGCGCTGCCGGGCGTTGTGTTCCTGTCCGGTGGCCAGAGCGACGAGAAGTCCGCGGCACACCTGTCGTTGATGAACTCGACGCACAAGGCACAGCTGCCCTGGCCGCTCACCTACTCGTATTCGCGCGCACTCCACCAGGCCGCACTGAAGGCCTGGAGCGGGAAGCAGGAGAACATGAAGTCGGCGCAGCAGGTGTTCGCGCATCGCGCCCGCATGTGCAGCCTGGCCTCGCAGGGGAAGTACAGCGCGGCCGAAGAGAAGAAGGTCGCCTGACCGTTCCGGGTCGGCACACCCTGCAGAAGGGCCGCTCTCGAGCGGCCCTTTTTCCTGGAGCGATCCGGCTGGACCGTGACAGCGTCAGTGCATGCAGCGTCAGTGCAGGCAGCGTCAGCGCAGGCGGCGCCGGACCTTCGTGCCGAGCAGCGCAAGTCCGCCGAGCAGCAGCATCGCCGAGCCGGGCACCGGCACCTGCGTCGTGTTTGCCACCGGGTCTTCCATCGCGATCACGCCGTGGAAGGTCGTCCCGAACGTGCCCAGCACCACGCGTTCGCGGCCGCTGCCGTCGAGCCTTGCGCGGTCGATGGCCGGCAGGCACGAGCTGGTGCAGGCGAGCGTCGTCCAGTAGATGTACTCGCTGGTGACGTCCAGGCTCTTCTTGAAGGTGGCGTCTGCAACCAGCAGCGAGGCGTTGTTGCCGTCGAGGTCTGCCCGCCACAGCCCGTCGCTGCCGCCGCCAGCCGCGTTGCCGAAGTAGTAGATCGACTGCCCGCGCACCTCGAAGTCGTAGGGGAACTGTGCATGGGTGTTGAGCACGGTCGACACGTTCGAACCGTCGAGGTCGGAACGCTTCAGCAGCTTCGTGTTGAACTCGGTCCAGTAGAGATGGCTGGCGGTTGCATCGACGGCCACCGGGAAGGCCAGTCCCGATTGCAGGACCTGCGGCGTGTCCGGGCTGCCGCTTGCGTTCACCGACTGCAGTGCATTGCCCGCGCCGTTGACCCAGTACACCTTGCCGTTGGCGATGGCGGTGTCATAGGCGAGGGAGGTACCCGGTGCCTTGGCGGCGCCGCTCCCGTCGAAACCGGCGCGGTAGACGCCGTTGACCTGCTGGTCGGGCCACCACAGCCGGTTGCCGTCGGTCTCGAGTCCGTTCGGGCCCTTGATCAGCGTCGGTCCGGTGACCAGCGTGGTGGCTGCGGGGCTGCCCACCACGCTGCTGCGCAGGGTCGCAGTCTGGTTGTTGATCAGCAGGCCTTCGGTCTGCGTCCAGTAGACGGTGTCGGCGGACACCGCACCTGTCAGGCCGAGCGACAGCACGGCCGTGATCATCCTGAATTTCATCGTACTTCGCTCCCCGTCGAAAACACCGGATGCGTGCCGCGCGGCGCTGCGGGGTCGGTATCCGGTGAATGCTAGGCTAAGCGATCAATGTCCGCCGGACAACACGCTGGGCGACGCTGATTGGTCCGTTCGGATCTATCCGAGACTGAAGATTCACCAAAATCCGTGACCCGGATCCGCAGCCAGGCGGCAGCGCGCGCGTTCGCAGAATGACCGACAATAGGCATGCTGGCCCACTGCACGGATGCGCGATGTTGAACACCGGATCACCGAACGCCGTCCCGATCAGGCTCGCCCTGGCGCTGACGCTGTTCAACTTCATCGGCGCCAACGCGATGCGGGTGCTGGCCACGCTCTACGTGCTGGAGCTGGGCGCTGCGCCCTGGGTGGTCGGCGTGGTCGGCGGGCTGCTCTACCTGTTTCCGCTGCTGCTCTCCTGGCCGATCGGAGCGATGGCCGACCGTCGCTCGGCGTTCGGCATGCTCGCGTTCGCCGCCGTGTGTGCGATCGTGTCGCTGCTGATGATCTACCTGTTCCCGGTGCTGCCGATGTTCTTCGCAGCCGCCGCGCTCAACGGACTGGCGCTGGCTTTCTACCACGTCACCCTGCAGAACCTGATCGGCACGCTGAGCACCACCGACGACCGCGCAGCCAACTTCGCCAACTTCAGCCTGGCAGGTGCACTGACCAGTTTCATCGGGCCGCTGATGGCGGGCATCGCGATCGATACCGTCGGCTATTCATGGGCCTGCCTGATCATCGCCGCGAACTCGGTGATCGTGCTGGTGCTGCTGGGCATCTGGGGCCGGACGCTGCCGCGTGCGCAGCCCAGGGCGCAGCGCGAGGCGGCCACCCCGCTGGTGTTCGACCGCACGCTGGTGGTGATGCTCGTGGTCAGCGGGCTGGTGCAGCTGGGCTCCGACCTGTTCCAGTTCTTCGTGCCCGTCTTCGGCCACCAGATCGGGCTGTCTGCCTCGGCGATCGGCGTCGTGCTCGCGCTGCACTCGGCAGCCGCCTTCATCGTGCGCTTCTTCCTGCCGCGCATGATGAAGCGGATCTCGGCGAACACGCTGCTCGTATGGGTGTTCGCGACCGGTGCCGCCGGGTTCGTCCTGTCCACGTACGCCAGCGGCGTGATCACGCTGGGCATCACCGCCTTCCTGTTCGGCCTCGGCATGGGCATCGGCATCCCGCTGACGGTGATCCTCATGTACGAGGCAGCGTCGAAGGGTCGCTCCGGCCAGGCACTCGGCGTACGCCTGACCGCGAACAACCTGGTTCGCATGGGCGGGCCGATGGTGTTCGGTGCACTGGGTGCCGTGGTCGGCGTGGGCGGCGTGTTCTGGATCCTCGGCGGCGTGATGGCGATCGGCTGCCTGCTCGCGCGTTCGCAGCGGGCACGAGCGCCTTGACCGGCCTGCGGGCGGCCACGGGGGCGCCCGCGGCGGTGCCGGTGCCCACGGCATCGCCCCGTGCGGTGGCCATCGCGACCCTGGCGGCTGTCGCCGCCCTGGCGTTGGTGCTGGCCCCCGCACCCGACGGACTGCCGGAAGCAGGCAAGCGGGTGATCGCGGTCGCCATCCTGGTGATCGCCCTCTGGTGCACGGAGGTGATCCCAGCCGCCCTGACCAGCCTGATCGTCGTGGTGGCGCTGGTGCTGACCGGGGCGGTCCCGGGATTTCCGCACGCGCTGGCCGGCTTTGCCGATCCGGTGGCCTACTTCCTGATCGGCGTGCTCACCATCGGCCTCGCCGTGTCGCACTGCGGGCTGGCCGAGCGTGTCGCGCAGTTCTTCCTGCGTCGCTCGCGCGGCAGCGCGCATTCGTTCTATCTCCAGCTGCTGCTGGCCTTCCCGCTGATGACCCTGCTGCTGCCCTCGGCGACCACGCGCACCAGCATCCTCGTACATGTGTACGAAGAAGCACTCCAGCTCGGACACGTGCCGAAGCGGCACCCCCTGTCGCGTTCGATCATGATGGCGCTCAACTCGATCAACCGGCTGGCTTCGACCATCATCCTCACCGGCGGCATCTCGCCGATCGTCGCTGCGGCATTGATCGGTGGCATGGACTGGAGCCGCTGGCTGCTGTTGATGAGCGTGCCCTATCTCGCGCTGCTGTCGATCGGGTCGCTGCTCATCTGGCTGCAGTACCGCAGCGGATTCGACATCGTGCTCGAGCCGGCGCCGCCATCGCCCGCGCTGCCATTGTCGGGAGCAGAGCGACGCACGCTGGCCATAACGGCCGGCGCGTCCATCCTCTGGCTGACCGATTCACTGCATCACCTGCATCCGGTCGCGCCGGCCCTGATCGCATGGATCCTGCTGCTGTCCCCGCGCATCGGGGTGATCACCTGGACCGACTTCGAGCGCCGCATCGGCTGGAGCAATTTCTTCGTGATCGCTTCGTCGCTGTCGCTGGCCCGCGCGCTGATAGACAGCGGTGCCAGCGGCTGGATCGCGGCACTGATCGCCGGCGCGGTACCCCAGTTCGTCGATCGTCCCGTGCTGGTGATCGTCATCCTGATGGCGGCCTCGGTACCGGTACGCGTCCTGATCCCCAACATCACCGGGTTCCTCGCGACGACGATTCCGATCGCCATGTCGATCGGTGCTGCGACCGGCGTCAACCCGGTGGTGTGCGGCCTGGCGGTGATGATCGCCGGCGATGCAGTGCTCTACTATCCGGCACAGAGCGCATCGTCGCTCGCGGTCTACGAGCGAGGCTATCTCACGGCAGGGGAAATCTTCCGTTTCGGCGCAATCATGACGCTGGCGGCGTTCTTCGTGGTCGTGATGGTCGCGTTACCTTACTGGGCGGCAGTGGGAGAGCCGTTGCGCGTCCGCTGAGCCGTCCGCGATCGCCCTGCCCGGCCGCGGATGTTGTTGTATAAAGCGGGTATCCCAATGCCTGCGAGCACCGATGACATGACTGGCGACCATGGAAAGTCCCGACGATACGTTCGCTACGGCATATGCGCGGTAGCCGTCGCGGTGGGCCTGAAGTACGGTTTCGACTTCGGCAACCAGATCAGCGGGCCGCTGATGGGCGTCGTCGGTGCGGTCAACGGCGCCGTCTTCTGCGCGCTCATCTCCGACTTCGTTGCCGATCGCTGCCTGCCGGCAAGGAACCCGTCCGGACCGCAAGGATGAAGGTCCGTCCGCACTGCGGACGGACCCCCCGGGTCACTTCTTGCGGTTGTTCTCGCCGAACATGTTCAGCAGCCACATCGCGCAGACCACTATCCATGCCAACAACAGCAGTTGCCAGATTTCCACGCAAATCTCCCCATCCACGTTGATTGACTGATCACGATCCTGCGAAGGATACGTTGCGCTTGTCGCCGACGAGTGGAACCATGACCACGACGGTGGCGAACAGAAGTGCGATCTCGATGCAGTAGACCGCGGTGTAACCCGTTGCCGGCCCCGTCAGCGCCGGCCCGAAGATGTCCCGGGCGGCCAATGCACTGACGAGATCGCGGATGATACCGCCAAGCGCGACGCCGACGCCGGCGGCAGTGGCCTGTGCCGCACCCCAGGCGCCGAGCGCGAGGCCGATCTGCTCCCTGGGTGCGAGCCGCATGCTGGCGGTCAGGGTGCCGTGACCGAACATGCCGCTGCCCAGGCCAAGCAGGAACACGCCGGCGACGAACAGGGGCAACGACTGCAGCGGCCCTGCGGCGATCACGATGCCGAAGGCCGGGATGCCGAGCAATACCGCGGCGACCGCCATCCGGAACGGATCGGCGCCGCGGCCGAGCGTGCGCGATGCCAGAGCGAAGCCGAGCAGGCCGCCGCCGGCCAGGGTGGCCGTGAGCAGGGTCGTCTGTGCAACGGTCATGCCGAGCACCTGCCCGCCGTAGGGCTCGAGCAGCACGTCCTGCATCGTGAAGGCCATCGTGCCCAGGACGATCGCCAGCAGCCGGCGGACGGCGTGGTCGCCGCCGATGAACCTGCGCCACGCATCCCGAAAGCTGGGTCTTGCCTGTGTCGCCGCGCCGCTGTTGCGCGGGGGACGGCGCGTTTCCTGTTTCCACAGCGCCACGATGTTGAGGACGATCGTGGTCACTGCGGCCCCCTGGATCACCTGCACCAGCCGACCCGGGCTGAAGTCGACCAGGAGCACGCCGAAGATCACGGCGCTGACCACGGTGCCGAGCAGCAGCATCACGTACATCAGTCCGACGACGGCGGGCTGTGAGGCCTCCGGAACGAGGTCGGTCGCCAGTGCCAATCCGGCGGTCTGCACGGTGTGCAATCCGGCACCGACCAACAGGAAGGCGAGGCCTGCACAAAGCGGACCGATCCATGATGGCCATGCCGCGGCATTGCCACCGCCGGAGAGCACGAGCAGCGCGAAGGGCATGATCGCGAGGCCGCCGAACTGCAACATGGTGCCCATCCAGATGAACGGCACCCGCTTCCATCCGAGCGCCGAGCGGTGCGTGTCCGATCGGAACCCGACCAGGGTTCGGAACGGTGCGTACAACACCGGCAGCGAGATCATCACGGCGACGATCGAGGCCGGTACGCCGAGCTCGACGATCATCACGCGGTTCAACGTACCGACGATGAGCACCATCGCCATTCCGACCGAAACCTGGAACAGGGAAAGGCGCAGCAGTCGGGACAACGGTACATCCGCCGTCGCGGCATCGGCGAAAGGCAGGAAGCCGGGTCCGAGGCCGGCCCAGGTGCGCATCACCTTCTGGCTGATCGGGTTCATCGCGCTAGCGCAGTGCTGATCCGCCGCATCCGCCTCATGGCTTCACGGGCGATCGATGCCTGGAGTGAAGCGCAACAGCCGGCCTTGGCCGGCCGTTGCAGAGTGCGCGGGACCGGGAACGAGACGTACCCGGTCGCCGCGCAGGCGACGCGACAGCTACTTCTTTGCTGCCGGTGCGGTCGGTGCGCCAGCTGCAGCGCCGTCCGCCACGACCGCCTTGGTGTTGCCGTTCAGGAACGTCTTCACCCAGGTGGTGTTGGTCAGCAGTGCGGCATGTACGGCGAAAGATCCGACCGCAACGGCGCCCAGGAACAGCGGCACGCCCACGGACGGCTTCACCACCAGCCAAAGTTTTCCATAGATCATTTCGTATGCCTCCGATTACTTGAGCCAGGGGGAATAGATGTACGCAAGCAGGTGCGCCAGCGCGGCGATCATCCCGAAAATCTGCGTGCCCTGGATGATGTTCCGGTGCAGTTCTTCAGATTCCCCTACGGTAAGCCCCGTCGGCCACACTTTATTTGGGTCGTCCATCGTGCGATCTCCTTGAAAGACAGTTGATTTCGTGCGGCGAGCCGCACGTGGGCAATCCGTGGCCATGAAGGCTGCAGACCTGTGCCCGACTAGAACTTACTACGCACGTGCGTTTGTGTCACCCGTTCTTTACAATTCTTGGTGTAAGTCAAGCGTGACAGTATTGTCAAAGTCAGGGTTCCGCGTTCCCACCGGAGTGGAATCCGCAGTTTTTCCCTAGCAGCGGGTGCACGGTCTCCGGCAGCAGGCGGGGTCGCGTGCCGCGCTGGCGTTTTCGCAACAAAGGAGAGCCGGAATGTTCCATGGCAAGGTTTCCCCGGAGATCGCAGCCGGACTGAAGGTCCTGCGCAAGCGGATCCGCGACGCACAGATCCCGTCGTCGAAGCTGGACGAGTCGCTGAACATCGCCACCTGGAACATCCGGGAATTCGGCCGCAAGCGACGAAGCACGCCCGCCATCCATTACATCGCCGAGATCCTCGGACAGTTCGACGTGGTGAGCCTGGTCGAACTGCGCGATGACCTGACCGACCTGGGACGCGTGATGGACATCCTTGGTCCGTACTGGCGCGTCGTCTATTCGGATGCGCTGAAGGACCACGGCGGCAACCGTGAGCGCATCGCGTTCCTGTACGACAAGCGCGCTGCAGTATTCACGGGCTTCGCCGCCGCAGCTAACCCGCCGCGCACGCGCACCGGGACCGGCGAATACCTGCCGACGTTCAACTGGTGGCGCCAGCCGTACATGGCCTCGTTTGCCGCGGGCAACTTTGACTTCGTGCTGCTGGCCGCGCACATCCAGTGGGGAACCAGCGCCGGGCGCGTGAAGGAGCTTTCATCCCTCGCCGAATGGATCGATCTGAAGCGCAATGAAGGTACGAAGGAGGACAAGGACCTGATCGTGCTCGGCGACTACAACCTCGAAACCGCTGCGCAGATCAGGGCGCTGACCAGCCGTGGACTCGCGCTGCCGACCGCGTTCAAGGGCCAGGCGATCGGCACCAACCTGGCGCGCGACAAGAGCTACGACCAGATCCTCCACTACCCGGTCTACCCCGAGACGTTCAGCAATCGTGCCGGGGTACTCGACTTCTTCAGCGGCGGCACTTCGGTATTGTTCCCCGGCATGGAGAAAGACGCCTTCACCTATCAGATGTCGGACCACCTGCCCTTGTGGATGCAGTTGCGCACCGACATCGAAGGCTTCGAACTGGACCAGATCCTGCGCGAGGCGCGAGCAAAGAAGCGCTGATGCCCGGCGCATGGGGTGGCAGCAGCTGCCTACTCGGGCTGGATGCCGAGGCTGCGCACCAGCTTGCCCCACCTCGGAATCTCTTCCCTGATTCGAGCGTCCAGCAGGGCAGGCTCGCTGCCGACCGGGTCGATGCCCAGTACGTTCACCAGCGTGTCCCGGACCTCGGGGACCTGCACCGCCTTCGAGATGGCACGGCTCAACCGATCGACCACCGGCCTGGGCGTGCGGGCCGGCGCAAGCACGCCATACCAGCCACTGACCTCGTACCCCGGCAACCCGGCTTCAGCCATGGTGGGTACCGTCGGCAGTGCGGCCGTGCGCTTCGTGGTGGTCACCGCGAGCGCGCGCAGCTTGCCGCTCTTCAGGTGCGGCCCGGCAGCGGCCACGGTCGCGAAGTAGAGTGATACGTGTCCGCCGACGAGATCGGCCAGCGCCTGCCCTCCACCCTTGTACGGAACATGGGTGAACCGGACACCGCCCATCGACGCAAACAGTTCGCCGGCCAGGTGCGTGATGTTTCCGATGCCGGCCGATGCATAGCTGAGCGTCCCGGGCTTCGCCCGGGCCAGCGCCAGCAACTCTTCGATCGACCGGGCCGGCAGCGAAGGATTGGCCAGCAGCACATAGGCACCGTTGCCGACCAGGGACACTGCTGCGAAATCCTTCACCGTGTCGTAGGGCAGCGCACGGTACAGGGAAGGATTGATCGCATGGCTGCCGGGAACGATCAGGATCGTGTAACCGTCCGGCGTCGCCTTTGCAGTGAGGTCGCAGCCGATGATCGTGTTGGCGCCACCCCGGTTGTCGATGACCACCTGCTGGCCGAGGGCGGTGGAAAGCTGCACCCCGAGCAGCCGGGCCAGCACGTCGTTCGCACCCCCGGGGGGGAAGGGAACGATGAAGCGGACCGGCCGCGATGGCCAGTCCTGCGCCCGGGCCGTCCTTGAACCGCCGGCTGCCGGGGCGAGCGAGGCGCCCGCGAGGGCGAGAAGCGTCCGCCGCCGGCCGTCTGCCATGCTCAGAACGGGACCGAGCCGCGCAGCGTGGTGCGCTCCATCCGCCGTCGCAACGGAAGCTCGTAGTCGAGCACGGCGCGGTGCTGGGTCGCGCAGTTGTCCCAGATCAGGAAATCGCCCTTGCTCCACTTGTGCCGGTAGACGAAACGGTCTTCCTTGAGATGCTCGAACAGCGATTGCAGCATGGCGTGGCTTTCGGCCTCCGGCAGGCCCACGATTTCCGTGGTGTAGCCTTCGTTGACGAACAGGCATTTCTTGCCGGTGACCGGATGGGTGCGCACGGCAGGATGCGGCATGTCCGGAGTCTTCGCGCGCTGCTCCGGCGTGAGTTCGGGCCGCTTCCCGCTCTTGCGATCGCGTGAGTATCCGGCGATGTACGAGTTGACGGCGTTACGGCCTGCCAGCGTCTGCTTCGTCGCGTCGGGCAGTGCGTCGTAGGCTGCGGTCATGCTGGCGAACAGGGTGTCGCCCTTGGGCGCCCCGTCCTGCATCGGGATCTCGTGCGCATAGAACAGCGAGCCCCTGCTCGGCTCCGCGGCATAGCAGAGGTCGGAGTGCCAGAAGAAGCCGGCGTCCTGGCTGCCGATCGGCTTGCCGTTCTCGATGATGTTGGACACGATGAACAGTTCCGGGAAGCCGGGACGGCAGCGATCGGTGCGCACATGGTGCTCGAGTTCACCGAACATCAGGCTGAACGAGACGTGCTGCTCGGGCGTGAGGTCCTGTCCCGGGAACACCACGACTTCATGTTCATGCAACGCCCGCTCGATTGCATTGAACGTGGCTGCATCCACCGGCTTCGACAGGTCGACGCCGGTGATCCTGGCGCCGAGCGCGGCGCCGCTAGGGGTGACGGTGATCATCTGGTTCCTCGTGTATCGGTGGAAATGCGCTGCTATTGTCCATCAGGGCGCCTCGCGGCGTCGTTACGGCTTGCCTCCCGTGGCGCCGACGCGCAGCGCGACCAGGAAGCGGGACACCAGGTTGTAGGCGCCGATGGTCGCGGTCAGTTCGACCAGTTCACGGTCGTCGAATGCGGCGCGCACCGCGGCATAGACCGGGTCCGGCACCTCTATCGTGCGGGTCATCGCGTCCGTGTACGCGATCACCGACATCGCGGTCGGGTCGAAACGGCCGGCGACGTCGCCGCTGGCCAGCGCATCGATCTGCGCGGGGCTGAGCCCGGCCTGCTCTGCATGGTGGCGATGCGCTTCGAACTCATAAGGGGCACCGTTGAGCACCGCGACACGCAGGATGACCAGCTCGCGCAGCGCCGGCGCCAGTGAGGAATCGCGCCGCACGGCGGTGAGGAAATGCAGCCAGCCCTCGGCGAGGACCGGGCTGTGCAGAAGGGTGCCGTACAGCGCGGACACCCGCCCGCGCTGCGCCTGGATGCGCGACAGCAGGTCGGGGTCGACGCTGGCTGCGGGATCAGCGACCGGCAGCAGCCGGGCGGGAAGGTCGGGACCACTCATCGGAATTCCTTTCGATGGCAACGTGCCTTGACTTTACCACCGTCAAGTTCAGGGTCGTTGCCGCCCGTCCCGGACTTGCGCTAATGTCGGTGCCGCGATGGCCAAGATCCGCGACAGCGCGAGGACCCGGGAAGCCGTGCTGGCAGCGGCGGCAGAGGAATTCTGCGCGAAAGGGTATGACGGCGCCACCACCGCCGGCGTGGCGCGCCGGGCTGGCGTGAGCAAGCAGCTGATCAACCATCATTTCGGCAGCAAGGAGGCGCTGTTCCGCGAAGTGCACGAGCTTCGCTTCCGTCCGGGCATGACCTGGGACGAGCCGATGACCGACGATCCGCGCGACCTGATCGCAGAGCGTTTCGCGCGACGCGTCGATGACGTCGACTACA
>JBIITW010000330.1:0-3628 GCA_044340265.1 Burkholderiales bacterium | reverse complement strand
CTTAAAGTGATGCACTACTTATCAATCATATAACATTGTTAAAAAGGCTTTTCTACATCACAAGTTTGAAGTCAGCCATCAGACGCTCGTGTTGCGCATACGGCACACTTGCCCCTCGTGCGCAGCGTCCGACGATAGCCAACACATCGAGCGACGCAGGATTCGCGCGCTGATGAAAGGGTTCTGCCCGGGAAGGGGCACCTGTTGTTTTTATTGGTGGGCCCGCTGGGACTCGAACCCAGGACCAAAGGATTATGAGTCCTCTGCTCTAACCGACTGAGCTACAGGCCCGTCCCTGCAACGGTGGCTATTGTACCGGCCCGCGCTGCCGGCCGAGCGTCACGCACCGACGATCGGACCAGCCCGCTTGCCCGGCAGCTGCCGGCGCCGTACTACCTGGCCGGCGTGCGCTCCACACTGACCATCACCGCCTCGACGAATACGGCATGCACCTCTTCGCCGACCTTGAGCTTGGCCACATCGATTCCCTCGGGCACCTTCAACGTGACCGTGCGCGTCGGGCCCTTCAACGTGGCCGTGCCCGCCTTGCGGTCCAGCGACTCGATGATGGCGACCACTTCGACCGTGCGTACGGTACCGCCACCAGGCAGCGCTCCTGCAGGAGCCCGCGCCGCAGTCGTGGTCTCGACGCGATCGAGGCGACTGCCTTTCGCTGCCGGTTCGAGCTTCGCTGCGACCGCCAGTGCATAACGAATCACGACGTCATCGCCGACGCGAACCTGATCGAAGTTCTTGACTGTATCGGGGACGTCGACCGTCACCAGGTTTCCCTTGGGCCCCCGCAGCGTCGCCAGACGTCGGGCGAAATCGAGTTCGACGATCTTGGCCCGGGCCTCGACCTCGCCTGCGGCCAGCCGGGCACCCGGCGCCTTTCCCTGGATCACGCCCGCGGTGACCGAGGGAGTTCCGGTGGTTCCAGGACTCTGCGCGAACGCAGAGGCGCAGGAAAAAAGGGCAACGAGCGTTACTGCACGAGTGATGCGGGACATCCAGTTCTCCAGCGTTCAGTGAAACTTCGAGTCTGATCTTAGCACTCGGTCAGATACCTGACGCTCATCCCGAGAACTGCGTGCGGCCCATGGACCACACGCTGCCCCATCACGACACGACAACCTTCTTTGCCCTCGAACGCCCTTGTGTCCTTACGCCCTTCTCTCCTTCTGTCCTGCCGGTCGGTCAGCCCTGCCTGAACGCCTCAACGGATTTCGCCAGCGTCCCGTCCTTGAGCTTCAGCGGCAACGTCACCGGACGCGTCGGCCCGAAGGTGGGGATGTACACCGAATGCTTGCCTGCGCCACCCACCACGATCACATGCACCGCCGCTTCACCCTTGATGATCGGCACCGGCCGGTCACGCTGCTCGGCGGTGAGGCCGGGCAGGTAGGGCGCGAACTGGTTCAGGCGGCGCACGATGTTGTCGTCGGACAGGTTGCCCAGCGGCACGCGTGCATGCTCGAACAGGTAGTTCTTCACGTCGTGCTTGGAGAACCCGCTCTTCGCGATCGACGCCGCATGCTCGGGCCCGATCACCACCAGCGGCTCGCCGGCGTAGTAGATGTTGTTGGCACCGGTCTGGGCGATGGTGCCGGCGATCATCTTCAGCAGCCCCTCGCCATCCAGGCTCTCGTGGTCGTTCACGTTGTGTGGCGGCTCGGCGCCGTACACGGTGACCGTCGAGGTCTCTGCGGTAAAGCCCATCTCGACGTTCAGCGGCTCCCACGGATTCGCCGCCTCGTTCTCGGCGACGCAGTAGCTGTACTTCGACGGTGCGCCATGGGTGGACATGTCGCCGCTTGCCGGGATCGCGCCGCCGATGTTCCACATCGCCAGCCGTACCGCACGCCCGATCGTCGCATTCGCACGGTTGCCCGGGCCGAAGGCGTTGTGGCCGCCGTTCATGCCGATCTCGCGCGCAACCGGGCCGTTCACCACCAGCAGCGTCGAGCACGGATGCGTGGTCGCCTGGATGCCGTAGAGGTTGAACTTCTCCTCGCACAGTGCCTCGATCGCCAGCAGCACCAGCGGGAAGTACTGCGGCAGGCAACCGGCCATCACCGCGTTGGCCGCCAGTCGCACCGGGGTCGCCTCGCCGAAGCGCGGCGGAATCTTCGCCACCGGCTCGTCGATCGGGCGATCGCAGTAGGCGAGCATCGCGCGCACGCGTTCGGCGGTCGGCGGCACCACCGGCAGGCCGTCGGTCCAGTTCTTGCCGCGCACGAAGGCGTCGATGCCTTCGTAGTCGTCGTCGACCTCCAGCGCCGCGCCGGGGATCTCGAGCAGTCGTTCGGTCGCGATCATTTCTGGTGCTTCCGGATCAGGTCGACGAACACGGGCACGGCCACGTCGGCGCGCTCGCGCACTTCATCGATCGACACCCCGCCCAGCGGATGCGGGATCTCGATCAGCGGCAGTTCGGGTACGCCGAAGATGCGCGCCTGGGTCTCGCCCAGCTTGCGGAACGGACCCGAGTAGATGACCGCAGTCACCAGGCCGCGTTTCCGGAGCTCCGCCATGTCGTGGACACTCCACGACGTGCAGGAGCCTCAGTCCGCCATGGCACTGACGACGAAGTCTGCCTCCGCTTCGATCTGGTCGAGCATCGCCTTCGAGGCCGGGGTGCTCGGGTTGGGCTTGCGCAGGCTGACCACCGAGGCGACCGGCATGTGCCTGCCCACGCCCTCGATGATCATCTTCAGCAGGTGGTCGGCATTGCTCTTGGAATTGTCGAGCACGCCGATGCGCAGGCCGCCACTGGCCGCCTCGCGCTGTGCTCCCGCTGCCTCGCCCTGCTGCACGGGGGCTTCGGGGGAAATCAGGTAAACCTTGGCAGTCATCGCACGCCCTCCTCGGTGGTCCGGTGATCCGGGGCACCGGCGCGATGGCTGCGCGACAGGCGGCCGCGCCAGCGCCAGGCCCGGAGCTGCCCCTATTCTAGGGCAGGCGGGCCACGGCCGTCCGCCGGTCAGCCGCCTTCGCTGTCCAGGAAGCTGCGCAGCCGCTCGGAACGCGACGGATGGCGCAGCTTGCGCAGTGCCTTCGCCTCGATCTGGCGGATGCGCTCGCGGGTGACATCGAACTGCTTGCCGACCTCTTCCAGCGTGTGGTCGGTGTTCATCTCGATGCCGAAGCGCATACGCAGCACCTTCGCCTCACGCGGGGTGAGCGTGTCCAGCACGTCCTTGGTCGCACCGCGCAGGCTGGCGTACACCGCGGCGTCGCCCGGCGACATCGTGCCCTGGTCTTCGATGAAGTCGCCCAGGTGGGAGTCGTCGTCGTCGCCGATGGGTGTCTCCATCGAGATCGGTTCCTTGGAGATCTTGAGGATCTTGCGGATCTTGTCCTCGGGCATCTCCATCTTCTCGGCCAGCGTCGCCGGATCGGGCTCGGTCCCGGTCTCCTGCAGGATCTGGCGCGAGATGCGGTTCATCTTGTTGATCGTCTCGATCATGTGCACCGGGATGCGGATGGTGCGCGCCTGGTCGGCGATCGAACGGGTGATGGCCTGCCGGATCCACCAGGTGGCGTAGGTCGAGAACTTGTAGCCGCGACGGTATTCGAACTTGTCCACCGCCTTCATCAGGCCGATGTTGCCTTCCTGGATCAGGTC
>JBIITW010000329.1:0-3640 GCA_044340265.1 Burkholderiales bacterium | reverse complement strand
CGTCCACCGGCTGCGGATCGAGCGTGCCGTCCTTGCCGATCAGCCGCAGGCGGCCGGGCCGCTCGGTTGCCAGCATCCGGCCATCGGGCAGGAAGGCGAGGCTCCACGGAAACTCGAGGCCGGCGGTGACCGTCGACACACGGACCGGGCCGCGCTCGCTGCGCACGACCTGCGGCTCCGCGGCACGGGCCGGCGGCTGCCAAGGCAGCAGCGCGAGCATCGAAGCGGCAAGCACGGCCAGGGTCAGCGGTCGTGTGCGGCGTCTGCCCTGCGACATGAAGGGGTGTCGGGAACCATGGGCGTCCATGCGCGTTGCTCCATGCAGTTGCGTCGATGACCTCCAGCATAGCAACGCTGCGGCCTGCATCGGGTGCGCGATCGGCAGATATCCGGACCTCGCGGGCACTGTCGAGCGTCGGTATACTCGATCGCTTTTCGTCCAGAAGCTGGGGGCGTCCGGCAGCCAGATCCGGCGACCGCCCGTGTTTCATCCCCCCGGTTTCCCGTGCTGACCCGAAGGAGCGCATTGCATGCCGCCCGACCAGGAAATCCGCGCCGCCGCGCTCGATTACCACCGCTTTCCGCGTCCCGGGAAAATCTCCGTCACGCCGACCAAGGGCCTGACCAACCAGCGCGACCTCGCACTGGCCTACACGCCCGGCGTCGCTGCTGCATGCGAACTGATCGCCGCGGATCCGGCCGAGGCGCGCAACATGACGAGCCGCGGCAACCTGGTGGCGGTGATCACCAACGGTACCGCGGTGCTCGGCCTGGGCGCGATCGGGCCGCTGGCGGCAAAGCCGGTGATGGAAGGCAAGGCGGTGCTGTTCAAGAAGTTCGCCGGCATCGATGTGTTCGACATCGAGATCGACGAGCGCGACCCGCAGAAGCTGGTCGATGTGATCGCCGCGCTCGAACCCACCTTCGGCGGCATCAACCTCGAGGACATCAAGGCGCCGGAATGCTTCTACGTCGAGCGCAAGCTGCGCGAGCGGATGAAGATCCCGGTGTTCCACGATGACCAGCACGGCACCGCGATCATCGTCGGCGCGGCGATCCTGAACGGACTGAAGGTGGTCGGCAAGGATATCGACAAGGTGCGCCTGGTCGTCTCCGGTGCCGGGGCTGCGGCGCTCGCCTGCCTCGACCTGCTGGTCAGGATGGGCCTGCCGCGCAGGAACATCACGGTCACCGACATCGAAGGCGTCGTCTACAAGGGCCGGATCAAGCTGATGGATCCGGACAAGGAGATCTACGCGATCGAGACGGCGGCGCGCACGCTGGGCGAGGTGATCGAGGGCGCGGACGTGTTCCTGGGCGTGTCCGCCGGCAACGTGCTCAAGCCCGAGATGGTCAAGCGCATGGCCGAGCGGCCGCTGATCCTCGCGCTGGCCAATCCGAACCCGGAGATCCATCCGGCCGAGGCGAAGGCGGCGCGCCCCGATGCGGTGATCGCCACCGGTCGCTCCGACTACCCGAACCAGGTCAACAACGTCCTGTGCTTCCCGTTCATTTTCCGGGGCGCGCTCGATGTCGGCGCGACCACCATCAACGAGGAGATGAAGATCGCGGCGGTGCGCGCGATCGCCGACCTGGCGCAGGCCGAGCAGTCGGACATCGTCGCCGAGGCCTATGGCACCGATTCGTCGCTGTCCTTCGGTCCCGACTACCTGATCCCGCGTCCGTTCGATCCGCGGCTGATCCTGAAGATCGCGCCGGCGGTGGCGAAGGCCGCGGTGGCCAGCGGCGTGGCGACGCGCCCGCTGACCGACTGGGATGCGTACGAACAGGAGCTCAAGCAGTTCGTCTACCAGTCGGGCTTCGTGATGAAGCCGCTGTTCAGTGCGGCCAAGCGGGCACCGAAGCGCGTCGTCTATGCCGAGGGCGAGGAAGAGAAGGTGCTGCGCGCGGTTCAGATCGTCGTCGACGAGAAGCTGGCGCGGCCGATCCTGGTCGGGCGCCCCGACGTCATCAACACGCGCATCCAGCGGCTCGGCCTGCGCATCCAGGAAGGTCGTGATTTCGAGATGGTCAACACGGACAGCGATCCGCGCTACCGTGAATACTGGCAGCTCTACCATCAGGTCATGGAACGCAACGGTGTGTCGGTCGAGTACGCCAAGCTCGAGATGCGCCGTCGCCCGACGCTGATCGGCGCCACGCTGGTTCGCCAGGGCGAGGCCGATGCGATGCTCTGCGGCACGGTAGGCATCTACCAGCACCACCTGCGCTACATCGAGCGGATGATCGGCCTGAAGCAGGGGGCGAAGACCTATGCCGGCATGAACGCACTGATGCTGCCCAACCGCACGCTGTTCATCGCAGACACCTACGTCAACTACGATCCGACCGCCGACCAGCTGGTCGAGATCGCGACGATGGCCGCGGAAGAGGTGCGTCGCTTCGGCATCGTGCCCAAGGTCGCGCTGCTGTCGCACTCGAGCTTCGGCAGCCACGATTCGCCGTCCTCGCGCAAGATGCGCGAGGTGCTGCTGCGGTTGCGCGAGGTGGCGCCGGGGCTGGAAGTCGAGGGCGAGATGCACGGCGATGCCGCGATCTCGGAGGCGATCCGGGGTGCACAGTTCCCGAACTCGAAGCTCAAGGGCGAGGCTAACCTGCTGATCATGCCGTCGATCGATGCGGCCAACATCTCGTTCAACCTGCTCAAGCAGGCCGCGGGTGACGGCATCACCGTTGGTCCGATCCTGCTCGGCGCGGCCAAGCCGGCGCATGTGATCACGCCCAGCGCGACCGTTCGAAGGATCGTCAACATGACCGCCGTGGTGGTGGTCGATGCCGCCGGCAAGCCGGCGTTGTCCATTTAGCAAACAGGGTGGCGGAGGGAGAAAAGATGAGCGCGGACAAGACCAGCGACAGCAGCAGCGGATTCCGGGAAGAGAAGGATACGATGGGCATCATGCAGGTGCCTGATTCCGCCCTCTGGGGTGCGCAGACGCAGCGCTCGCTGCAGAACTTCCGCATCTCGACGGAAAAGATGCCGATCGACCAGGTGCATGCGCTGGCGATGGTGAAGAAGGCCTGCGCGGCGGTGAATGCCGAGCTCGGCCAGCTGCCGGCCGACAAGGCGAAGGCGATCATCGCTGCGGCCGACGAGGTGCTGTCGGGCACCCATGACCGCGAGTTCCCGCTCGCCGTCTGGCAGACCGGCTCTGGCACCCAGAGCAACATGAACGTGAACGAGGTGCTGGCCAACCGCGCCTCCGAGCTGATGGGCGGCGTCCGGGGCGAGTCGCGCAAGGTGCACCCGAACGACGACGTGAACCGGGGCCAGTCGTCCAACGACGTGTTCCCCACCGCGATGAGCGTGGCCGCGGTGATCGCGATCGAGAAGCAGCTGAAGCCTGCGGTGGGCAAGCTGCGCGAGACCCTGGCCGGCAAGTCGCAGGCGTTCATGAACATCGTGAAGATCGGCCGCACCCACCTGCAGGATGCGACGCCGCTGACCCTCGGCCAGGAATTCTCCGGCTATGTGGCGCAGCTCGACCAGGGGCTGAAGCACCTCGACCAGACCTTGCCGCACCTGTGCGAACTGGCGCTCGGCGGCACGGCGGTCGGGACCGGGCTCAATGCGCATCCGAAGTTCGCCACCGGCGTGGCCGCCGAACTGTCCCGGCTGACC
>JBIITW010000171.1:0-10104 GCA_044340265.1 Burkholderiales bacterium | reverse complement strand
GTGCTTGGCGATCGGATGGTGGGTGTCATGCGCCTCGACGATGAAGTCGGCGATCACCAGCTGCAGCTGGTTCGCCCAGCGGCGCGCGGCCTCGTCCTTCGGCACCAGCCCCAGCCGTGGCCCGAGAAAGGCGAGGATGTTCGCGGTCTGCGAGATCCATTCACCGTCGACTTCGAGGATCGGCGGGGCGAACGGTGCGCGCGGGTCGCTGCCCTGCAGGATCGCCATGACCGCAGGCCGCCCGCCGCCGTTGCGTTCGGAACGGCGCACGACATCGACATAGTCGGCGCCCGCGGCTTCCAGCGCCAGTCGGACGAACTCGCCGCGACCCTGAATGTGCGACCAGTAGTAAAGGTTGTACATGCATGCTCCCGCGGCAGTTGGTGGACCTGTCCAGTGTAGCGCTAGACTCGGCTGGTACATCCACCGTACCCGATGCGGACGACAGACATGCCCTCAGACAGCGTGGCAGGACTTACCGAACGCCTGCGGCAATTCGCCGCGGAGCGCGACTGGGAGCAGTTCCACTCCCCGAAGAACCTGGCCATCGGCGTCGCCGCCGAGGCCGGCGAACTGGCCGCCGAGTTCCAGTGGATCGACGGCGCGGACAGCTACCGGCCGGAGGCCGCCCACCTCGACCGCATCCGCCATGAATCGGCGGACGTGCTGCTCTACCTGGTGCGCCTGGCCGACCGGCTGCAGTTCGACCTGGTCGCGGCGGCCGAAGAGAAGATCGGACTCAACGCGGTCAAGTACCCGGTGGAGAAGTTCAAGGGGTCGTCGCGGAAGTACTCCGAGGAGTGAGCCGCGCTGCGCGGTGGATCAGCACGAAGGCGGTGACGATGAGCACCAGTGCCGGCAGCGCGGACAGCGGCAGGCGCTCGCCGAACAGCCCGACCCCGACGGCGACGCCGGTCAGCGTCATCACGTAGCCCATGAAGCTGAACGTCACCGGCTCCGCACGACGGATCAGTTCGAAGTACATGGCATAGCCGATCACCATCGCCAGTGCCTGCGCGCCGAGCCAGGCGAAAGCCTCGGCACCCGGCTCGAACGCGAGCCGTCCGCTGCCTGCGCCGGCCACGACCAGCATTGCCGAGGAGGCCGCAAGGCTCAGCGCGGCCAGCCATTCGCCCGGCGTGCCGGCCGGCGTATGCAACGAACGGTAGACGTTGCCGCCGCCGATGAAGATCGGGATCAGCGGCACCAGCAACACGGCGGCCGTCATTGCGTGCATCGATTCACCGCGGCCGAGCACCAGCACCAGCGCGCCGGAGAACCCGATCGCCACCGCCGCCGCGCGCATCGCGCTGAACTGCTCCTGCCGAACCAGCAGGCTGATCGCGAGCGTGGTCACCGGCGTCAGCGTGAAGGCGAGCGAGGCGAACCCGGCGCCGGCCTGCGCCGACACCCAGAACACCGCGGTCATCGACGCGGCATGGCCGAGGAAGCCCGACACGGATGCATAGCGCAGCAGCGGCAGCGACAGCCGCGGCGCCCCATGGCGGCGGGCGGCGAGCAGGCCCAGCAGCGCCGAGGCCAGGGCGGTCGGCCAGAGTGCGTAGGCCAGGGCGGGCACGCCTGCCGTGGCGGCCGCCTTGGCGATCGGGATGCTCAACCCCAGCAGCACGCCGGTGCCGACCAGCAGCGGCCAGACGCCCTGCCGGCCGGCGCGCGCGGGGTCTACGTCGACCCCGTCTACCGGAGCGCCCGGCCTATCGCAGCACCTGGTCGATCCACCCCGCCGTTTCGAACAGTTCCGCATCGCGGTCCATGAAGCCGATCGCCTGAAGCCCCAGCGGCAGCCCCTGAACGGTCATCAGCGGCAGGCTCAGCGCCGGCGCACCGAGGTAGGACGCAGGGATGTTGAACACGGTGTCACCGGTCGAATCGATGCCCAGCGGCGCTGCGCCGGGCGCAGCCAGCGTGAGCAGCACGTCGCACTCGCCGAGCAGCATCGCATGCGCGGCGCGTGCGGCCGCACGGGTGGCGAGCAGCTTGCGGTAGTCGGCCTGGGTCATCTTCTCGGCCTCGACCAGGCGCTCGCGCAGGAAATCGCTGAGCTTCGACGGATCGCGGTCGCGGTAGGTGTTGAGCGGCCACACCGACTCGTAGTTGACCAGCGCATGCGACACGCGCCCGGCGTCTTCCAGCGCGACCTCGAGCAGCGCGATGCGCGCGTCGTCGTTCCGGCGCTGCACCCGCACGCCCTGGTCGGCGAGCCGCTTCATCGCACCCTCGAACGCGGCCTTCGCATCCGCGTCGGCGATCTTCCAGCCAGCGGTCTCGATCACCACGAGGCGCGACGGCCGCACCGGCGCCGGGGTCTCCGACGGACCGTACAGTCCGGGATAACCCGGATCGCCTCCGGCACGGTCGGAGATCTCGCGCGCGACGATCCACGCGTCCTGCAGGGTCGCGGCGATCGGGCCATGCGCCGACTGCGACAGGCCGTCATGCGAACCGCCGCGGTTGATCGCGCCGAAGGTGGGCTTGAATGCGTACGCGCCGCAGTAGCTCGCCGGGCGAAGCAGCGAGCCAATCACCTGGGTGCCGAGGCCGGCGGCGATCATGCCGCAGCCGACGCCGGCGGCCGAGCCGCTGCTCGAACCGCCCGGGGTGCGCGCCGGATCCCACGGGTTGCGCGTGCCACGCGGCACCTTGGCAGCGAACTCGGTGGTGACCGTCTTGCCGAGGATGATCGCGCCGGCCTGGCGCAGGGCGAGCACGCTCGCCGAATCCCGATGCGACTCGTAGCCTTCGAACACCGGCGAGCCGCACTGGGTCGGCATGTCCGCCGTCTCGATCAGGTCCTTGATGCCGACCGGCATGCCGTCGATGCGCGACAGTTGCCTGCCTTCGCGCCAGCGCACGGTCGATGCCGCTGCCGCCGCGCGCGCCTTCTCGATCTCGATGTGCACGAACGCGCCCACCGACGGTTCGAAAGCCTCGACGTTGGCGAGGCAGCGGTCGAGGAACGCCGAGGGCGTGTCCTTCCCGGAGGCGAAATCCGCCGCACGGTTCGTGTACGACTGGGGAATGGGCGTCGGCAACTTCATTGGAACGTCTCCGGAGAGCGGCGGCTGGGCCAGGTTCATGAGGACAGGACGTGCAGCAAGGGCAGGAGTGTATCGCTGTTGCCCTGTTCGCCAGCGGACGCCCCCGCGCGCAGGACCGGGGAACCCCGCGACTACTGGCGCTCGATCTTCGCGGTGGCCACCACCCGGCGCCACTTGTCGATCTCCTCGACCATCAGCTTGCGCATGCCGTCGGGCGTCGACCCGCGCACCTCGATGCCGAGCTCGCGCAGCCGGGACACGATTTCCGGCACGGCGATCGCGGAATGGATTTCCCGATGCAGCCGCTCGATCACCGGCCGCGGCGTCTTCGCCGGACCTGCAAGGCCGTTCCATGCCGTCGCCTCGAAGCCGGGCAGGCCCGCTTCGGCCACCGTCGGCACTGCAGGCAGCCCGGGAAACCGCTGGGTCGAGGTGACGGCCAGCACGCGCACCGCGCCCGATTGCGCCAGCGACAGCACCGGCGCGATGAAATCGATGATCACGCTGGCCTCGCCGGTGCGCGCGGCGGCGATCAGCGCGCCGGACGTCTTGTACGGCACCAGCTCCGCCTCGAAGCCGCCCATCGAGCGGAACAGCTCGGCCGTCACATGCGGCGTGCTGCCGATGTTGGTCATGCCGATCGACACCTTGCGCGGATTCGCCTTCGCCGCCGCGACCAGGCCGGACACCGACTTGATCGGCGAGTCGCCGCCGACCACGAGCGCCTGCGCGAAGTAGGCGATGGTCGAGACCGGCTCGAAATCCTTCACCGCATCATAGGGCAGCGACTTCATCACCGCCGTGGCCACCGCATGCCCGGAATTCAGCCAGAGCAGGGTGTGGCCGTCCGGGATGGCGTTCTTCACCAGTTCGGTGGCGACGATGCCGCCGGCACCCGGACGGTTGTCGATCAGCACCGACTGCCCCAGCGTGGTGCTCCAGCGCTGCGCGAGCAGGCGGGCATTGATGTCGGTCACGCCGCCGGCGCCGACCGGCAGCAGGATGCGGATCGGCCGGGATGGCCATGTATCCGCGGGTGCCGAAGACTGCGACAGCGCGGGCATCGGGTGCGCCAGCAATGCAGCGGCCGTCGCCAGTGCAGACAGGGCGAGGATCGTCCGGGCGGCGGGTCGCGCCGCCCCCTTGCATTCCAGGGCTTGAAAGCGGGAACGGCTGCGGCTGCTGCAATGGCTCATCTGCATCCTCCGATGCCGGCTCAGGGTCCGGCGAGGGCTCTGTCAAGCAAACCGCACGCCAGATTACACCTCGACCTTGACCCCTTTCCAGAAGGCGAGGTATCCGGCGATCTGCCGCGCGGCATCCTTCGGCTCCGGGTAGAACCAGGCAGCATCCTTGTTCACCGCATCGCCGACCACGATGTCATGGTAGCTGGCGATGCCCTTCCAGCCGCAGGTGGTGTGGGTCGCGCTGTCGCGCAGCAGCGTCCGGTCGATCGACTCCGGCGGGAAGTAGTGGTTGCCTTCGACGACTTCGGTACGATCACTCTGCGCGATGACCGCGCCTTGCCAGATGGCCCTGGGCATGGGGAACGCTCCGCCGGATGCAAAGACGCAGCATACCGCCATCGCCCTCCTTCATGCGAAGAACGATCGGCGCGGTGCAGCCTCGTTTCGTACCCATGCCTTCTTGCCTTCGCTCGCACTGACCGCCCGCTGCGCTTCTGGGCGAGCGCGGTCTCAGACATGCCCGGACCCGTCACGCTCGGGCCCTGCATCGGGCACACTCGACCGGGCATGCCGACTGCGACCATCGACCGGCCCGCAAGAACGACAACCGTCCCGGAAGGTGCCTCATGTCCAATCCCGCAGGTCCTTCGCGCCCGGCGTCTGCATCCGCCCTGGCAGCCCAGGCAACACACGCATCGGCACCCGTGCACGAAGCCTTCGAGCGGTTGCTGCCGCTGTTCCATCGCGTGCGCGCGCAGACCCTGGCATTGGTCGACGGCTTGTCGGACGAAGATTGCGCGCTGCAGTCGATGCCGGATGCGAGCCCCGCGAAATGGCACCTGGCGCATGTCACCTGGTTCTTCGAGGTGTTCGCGCTCGAACGGTTCGAGCCGGGCTTCCGTCCGTTCCACCCGTCGTTCCGCATGCTCTTCAACAGCTACTACAACGGGGTCGGCGACAAGCATCTGCGCGCCGAGCGCGGCCTGGTCTCGCGCCCGGGACTGTCCCTGGTGCGCGACTATCGCGCCGACGTCGAGGCGCGCATCGATGCATTGCTCAGGTCATCGGCGCTGGACGCAGCCGATGCCGGCAGCCTGGCGGAGGTCATCGAACTCGGCATCAACCATGAGCAGCAGCACCAGGAGCTGCTGCTCACCGACATCAAGCACCTGTTCTCGCGCAATCCGCTGCTGCCCGCGCTGCGCGAAGGCTGGCCGCCGGTCCCGGTGGCCTCGGCACCCGCCGGATGGCTGTCCTGCGAGGGCGGACTGGTCACCGGCGGCAGCGCCGCAGCCGGTTTCACGTTCGACAACGAGCGACCCGCGCATCGCACCTTCCTCGAGCCGTTCGAACTGGCGATGCGCCCGGTGAACTGCGGAGAGGTCATTGCCTTCATCGAGGACGGCGGCTATCGGCGGCCCGACCTCTGGCTTTCCGCGGGCTGGGACATCGTGCAGGCACGTGGCTGGGAGGCGCCGTACTACTGGCAGCAGCCCGGGGGCGGCGACCTGCAGCCGGCGCGCTGGCACACGTTCACGCTGCGCGGCCTGGTCGAGGTATCGCCCGACGCACCGGCTGCCCACCTCAGCCAGTATGAAGCCGATGCAATCGCACGCTGGCTGGGCGCGCGCCTGCCCACGGAGTTCGAATGGGAGCATGTCGCGCAGCGCGTGCCGGTCGAGGGCAACCTGCTCGAGACCGGACTGCTGCATCCCGCCGAACCACTGGCTGCCGCCCGGCCGGGACTGCCGGGCCAGATGTTCGGCGACGCGTGGGAATGGACGCAGAGCGCCTACCTGCCATACCCGGGCTACCGCACCGCGCCCGGCGCGATCGGCGAGTACAACGGCAAGTTCATGAGCCAGCAGATGGTGCTGCGCGGCGGCTCCTGCGCCACGCCGCGCTCGCACCTGCGCGCGACCTACCGGAACTTCTTCCCGCCGGATGCACGCTGGCAGTTTTCCGGTGCCCGGCTGGCGCGCGACGGCGGCTGACGCGGTCACTGACGCTGCAGACAACGCGCAGCAAGGCACCAGGGCCATTTCACGGCGGCTCGACCCGCGCGATAATCAGGCCTGGTGAACCGGAGACCGAGATGAAAACGCAAGCCGCCGTCTGTTACGCCGCAGGGCAACCGCTGGTCATCGAAACCGTCGACCTCGAAGGACCGCGGGCCGGCGAGGTGATGGTCGAGCTCAAGGCCACAGGCGTCTGCCATACGGACGAATTCACCCGCTCGGGCGGCGATCCGGAAGGACTGTTCCCGGCGATCTTCGGCCATGAAGGCGCAGGCATCGTGGTCGAGGTCGGGCCCGGCGTCACCGGCCTGAAGAAGGGCGACCATGTGATCCCGCTCTACACGCCCGAGTGCCGGCAATGCAAGTCGTGCCTGTCGCGCAAGACCAACCTGTGCACCGCGATCCGTACCACCCAGGGCAAGGGCGTGATGCCGGACGGCACCAGCCGCTTCTCGATCGGCGGGAAGATGGTGCACCACTACATGGGCTGTTCGACCTTCTCGAACTACACGGTGCTGCCCGAGATCGCGCTGGCGAAGATCCGCGAAGACGCGCCCTTCGACAAGGTCTGCTACATCGGCTGCGGGGTCACCACCGGCATCGGTGCGGTGATCAACACCGCGCAGGTCGAACCCGGCGCCAACGTGGTGGTGTTCGGCCTGGGCGGCATCGGACTGAACGTGGTGCAGGGCGCGCGCCTGGCCGGCGCGAACATGATCATCGGCGTCGACATCAACCCGGCACGCGAGGCACTCGGCCGGCAGTTCGGCATGACCCACTTCGTCAACCCGAAGGAGGTCGAGGGCGACCTGGTGCCCTACCTCGTCGCGCTCACCGATGGCGGCGCCGACTACAGCTTCGAATGCATCGGCAATGTCGACCTGATGCGCCAGGCGCTCGAGTGCTGCCATCGTGGCTGGGGCGAGTCGATCATCATCGGCGTGGCCGGCGCCGGCCAGGAGATCCGCACCCGTCCGTTCCAGCTGGTCACCGGCCGCGTCTGGAAGGGCACCGCCTTCGGCGGCGCGCGCGGCCGCACCGACGTACCGAAGATCGTCGACTGGTACATGGACGGGAAGATCCAGATCGACGACCTGATCACGCACACGATGCCGCTGTCGGACATCAACCGCGCGATCGACCTGATGCATTCGGGCGAATCGATCCGCAGCGTGGTCGTTTACGACTGACAAGGTCGCAGCGCGGCGGAGTTTGCCGCGCTATCGCCTGCAATCCGCGTTCGCCACCCGGGCATCGCGCGCAGAGACTTGCGTGCAGGTGCAGGACGCGTACCGGTCCGGTACGCGCCGACTGCGCCACCACCCGCTATCGGGAGTGAACATGGAACGCAGATCGAAGGAAAGAAACGGCACCGCTTCCCCCATCGCAACCGCCGGTGTGCGCGCGGCGCGCCGGCCGGGCCGCAGCCTGGCCACACTCGCCGCTGCGGTGATCAGCTGCGGACTCGCCGGGGGCGCCATGGCCCAGACCACGCAGCCTGTGAAGGGCGAGGCAGGTGATCGACCGCAGGCGCGGGCGACCGCCGGCAAGTCGACCGCGCCGGCCAAGGGCGACTGGACGCGCCACTTCACGCCCGAAGAGCGCGACGCCTGGCAGCAGAAGATCTCGGGCGCCGCCGACGAGGCCGAACGCCGCAAGCTGCGCGGACAGCGCCTGGCCGAGATCCAGCGGCGAACCCGGGCACAGCAGGCCGAGTCCGGAGGAAGCGCGTCGACCCCTGCGGCGCGCCCCGCCCGCCAGGTGTCACCCGAGGCGGGCACCGCGGGGCAACGGCCGCGCTGACTTCCGACTGCTGCCGCAACCGGCCGTACGCGCCGCCGCTACACGGCGGCGCGTGTGTTGACACCGCTGGCGCAACTGTATTTAATGCGAATCATTCTCATTAAATACAGTGGGGGTCCTGATGTCGCCCAGCTCGAATCCCGTCGCCCATCCGCTGGTAGACGACGCCTGGGTGCCGGCTGGGCGTCCGGCATGCCATGACCCGCGCGTAGTCGAAAGCAAGGCACTGTTCGGCCCCGCGCGGGAACTGCGCATCGTCCATGAAGGGCGCGAGTACCGGCTGCGCGTGACGCGCCTGGGCAAGCTGCTGCTGACCAGATAGCCATCAGGAAAACATAGAGGTTGAAAACGGAGCCCGCAGATGTACGACAGTCGCCACTCCCGCAAGGACACGCCCGCAACCGACACGCGGCAGGAGGACTCGTGCAAGCCAGATGGCGCCGGCCCTGCCCGGAGCGACCCGGCTTGCCAGCCTCCGGCAGATGACCGGATCGCCGCCGCGCTGATCCTGCTGCTCGTCCAGGCCACCACCCGGGGGGCCTGCTTGCACCAGATGCACGCGATCGGTGATCACCTGAGGCGGCTCGCCGAGGAACGCAGCGCGAGCGCGCTGCTTCGCGAGACCAGTGCGAAGCTGCATGCACACTGGCAGAAGTGCCTGGAATCGATCGACGAGGAACGGTCCGGCACATCGATGACGATCGAGCGGACCGTGATCGAACGCTCGGTGCACTAACCCCGCGAAGCCTGGCCGCGCATCAACCGCCGGATATCCGCAGCCAGGTGCTCGGTGCTGATCTCGTGGCGCGCCATCAGCCGCAGCCTGCCTTCGGGGTCGTACAGGTAGGTGAAGGTCGAATGGTCGATCGTGTAGCTCTCGGGCGTCTTGCCCGCCACCTTGTTGTAGTAGGCCTTGTACGCCTTGGCCACCGCCGCGGTCTGCTCGGCCGACCCGCGCAGTCCGATGAACGCGGGATGGAACGCCGGGACGTAGTTCTTCAGCAGCTCGGCGGTGTCTCGCTCCGGGTCCATCGTGATGAACACGACCTGCAGTCGGCCCGCATCGGCACCGAGGCCCTTGCTCACCTCCGCCAGTTTCGCGAGCGCGGTCGGGCAGGCGTCGGGGCACTGGGTGAACCCGAAGAACAGCGCCACCACCTTGCCCTTGTAGTCGGCCAGGGTGCGTCGATCGCCGTTGAAGTCGGTGAGCTCGAAGCCCTGTCCGAAGGTGGCACCGGTGACATCGATCGAATGAAACACCGGCGACTGCCTGCTGTCGCAGCCACCGAGCAGCGCAGAAGCCGTGCCGATGGCGGCCAGGGCCAGCGCACTGCCGGCGCCGGAAAGCAGGGCCCGCCTGCGCGTGCCGGGGACCTGGGGTCGTCGATGTTCCATTTCGGTTCTCCTTGTCAGCCTGAGAGGGTCAGCGACCGTGCGAATGACCGGCACCATGGGCACCGGGCGACTTGCCCGCCCCGGCGGTGAGCGGCCGGACCTCGGCCTTGACCTGGACCGTTTCACGCTTGCCGTCCTTGCCCTCGAAGGTCAGCGTGATCGGCACGCTCGCCCCGGGTTCGAGCGGCTTGAGCAGGTCGATCAGCATGACATGGTAGCCGCCGGGCTTGAGCTCGACCGGCTTGCCGGCAGGCACTGCGATGGCCTGGATGGCACGCATGCGCATCACGTTGTCCACCATCGCCATCTCGTGCACCTCGACGATCTTCGCCGCGGGTGACGCGGCACCGACGAGGCGGGTGTCGGCGCGCGAGGAGATTTCCATGAACGCACCGGTGGCCTTCATGCCACCGACGGTTCCCCTCACCCACGGGTTGCTGATGGTCACCTGGGCCATCGCGGCGGTTGCGAACAGCGAAAGCAGCAGCGGGATTGTGATGCGGCAAGCGAATGAACGAAAGCAGGTCATCTGGATTCCTTGGTTCGTGAGGGCATGCGCGCGGGGCGTATGACGGAACGTCCGGCAGCGCGCGCGGTGCCTGTGCGGCAAAGCCGGCGGCAGGCGGCCGGCTCGGGCAGATC
>JBIITW010000310.1:0-4154 GCA_044340265.1 Burkholderiales bacterium | reverse complement strand
GAATGAACGAAAGCAGGTCATCTGGATTCCTTGGTTCGTGAGGGCATGCGCGCGGGGCGTGCAGCGGGGCGTGCAACGCAACCTCCGGCAACGCGCGCGGTGCCTGTGCGGCAAAGCCGGCGGCAGGCGGCCGGCTCGGGCAGATCGGTGCAATCCGATATCGCGTTCGACAGCGCGTTCGACAGCGCGTCGGGGTCGGTTCCCCGACGACACGCGGTCAGGCGGAAACCGGTGGCGCCTGCCCGGGTGGGTGCAGGAACGCGGGCACCTGCGCAGTCGAAAGCGTGGCCGCAGCCGGCCGGGAGGCGCGGGCGGCATCCATGACCGGCGGCACCCGCCGGGAACCGTCGGCCGCACCTGCCGCAGCGAACACGCACACCACGCAGTCGAGGGCATGTGACGCGTGCGACCGCCCGCTGTCGTCCGGCGCCAGCGGCGCGGCATGCACCGAGCAGATGCCTACAGCAGATCGTGCCGCGGCAACCTGCATCGACATGGCGACGGCCGGCAGGAGCACCAGCGACGCGCTGGCGACCATCAGCAGCGACAGGACGAGCCATGCCAGGCGCGATGCAGGAACCGTCCGGCGCAGCAGCCCGCCGGGTGCCGCCGCCCGCCGCGCGCCCGATCGGCCGGGCGTCGTGTTCCTGTGCCAATGCCAGTCCATCGTCAGAGTATATTCCGGCCATGCAACGCCCGGCCGTCGCCTCCTCCCTGTCAGCGAACGCACCATGACGCAGGTGCCGCTGATCCTGTTCGCGCATGGCGCCCGGGATCCCCGCTGGGCCGAGCCCTTCGAGGCGATCCGCGGCACACTGCAAGCGAGTAATCCCGGTCGGCGGGTCGAACTGGCCTATCTCGAACTGATGTCGCCTTCGCTGGTCGAGGCGGCGACACGGATGCATGCAGACGGCGTGCGCCATGCGTGCATCGTTCCGCTGTTCCTGGCCACCGGCGGCCACCTGCGGCGCGACCTGCCGAAGATGGTCGAGACCCTCGCCGACACCCTGCCCGACTTCACGCTCGATGTACGGCCGCCACTGGGCGAATCGCCGGAGATGCGCGCTGCGATCGTCGCCTGGCTCGCCGGGATGTGACCCTGGATGTGACCCCGGGTCGCGCCGGCCCGCGTGCTAACATTTCAGGCTGTCCTGAACGTTGACCACGACGAACATCCCGGTTGGAGAACCCCATGAGCACGCATCGCATCGCAGTCATCCCCGGCGACGGCATCGGCAAGGAAGTGATGCCCGAAGGCATCCGGGTGCTGGAAGTCGCAGCCCGCAAGTTCGGCATCTCGCTGCAGTTCGACCATTTCGACTGGGGCTGCGACATGTACGGCAAGTACGGTTCGTGGATGCCGGCCGACTGGAAGGACCAGATCGGCGGCCATGACTGCCTGTACTTCGGCGCCTCCGGCTGGCCCGCGACCGTGCCCGACCACGTGTCGCTGTGGGATTCGCTGATCAAGTTCCGCCGCGAGTTCGACCAGTACGTGAACCTGCGTCCGTGCCGGCTGATGCCTGGCATCAAGAGCCCGCTGGCCGACCGCAAGCCGGGCGACATCGACTTCTGGATCATCCGCGAGAACACCGAGGGCGAGTATTCGTCCATCGGCGGCCGCTCGTTTCCGGGCACCGACCGCGAGGTGGTGTGCCAGCAGTCGACCTTCACCCGCATCGGCACCGACCGCATCCTGAAGTTCGCGTTCGAACTCGCCAACCGGCGGCCGAAGAAGCACCTGACCTCGGCGACCAAGTCGAACGGTATCTCGATCACCATGCCCTACTGGGACGAGCGTGTGGAAGAGATGGCGAAGCACTACCCGGCAGTGAAGTGGGACAAGTACCACATCGACATCCTGTCGGCGAACTTCGTGCTGCATCCCGACTGGTTCGATGTCGTGGTCGCCTCCAACCTGTTCGGCGACATCCTGTCCGACCTCGGCCCGGCCTGCACCGGCACCATCGGCATCGCGCCCTCGGGCAACATCAACGCCGACCGCAAGTTCCCCTCGCTGTTCGAGCCGGTGCACGGCTCGGCGCCGGACATCGCCGGCAAGGGCGTGGCCAATCCGATCGGCGCGATCTGGTCGGGCGCGATGATGCTCGACCACCTCGGCTATCCGCAGGCAGGCGATGCGATCGTCAAGGCGATCGAGAAGGTGCTCGAGCCGGGCAGCGGCGCGCCGCGCACCCGCGACATCGGTGGCACCGCCGGCACCGTCGACCTCGGGAAGGCGATCGCCGAAGCGCTCTGAGTCTTTCGTGCAACCGACGGACAGCCGCCACTGGTCCATCCTGCCGCTGACCGTCGTCGGAGTCACCACGCTGGTGCAGGTGGTGACGGTGCTGATCGGCAACAGCATGGTGGTGATCGCCCCGGCGATGGCCACCCTGCTGCAGGTCGATCCGGCGCTGATCGGCTTCCAGGTCAGCTTCGTCTACGGCGGTGCGATGGTCGCCGTGATCTACGGTGGCCGGCTGGTGCAGCGCTATGGCGCCTGCCGCACGCAGCAGATCTGCGTCGGCATATCGGCGATCGGCGCGCTGATGGCGATGGTGCCCAGCCTCTGGCTGCTGCCGATCGCCTCGGTGCTGATGGGCGTGGGCACCGGGCCGGCGACACCGGCCTCGAGCCATGTGCTGAACCGGTTCACCGACCCGGCCAACCGCAACCTGATCTTCTCGCTGAAGCAGACCGGCGTGCCGCTGGGCGTGGTCGCCGCTGCCGTCCTGATGCCGCCGATCACCCTCGCCTGGGGCGCGTCATGGGCCTTCCTGGTGATCGCACTGATCGCCTTCGCGGTGCTGCTGCTGCTGCAGCCGCTGCGCGCGACCTGGGACGACGACCGCACGCCGGGCATCCGGCTGGTGCAGGATCCGCTCGGTGGCGTGCCGGTGGTGTGGAACCATCCGATCCTGCGCTGGCTCGCGCTGTCGGCGTTCTTCTACGCGTTCTGCCAGCTGTGCGTGACCTCGTTCGCGGTCACCATGCTGGTCACCGAGATCGGCTTCGGGCTGGTCCAGGCCGGCATGCTGCTGTCGCTGATCCAGTTGTCGGGCGTGTGCTCGCGTGTGGTGTTCGGGCTGCTCGCCGATCGCATCGGCAGTGCCTTGAGCACCCTGGCCTTCGTGGGTTGCGTGACCGCCGTGATGTGCCTGGTGACCGTGTTCCTCTCGCCCGGCTGGCCGCGCACCGGGCTCTACCTGATGCTGGTCTGCCTCGGCGCATCGGCGGTGGGCTGGACCGGCATGTTCATCGCCGAGGTCGCGCGGGTCGCACCCAAGGGCCAGGTCGGCCTGGCCACCAGTGGCGCGATCGCGTTCAACTTCCTCGGCATCCTGTGCGGCCCCGCGCTGTTCGCGATCGCCTACAAGGGCATCGGCAGCTATGCCCAGACCTTCGGCCTGCTGGTGTTCGTCGCGCTGGCCGGGGTGGCGATGATCCGCAAGGCGCAGATCAATGAACGTCGGATGATCGCCGGCGTCACCTGACCGAAATGCGGGTCAGACACGGATTTCGGGCCTTCTCACGCGGGCAATGCAGACCATCGACCGTCCCGCTCGACGGCGCGTCCGTCCCGGGCCAGCTTGAGCAGGTGCGCATGCAGCGAGCGGCGCGCGACTGGATGCAGCTTCTCGGGCGTATCCGCATAGACGCGCGCCACCAGTGCATCCAGCGTCGCGCCGGCCGCCCCGGCAATCGCAGCGAGGGCATCAGCCACCTTCGCCTCGCGTCCGAGCCGGTGCTTCACCAGCTGGCGCACCGCCGCATGTGCATCGACCATCAGGTAGCCATGGCCGGGGGCCATCGCCTCGATGTCGAGCGACAGCAGCCCTTCGAGCGAGGCGAGATAGGCCGACATGTCGCCGTCCGGTGGCGAGATCACCACCGTCGAGCCCTGCATGATGTGGTCGCCGGTGAACAGAAGCCGTTCCTCTTCGAGGTACCAGCACAGATGGTTCGACGCATGGCCGGGGGTATGCACGGCACGCAGCGTGGTGCCGCCCACCTGCAGCCGTTCGCCGTGCGCGAACACGCGATCGGGCGTGAAGGTCTGGTCCTGGTTCGAATGCGGCGGCGGCGGCATGCCGATCAGCGTCGCGCCGGTGGCCGCCTTGAGTGCGGCGGCCGCCGGCGAGTGGTCGAGG
>JBIITW010000328.1:0-3685 GCA_044340265.1 Burkholderiales bacterium | reverse complement strand
CACCCCGCGCGAGGTGGTGGCCCGGCTGAACGGGTCTGTCGGCAAGGTGCTGGCCTCGGCCGACGGACGCGATGCATGGACACGGCAGGGCATGGAGCCCACAGTGCTCACGCCCGAGCAGTTCGGTGCGCTGCTTCGCGCCGACTACGAGTCGTACGGCAAGCTGGTCAAGCGTATCGCGAAGGACATCTGACCGGCCCGCGGCGGCCGGGGCATGCGTCGCTTCAGCCGGGCGGCACGCCTTCCAGCGTACCCGGCTGGTTCGCCAGCCACCAGGTCGCCAGCTCGCGACAGGTCATGAAGCGGGTGCCCGGCCGGGCGGCCATGTAGCCGAGGAAGTCCTCGACGATCCGTGCCCGTGCCGCACGTCCCGATCCGTAGTCGCCGCGCGGATGCACGGTCAGCGTGACCAGCGTGCCTTCGGCATGCATTGCATCGAACTCCTCCTTCCACGTCTTCAGCACGCGCACATGCGAATGCCGGGGCTCGTAGAAGGTCGCGTCCTGCAGCGGCTGGAACTGCGGCAGCTCGACCAGCCTGCGGCCGCCTTCGGCCTGCACGATGTACGGCCAGTCGTCGTCCTCGAAGCTGGCATCGTAGAGATAGCCCAGCCGGGCGAGGTGGCCGAGCGTTGCCGGCGACAGCAGGCCGCGCGGCGCGCGCCAGCCGACCGGTGCACTGCCGGTGGCGGCGGTGAGGGCATCGTGCGCACGCTGCAGGGTTTCGAACTCGGCATCGCCCAGACTGCCATGGTCTTCGAACGCGAAGCCGCGCGCGCCGACTTCATGGCCGCCCCTCAGGACGGCATCGAGCGCGGCGGGGTGGCGCTGCGCGTCGGTGGCTGGCACGAACACCGTGGCCTGCGTTCCTGTGTTCGCGAAGGCATCGAGCAGCCGGGCCAGTCCGGTCCGCATGCCGTAACGCCCGTAGGAATAGCGGCCGTACAGGTTCTCTTCGCGCGTCTCGGTCAGGTCGACTGACTCGGCATCGAAGTTCACGGTGACCAGCACCACGCACTGTGCGCCATCGGGCCAGCGCGGGCTGGCGAGCCGTGGCAGGGAACTAGTCGAAGCTGGCATGGTTTTCCCTCACCCAGTCGGCGAGACCGCCGACGCTGAAGAAGCGCACGCCTTCATGGCGCTTGATGTAGGTGATCAGTTCCTCGACGATGCGCGCGCGCGCCGGGGTGCCGGACCCCCAGCCGCTGCGCGCATGCACCATCAGCATGTAGTAGCCGTTCTCGTGGTAGAGCGAGTCGAATTCCTGCTTCCAGTGCTCGAGCACTTCGGAGGGCGGCGTCATGCTGAAGCGGTAGAACGGGAAGTCGTCCAGGCTGTAGGCGCTGCTCGGCAGCTCCGGCATGTCGTCCTGGCGCTGGCCGTCGATCTCGACCATGTACGGCAGGTCGTAGTCCTTGTCGCTCGAGTCGTAGCGGTAGCCGAGCCGGCGCAGCACGCGCATCGTGCGCGCGCTCTTGCGTCCGGACGGCGAGCGCCAGCCGGTCGGCGGCGTCCCCATCAGTCCGGTGAGGATGTCGTGGGTGCGTTCGAGCAGCGCTTCCTCCTCGTCTCCGAGTTCCCAGCTTTCGTGCAGGTAGCCGTGCGAGCCGATCTCGAAGCCGCGCCGATGCGCTTCCTGCACCAGCTCCGGATAGCACTCGGCATCGAAGCCGGGCATGAAGAAGGTCGTCGGCACGCCATGCCGCTCGAACAGGTCCATGTAGCGCGGCATGCCGCAGCGGCCTGAGTAGCGGCCGACCGCGTTGGCGCCGAGCGGGCGCAGCTTGCGCCCGGTCTCGTGCGACGGTCCGTCGAAATCGACGGTCAGGCAGACCGCGCAGCGTACGCCGTCAGGCCAGCGGTAACGTCCCTTCATCCGTGCATCTCCTCAGTCGCTGCCGGGCAGGCCGACCGAGTGGTACTCGGACTGGCACGGCTGGCCTGCCGCGATATGGACGCGGTTGTTCTCGAGGTCGAACACCTGCGAGGAAACGGTCATCGTCGGTTCGCTGCCGGGGTAGTCGTGCGGATGCCGGCAGATCGAACGCGGGTGCCCGAAGTGGTCGCGCAGCGCGTCCTTCACGTCCTCGACGGTGATCGAGCCGATCTTCGGTTCGAGCAGCTGGCGCGCACGGAAGTCGCGGTACAGGCTGTCTCCGGTGTAGAACTTCGCCACGCCGGTGGACTGCGCGACCAGCGACTGGAAGTGGTTCGAATGGGTCAGCAGCCCGCGCTCGGGATAGACCGGGAACGCCTGCTTCGGGGAGAGCTCGAAGTCGATCGCCACGCCGCCGCGGTGCGCGATCAGGTAGTTGCCCGAGGCGCCGCGCGGGGCGCGAACCAGCAGGTCGATCGCCTCGTAGTAGTGCCGCGTGTTGAGCACCTGCCGGCGCAGGATCGGGATCGGCACGCCGACATGGCCGCGGTCCTCGTTGGACACCAGCAGGTTGCCGCAGATCGCGATGCCGTCCTCGTTGAACCCGTCGCGGCCGACCATGCCGGCCTCGACGATCAGGGTCAGTGCCGGCTTGCGCTGCTGGCGGATCTTGAGCACGACGATGCTGTCGACGCAGCCGTTGCGCCAGTCCCAGTTCTTGCCGACGATCACGCCACGGTCGCGCGTCGCCTCCGGCAGCACGGCGATGGTGGTGCACTCGGTCGCCGGCTTCAGGCCCATCGCGCTGCCATACAGCAGCTCGGTGCGGCAGTTCACCGCGACGATGTCCTCGAAGGCCTGCTTCGAACCGGCGGCAATGCCTTCCAGCTCGTGCAGGATGTCGATGTCGATCTCGCGGATCGACTGCGCGAAGGTCCTGGCCCGCTCCCGCGTGGCTGCGAGCGACAGGCCCGCCTGCCGTTCGAACGAGGGCAGGTAGATGTCGAGTGTCTGCTGCACGCGCTCGGCGGCGAGCCGGCCATGCGCCTCGCCGCAGTCGTGGGCGCTGCCTTCGATTTCGTGGACGGGGAACGGCGTGTACAAGGAAGGGACTCCGGTTCGGTTCGTGCCGCGGTTCAGGCTCGTGCGCCGGTCACCGGCACGGTGCGGCGTTCGTCGATCGACTGCATGATCGCGCGCGTCACCTCGACCAGTGCGACGCCGGAGTCGCCATCGGGCAGGTCGCCGCGAATGCCGGCCAGTTCGGCCTCGAAAGCATCGATCTCGAGCTGGTAGGCCGAGGGTGCGGCGGTGAAGGTTTCCTCGCGGCTGCCCTCGGCAGTCGTGAGGGTCAGTACATGGCGGTCGGTCCAGCGCAGCGCGGAGGTGCTCGCCATTCCGTGCGTGCCCTGCAGCACGAAGTCGTTGCGCACGCTGGGCATCTCGCGCGTGGCACGCACGACCGCCTGGCAGCCGTCGCCGAGCATCGCCAGCACGGTGATCGTCTCGTCGGGCAGGCCGGCGCGCCGGTCCGGATGCGACAGCGCCGATACCTCGGTGTAGGGCAATCCCGAAACCCATTGCACCAGGTCGAGCAGGTGCACCGCCATGTCGAACAACGCGCCGCCCTGACGTACGTCGAGTCGCCATGGCGCGCGCGTGCCACCCATCGGCCCGTTGCGTTCGAGCGAGATCGCGCGCAGTTCGCCGAGCACGCCCGAGCGGACGACTTCGCGCAGCCGGCGGATCACCGGCTCGAGCCGGATCTGGTGCGCCACGCGCAGCACGACGCCGGCCTCGCGGCAGGCGG
>JBIITW010000124.1:0-14363 GCA_044340265.1 Burkholderiales bacterium | reverse complement strand
TCGGATAGACCCGGGGCTCCGGCTTCGGGTTCATCCGGTGCGCGCCGATCTCGATCCGGTAGGGCGTGCCGAACGGCGTGCCGGTCGGGCCCTTCAGGGCCAGCCCGGTGCGTCCGATCGACTCGAACACCGCGGGCCCGAGCGCCGGCAGGCCGGCGGCCTGGGCGGCGAGGCCGGCCGGCTGCACGTCCCAGTCGAAGGCGGCACCGCTGGCGTCGACGATCGCGCGCGCCGCCGCGGTGACTTCCGGGCCGATGCCGTCGCCCGGGATGAGTGTGACTTCCCGCCTCGCTCCCATCTCCATCCTCCCCTGTATGCATGTGGAGGGATGATACCCAAGGCGGTGCCCCGGGCCGGCCGGGATCCCGGGAAAGGCTCGGCTGCGCCAGGCCCTGGCCGGCAAACCGCTTGTTGTGTTTGCGCAACATCGGTGCGCCATATGCACCGGAAATGCACACCGCCGTTGTGGAGCAGGCAGGCGAGTCGGCAGAATAGCGACACTTCTCAGTTCTGGGAAGTCTGGGTGGCGGCGAACCTTAAGGCGTCGGCATCCACCACTTCGAAGCTTTTTCAGGAGGCTCTTACTGTGAAAAAGAAACTTCTCGCGGCGGCAGTCGTATCGGCCTTCGCAGCTCCGGTCGCGTTCGCGCAGACCGCCCCGGCCAACGTCACCGTTTACGGCAACCTTCAGATGGAGATCTTCTCGCTGAAGGGTGATGGCAATGGCACGCCCGATCGCCAGCGCACGACCAACGTCGGCACCCCCGGCACGTTCGCCATCGGCTTCCGCGGCACCGAATCGCTGGGCGGCGGGCTCAACGCCATCTGGCAAATCGAGCAGGGCGCAGCCGGCGACGGCACTGGCACCACCAACACCTGGGGTTCGCGCAACACGTTCCTGGGTGTCTCGGGCGGCTTCGGCCGTGTGTACGTCGGCATGATGGACAGCCCGTTCAAGCGCATCCTGACCGGCATCACCACCGGTGGCACGACCCGCCTCGGCATCACCGGCGGCCAGGGCACCGTGACGGTGCTGACCAACGGTGACGCATCGGGTACCGAAGCAGCAACCAACACGTCGTTCAGCCGTCGTGTCGCCAACTCGGTGAACTTCGATTCGGCCAGCTTCAGCGGCTTCTCGGTTTCGGCACAGTACGGCGCGAACGAAGGCCGTTCGCTGACCTCAGCGCCGACCGGCCCGAACACCGCCGTCAATCCGTCGCTGTACAGCATCGCCGCCAACTACCGCGGTGGTCCGTTCGCAGCCGGCATCGCCTGGGAACAGCACAACGATTTCCGTGGTGCGGGTCTTGACGACACGGCCTACATCCTGGCCGGTAGCTGGACGAGCGGTCCGTTCCTGGTCCACGGCGCGTACAGCAAGCTGGAATACGCCCGCGCAGGCGCCGGCGACGTGAAGCGTGACAACTGGCTGATCGGCGGCGTGTACATGATGGGCAGCCATCGCTTCCGCCTGACCTATCAGCACGCCAACGACACCAAAGGCGCAACCGCTGGCCTGGTCTCGGGCATCGGCAACGTCGGTGTGTTCAACGGTTCGGGCGCAGACACCGGCGCCAGCATCTGGACCGCCAACTACGGCTTCCTGCTGTCGAAGCGTACCGAAGTCTACGGCTACTACACCCGGCTGAACAACGACCGGAACGGCACGAACAACCTCGCCGGTGGTGCAAGCCTGGGTACGCTCAACGAAGCGCAGCGTCGTGGCATGGACGCCAGCGTGTTCGGTCTGGGCTTCGCACACACGTTCTGATCGCCACAAGCGATAGCATGTGTTCAGGAACGGGCACCTTCGGGTGCCCGTTTTTGTTTTTGAGTCTTGAAGATGCTTCCGGATTCCGCAGGTGAACTGATCGCGCAGGCCATGTCCGCGATCCAAGCCGGACACTGGTCGGACGCACGGACGCTGCTCGAGCAGGCCCGGCAAATCGATGGCCGCCGGCCCGACGTGCTGATCAACCTCGGGCTTGCCTGCCTCAATACCGACGCCGCCCGCGACGCGGTGGTCCACCTGAAGAAGGCCGTCGCGCTTGCGCCCGGCATTGCGCAGGCGCATTCCAACCTCGGGCTGGCCCTGTCGGCCGCAGGCCGGCACAAGGACGCCGTGGCGAGCCTTACCCGTGCCCTGAGGCTGTCGCCCGGGGATGCGCATCTGCACAACGACCTGGGCGTGGTCTGCCATGCGGCGGGCGATCGTGCTGCGGCCACGGCTGCGTTCCGGCAGGCGCTCCAGCTGCTGCCGGAACTGATCGACGCCCGGTTCAACCTGGGCAACCTGCTGTGGCTTAACGCAGAGAGCGCCGCTGCCGAGTCGGCCTGGTGCGAGGTGCTGCGCGTCATCCCCGGGCACCTGCCCTCCGCCAACAACCTGGCCAGCCTCCTCGTCGGCGAGGGACGCGCGGCGGATGCGCTCGACGTGCTCGATCGGGTCCTGCCCGCCAACGACGGCTTCGCGCCGCTGCACAACGCGCGCGGCAATGCGCTGAACAGGCTGTCCCGGCTGGATGAAGCCCTGTCGGCCTTTGCCCGTGCCGCAGCCCTCGATCCGGACAGCGCCGAGATCCGCTACAACCTCGCCAACCAGCAGCTGCAGCTGGGGCAGATCGACGCGGCGATCGATGCGTTCCGCGCCGTGCTGCGGCTGGATCCCGGCCATGCGCAGGCGGCACAGAACCTGCTCTATGCGCTGAACTATGCCGATTCGATCGCGGCGACGGACATTGCCCGGCTACACCGTGAATTCGCCGGCACGGCCGCCGGAGGGCCGGGCCCGCAGTCGGCCCGCCAGGAGCCGGCCCGCCAGAAGCCGCCGCCCGCTGTCGCGCCGCCCGCTGCCGCGCGGCCCGCCGCCGGGGCCCGGTTGCGCATCGGTTTCGTCTCCGCCGACCTGCGCACCCATTCGGTCGCCTGGTTCCTGCTGCCGCTGCTGGAAGCGCTGGACCGCGACCGGTTCGAGGTCCATTGCTACGCCAGCGGGGCCACGCACGATGCGATGAGCGACCGCCTGCGCGCGGCCTGCGCCGGCTGGCATGCGATCGACACGCTCGACGATGCGGCTGCCGCGCGGCAGGTGCAGGCCGACCGCATCGACCTGCTGGTCGACCTGTCCGGCCACAGCGCCGGGCAGCGGCTGGGCCTGTTCGCGCGCCGGCCGGCGCCGAAGCAGGCGACCTGGCTCGGCTACCCGAACACCACCGGCCTGCCCGCGATCGACTTCCGGCTGGTGGACGAGATCACCGATCCCGGCGAAGCGGCGCAGGCCCTCGCCAGCGAACGGCTGCTGCGCATCGACGGCTGCTTCATCTGCTACCGGCCGCCGCTGGACGCGCCCGAGGTGGCACTGCTCCGATCCGCAGCCGACGGTGGCGAGGACGGCCCGATCGTGTTCGGTTCGTTCAACAACCTGCAGAAGCTGTCTGCATCGACGGTCGAACTGTGGAGCCTGCTGCTCGCGGCGGAGCCGGACGCGCTGCTCGCCCTGAAGTCGGCTGGCATGGAACAGCCCGGGGTGCAGTCGCGGCTGGGCGCTGCGTTCTCCGGGCGCGGCATCGATCCGGCGCGACTGCGTTTCCTGCCGCGCGAGGCGGGCATCCCGGCCCACCTGGCCCGCTATGCCGGCATCGACGTCGCGCTGGACACCTTCCCCTACCATGGCACGACCACCACCTGCGAGGCGCTCTGGATGGGCGTGCCGGTGGTTTCACTGACCGGCGACCGCCATGCCAGCCGGGTCGGCGCCAGCCTGCTGTCCGCGGCCGGTAGCCCGCAGTGGTCGGTGCAGGACCCTGCCGGCTTCGTCACGGTGGCGCGCGAGGCCGCCCGGATCGCGCGCGCCGATCCCGCGAGCCGGTTGCGGCTGCGCGAGCAGCTGGCAGGCAGCCTGCTCCTCGACGAGGCGCGCTTCGCCGCCGCCTTCGGCGCCGCGGTGACTGCGGCGATCGCGGCGATCGCGGCGGGCTGATCCCCACGGCTGATCCCCGGGGCCGGTCACCGGCGGTGCTACCATCCGCCCGGTTCGAATCCGTTCGATCCAGAACCCCTGATCGGAGGCTCCCTTGGCTGGTCCGCTGTCCCATATCCGTGTCCTCGACCTCACCCGCGTGCTTGCCGGCCCGTGGTGCGGCCAGAACCTTGCCGACCTCGGCGCCGAAGTGACCAAGGTCGAACGGCCGGGCAAGGGCGATGACTCGCGCGCGTTCGGCCCGCCGTGGATCAAGGATGCGGCCGGCAACGACACCGCCGAGGCCGCCTACTTCGTCTGCGCGAACCGCGGCAAGCAGTCGGTGACCCTCGACCTGTCGAAGCCGGAAGCGCAGCAGATCGTGCGCCGGCTCGCCGCGCAGTCGGACGTGCTGCTCGAGAACTACAAGGTCGGCGACCTCGCGCGCTACGGGCTGGGCTACGAAGACCTGTCGAAGGACAACCCGGGCCTGGTCTACTGTTCGATCACCGGCTTCGGCCAGACCGGCCCGTACAAGGATCGTCCGGGCTACGACTTCATGGCGCAGGGCATGGGCGGCCTGATGAGCGTCACCGGCGAACGCGACGACCTGCCGGGCGGCGGGCCGCAGCGCGTCGGCGTGCCGATCGTCGACATCATGACCGGCATGTATGCATCGATCGCCGTCTGTGCCGCGATCGCGCATCGCGCGGTGACCGGCAAGGGCCAGTACATCGACATGGCTTTGCTCGACACCCAGGTCGCCTTCCTGTCGAACCAGGGCATGAACTACCTGGCCACCGGCGAGGCCCCGGCGCGGCTGGGCAACACCCATCCGAACATCGTGCCCTACCAGACGTTCCGTACTTCCGACGGCGCGATCATCCTCGCCTGCGGCAACGACAACCTGTTCCGCAAGTTCTGCGAGGTCGCCGGCTGCGCGGAACTGGCCGCCGATGCGCGCTTCGCCAGCAACGGCAAGCGGGTCGAGAACCGTACCGTGCTCACCGAGACGCTGGATGGGGTGTTCGCGAAGCGCACGACGAAGGAATGGGTCGCCGCGCTCGAAGGCGCGGGCGTGCCCAATGGCCCGATCAACGACCTGAAGCAGGTGTTCGAGGAGCCGCAGGTCATCGCGCGCGGGATGCGCATCGAGGTGGCGCATCCGACCGCCGGTAAGGTGCCGATGGTGGCGAGCCCGATGCGCTTCTCGGCGACGCCGATCACCTACGAGACGCCGCCGCCGACGCTCGGCCAGCATACGGCCGAGGTGCTGTCGAAGCGGTTGTCGATGAGCGCGGACGACATCGAACGCCTGCGGCGCGACGGCATCGTCTGACCGGCGGGCGGGCGGGCGGGCGGGCGGGCCTGGCCCGGGCCGCCCTCAGCGCGAGCAGGCGTCGCGTATGCCGAGCGAGCAGGCGTTGCGGAAGCTCTCTTTCGCCTCTGCCGGCCGCTCGAGTGCGCCGAGCAGCAGCCCGCGGATCATCCACAGGTCGCCGTTGCGCTCGTTCAGCTTGATCGCGCCCTCGATGTCCGCCAGCGCTTCGGCAGGGCGGCCGCTGCGCGCGAGGCCCTGTGCCCGCGTCGCCAGCGCGCGCGGATTGCCCGGATCCAGTGCGACCAGCCGGTTCAGGTCTGCCAGCGCAGCGTCGTTGCTGCCCTTCATGAACAGGGCGGTCGCCCGGTTGGCCAGTGCTTCGCGTGAGCCGGGGTTGATCTCGATCGCCCGCGTGAAATCACGCAGCGCAGCCTCGATGTCGCCCAGTTGGGCCAGCAGCGTGCCGCGGTTGTAGTAGCTCGACGATGAGCGCGGGTTGGCTTCGACGGCTCGCTGCAGGTCGGCCATCGCACGCTCCGGCTGCTTCGCGGCCATCCAGAGCGTCGCACGCGCGGCCAGCGTGTCGGCATCGTCGGGGCGCAGCGCGAGGCTGCGCTCGATCGCTTCCTGCGCCGGTCCGGCCTGGCCCAGGCGCAGTTGCGCCAGGCCCAGGTTGGTCCAGGCGATCGCATTCTTCGGCTCGAGTCCGGTCGCTTCGGTCGCGGCGTCGGCCGCGCCGCGCAGGTCGCCCAGGGCGAGCAGTGCCGCGGCTGCGTTGGCGGCAGGCTCGCCACTGGCCGGCCGCAGCTCGAGCGCGCGGCGGTAGAAGCCGAGCGCCTCCTTCGGCTGGCCGAGCTGCATCAGTGCCACGCCCGCATTGAGGTTCGCGCTGAACTCGCCCGGTGCGATGGCGATCGCTCGCTGGAAGTCTGACAGCGCCTCGCGTGCCCGTCCGAGCCGCAACTGTTCGAGGCCGCGCACGATGAACGGTCGCTCGGCGCCGAGCTGCCAGGGTTCGTCCAGCTTCTTCACCGCATCGTCCCAGACGCGGTACGGCGTCTCGAAGCTGGCCAGCCGGTTCGAGGCCGGGAAGCAGAGCACGACGGCGGCGACCAGCAGCACGCCGAGCGAGACGCGGGTGGGCAGCAGGTGGCCGAGCAGCGGCAGTGCGGCCGGCAGCGCGAACATCCACAGGTAGCTTCGGTACAGGACCATCGGCTCCTGCAGCCTCACCGTGGACAGCTCGGTGCTGAACAGCAGCAGCGGGGCGAGCAGCGCGAACCCGAGCAGGCGCAGCGTGCGTCCGGCGAGCAGCATCCAGGTGGCAAGCGCGGTGTAGCCGATGGCCAGCGGTATCCCCAGCAACTGGGGCATCTCGGTGAGCGTGCGCGCGAATCCGGGCCGCAGGTCGATCGACATCCAGGCGGGGTTGGGCAACAGCCAGGTGCCGAGATAGCCGAAGAACAGCCAGAGCTGGGTGAGCACCGACAGCGGATACACGTTGTCGAGCGACAGTTGCGGGCGCCCGCCGTCGACCTCGGCCAGCATCTCGACCACGAACGGTTCGTACGGCGCGCCGAAGATGCCGCGGGTACGCGCGATCACGAACAGGGCGATCGCCGTGTAGAGCAGGATCGGCAGCCAGAGCGAACGCAGCAGGGGCAGCAGCGCGGCGAGCGCCTGCACGAAGGAGCGCCGGCCTGCGGGCAGGCCGCCGGACGCGGCCCCGCTGGCCGCGTCCCCGCCGCGATCGGCGCGACCGCCGTCGACCAGCACCGCCAGCGCCATCGCGACCGCCGGCAGCATCACGGCGTGTTCCTTCGAGAACAGCGCGATGAAGTAGCACAGCGCCGCGGCCACATACCAGGCCACCCGCCAGGCCACCCGCCCGCCCGCCATGCCGCGCAGGAAGCACAGCAGCGACAGGATCGAGAACAGCGTCGCCATCACGATGCTCCGCTGCACCAGGTAGGCGACGCCGTACACCGAGACCGGATGCACGGCGAACAGCAGCGCGCCGGCGAAGGCATACCAGCAGGGCGCGTCGTCCGACCAGTCGGTCATGCCGGGCAGGCGGCCGGGCTGTTCCCTGACCGGCAGCAGTACCCGCTCGAACACCGTTCGCAGCAGCAGGAACAGTGCGATGCAGGTGGCCGCGTGCAGCGCAAGGTTGATCGAACGATGGACCGGCAGGCTGTCGCCGGCCAGCGCCCAGGTCCAGCCCAGCGTCACATACGAAAACCAGCGCAGGTCGAATGCGAACATCGACTGCGCATAGGCTCCGAGCACGCGCGGGGTCATCAGCGCGCGGTCGTCGAACACCAGCGGGTTGTCCAGCGAGCGGAAGTAGAGCGCGACCACGGCGATCGCCAGCCCGGCGCACAGCGCAGCGACCACCGCACCGCCTGCCCTGAACCGATCGGGCGACGCCGGGGGCGCTGGGATCGGCGCGGACATCGCTCAGCCGCCCTGGCCGATCAGCCCAGCGATGAAATCCCATTCGGCCGGCTCGACCGGCGTGATCGACAACCGGTTGCCCCGCTGCAGGATGCGCAGGCCGGCCAGTTCCGGATGGGCGCGCAGTTCAGCCAGCGGCACCAGCCGCGTCTTCTTCACCAGCTTCATGTCGACGTTCATCCAGCGCGGCGCCTCGGGCGTGGACTTCGGGTCGTGGTATTCGCTGGCCGGATCGAACTGGGTGATGTCGGGATAGGCCTTGCGCGCCACCTTCATCAGGCCGGCGATGCCCGGTTCCGCGCAGCTCGAGTGGTAGAAGAAGGCGAGGTCGCCGACCGCCATGTCGTCGCGCATGAAGTTGCGCGCCTGGTAGTTGCGCACGCCCCACCAGGCGGCCGTGCGTCCCGGTTCCTTTGCGAGATGGTCGATGCCGAAGACATCGGGTTCGGACTTCATCAGCCAGTGGCGCATGGGTGGAGCGGGAATCTCTGCGGAGGGACGGGTTCGCACGGGCGTTGAGGGTGGCGCACCGGACGGGCCGCCAAAGTATATCGAGTTGGCCCGGCGCCGGCGACGCGGGTTGACGATCGGTGTTGGGCTAAACTCCGACCATGGAGGCAGCATGGCCCCGGATCGAGATCAGATACTTCGCACGTTGTCCGCCCATCGCCAGGAGCTTGCGCAACGCTTTGGCGTGAAGCAGCTGAGCCTGTTCGGTTCGGCTGCCCGCGACCAGTTGCGGGACGACAGCGACGTAGACGTCCTCGTCGAGTTCGAGGGGGATGCGACCTACGACGGTTATTTCAAGCTGCAGGACCACCTCCAGGCGCTTCTGGGCCGCTCGGTGGACCTGGTGACCGAACGAGGGCTCAAGCCCCGTGCGCGGCAGCACGTACAGAAGGATCTTGTCCGTGTCGCGTGAGTGGCTGCTGTATCTCGATGATTTGATCGAGGGCGCTGAAAAGATCGAACGATTTCTTCATGCGGCTACGCTGGAAGCGTTCCGCAATGATGACCTGCTGTTCGATGCTGTTCTGCATAAGCTGCGCGAGGCGAAGAACCTTCGGAGTCGCGTGGAGGCCGGCTGATGCCAACGCCGACGGGCGCGAAAAAGTGACTTGCAGGGGCGTTATCGCTCGCTTTCACACCATTGCGTGAGCGATAAAGTGCTGGCCCATTGCTCATGCAATGGAACTTACAGCTGCCGCAACCACCCGCGCAAACGGCGCCGTCCAGCCGACGATCCCGCCCTGCGCGCGCACCATCTCCAGCGTCGCCTGGTGGAATGCGGGGAAGTAGCTGGCGCAGGCATCCTCCACCAGCAGGCAGTCGTAGCCGCGGTCGTTCGCCTCGCGCATCGTCGTCTGTACGCAGACCTCGGTGGTGACGCCGGCGAACAGCAGGTGGGTGATGCCCTGCTGCCTCAGTATTTCGTCCAGCGGCGTTGCGTGGAACGCGCCCTTGCCCGGCTTGACGATCACCCTCTCGCCGGGTGCCGGCGCGACGGCCGGAAGGATGTCGTTGCCCGGCTCTCCATCGACCAGGATGCGGCCCATCGTCCCCGGGTCGCCGATGCGCAGGGCCGGGGCGCCGCGCCGCAGCTTCGCCGGCGGGCAGTCCGAGAGGTCGGGTCGATGGCCCTCGCGGGTATGCAGCACGCGCACGCCGTGCGTGCGGCACCAGCCGATCAGCGCGGCCACCGTGGGCACGATCGCGGCGAGCTGTGCGACATCGTTGCCCAGCGTCTCGCCGAAGCCGCCGGGCTCGATGAAGTCGCGCTGCATGTCGATCACGATCAGCGCGGTGGTCTCCGGCTCGAACATGAACGGGCAGGGCAGTGCGTCGACCGCGTGCATCGGTGGCTCCGTTGGGGGCGTTCGGTGGAAGGGCGCCGGTCAGCGGCTGGCGATGGCCGGCACGCCCATGATGCAGGTCTGCCGCACGTTGCGATCGTCGCCGAGGATCATCAGCGCGAACAGGCGTTCCTCCAGCGTGCGTGCGCGCGCGTCGCGGCGCGCGCCGATCGCGGTGGCCGCCGGATCGAGCACCACGAAATCGGCCTCGCGACCGGGCAGGAAGCTGCCGATCCGGTCGTCGAGCCCGAGCGCGCGCGCGCCGCCCATCGTCGCCAGATGGAACGCCCGCCGTGCCGACAACTGCTGGCCGGTCATGCGCACCACCTTGTAGGCCTCGGCCATGGTGCGCAGCATGCTGAAGCTGGTGCCGGCGCCGACATCGGTCGCGAGGCTCACCTGGATGCCGGCTGCATCCGCGGCAGCGAGGTCGAACAGGCCGCTGCCGAGGAACAGGTTCGAGGTCGGGCAGAACGCGGCCGCCGCCCGGGCAGCGGCCATGCGCCGGCGGTCCTCGGCATCCAGGTGGATGCAGTGCGCATAGACCGAATCACGCAGCAGGCCGAAGCGCTCGTAGACATCGAGGTAGCTGCGCGCCTGCGGGAACAGCGAAAGCGCCCAGGCCACTTCCTCCATGTTCTCGGCGACATGTCCCTGCACCATGACTTCGGGATGCTCCCGGGCCAGTTGCCCGGCCAGTGCGAGCTGTGCATCGGAGGATGTGCAGGCGAAGCGCGGGGTGATCGCATAGCCGAGCCGGCCGCTGCCATGCCAGCGCTCGATCAGTGCGCGCGACTCGTCATAGGCCGATCGCGGCGTGTCGCGCAGGTCTTCCGGGCAGTTGCGATCCATCAGCGCCTTGCCGGCGATCAGGCGCAGGTTGCGCGCGGCCGCTGCCTCGAACAGCGCATCGATCGACGCGCGATGGACGGTGCCGAACACCAGGGCACTGGTCGTGCCGTTGCGCGCGAGCTCGTCGAGGAAGAACCCGGAGGTCGCGCGCGCGACCTCCGTATCGGCGAAGCCGCGCTCCACCGGAAACGTGTGGCGCTCCAGCCACTCGAGCAGCGTGCTGCCGCCCGATGCGATGACATCGGTCTGCGCATGGTGGATGTGGGTGTCGACGAACCCGGGCAGGATCAGGCAGCCGGTATGGTCGGTGACAGGCGTGCCGGACGGCAGCGCAGCCAGCAGCTCGGGCGCAGGTCCGATGCGTTGCACCCGACCCTGCTCGACGACGAGCAGGCCATCTTCGAAGTACTCGTCTTCGAAGTGCCCGGTGCCCTCCGCGCCGGACCGTGGGTCCGACGGGAAGTGCACTACCGAGCCGCGAAACGCGAATAGGGGACCCCTGCGGATACCATCCGAACCCGAGTCTTGAACCATCAGGTTCAAGAGTGGTTGCCTTCCGAGCACCTCAGGTACGTCCGACGTGGGACGCGCACACAGCGCTCTGTAGGTCGGCAACCGAAGTTACCGCATTGGTTCAAGAGATTCCGATCCGTACGGCACCACAGGGGATTGAACTGTTACAACGGCATGCGACACGCAAACTGAAGCAACAAGACTACACCACTAGAACAGCTTGTCCTGTTCGGAAAGCGCTTCGTCGAGCGAACTATTCAGCACGGCGACGCGGCGGCGCAGTTCGGACACGTCCAGGGGTCCGGCCACGCGCGTGGTCAGGTGTTCATGTGCGATGTTCAGCGCAGCCATGATCGCCACGCGCTCCGCACCCATCACCTTGGCGCCGTCGCGGATGTCGCGCATCTTGTTGTCGACATAGGTGACCGCGTCGAGCAACTCCTGTTCCTGTCCGGGTGGGCAGGCGATGCGCAGCTCGCGGCCCAGGATGGTCACCTCGAGTGCCTTGCCGTCGGCTGAAAGCCGTGCTTCACCCATGTCGTACGTCCGGATGTGGATTGATGTTCAAGGGGGCGCTCCCGTTCACTCGGACGGTCACTCCGATTCGCGCGGTACCGCGGCCGGCACGCGTTCGAGCAACGCCTCGACGCGCAGGCGCGCGGCCTCCATGCGCTCGCCGAGCTGCTTGTTCTCGTTGTGGGCGACGACCAGTTGCTGGCGCAGGCTGCCGTTCTCGGCGCGCAGCCGGTGGCTCAACTCGATGAGTTGTGCGACGCGCTCTTCAAGGCCCTTGAGGTCGAGATCCATGACCTGACTATAGGGGAATCCGGCGTCGTGCGTCAAAGCAGTGCACGCGTATATACTGTCCGCATGTTCCAGGTGCCTCGCCGCTTCCACTGGCGGGGTTAAACGGGAAACCGGTGAGGGGCCGATCGGGTGATCGGGTTCGATGCCGGTGCTGCCCCCGCAACGGTAAGCGAGTGCGGGCGTGCCATCAAGCCACTGTGGGATGACCATGGGAAGGCGGCATGTCAAGACTCGCGAGCCCGGAGACCGGCCCGGAACGAAGATCGCTGCCCGGTCGTCCGATGTCGGGGCAGGCAGTGGTCGGCAGCGGACCGTTGCGGGTGGCGACCGGTCGACCTGAAGGCGCTTTCGCGGCACGTTGCGGAAGCATGGCTGGCAGGGTTCGACCCGGGTGCTCGATGCGCGACCGCCTGTCGGATGCCGGCGTGCGGAGGGCGCGCCGCTGCCAGGAGCAGAACATGAAGCGCTTCAACCCCCGCCCCGCCGCCGCGCTGTCGGCCGCGGTGTGCTGTCTCGCGTCGCCGGTGGCGCTTGCGCAGGTGGCCCCGCAGGTGACCGCGCAGCTGGCCCCGGTCGCATTGCGCGAAGTCGTGGTCACCGCCACCCGTTTCGAGGAACCGGCTGGCGAGCGTCCGGTCAACCTGAGCGTGATCCCGCGCGAGGAGATTGCCAATGCGCCCGCGCGTACGCTGCCGGAACTGCTGGCGCTGCAGCCCGGCATCACGGTGCGTGAGCTGTATGGTGGCGGCGCGTCCGGCGCGACGGTCGACCTGCGCGGCTTCGGCGCGGTCGCCGGGCAGAACACGCTGGTCCTGGTCGACGGGCGCCCGCTGAACGACACCGATCTTTCTGCCGTGTCGTGGTCGACGCTGCCGCTGAGCTCGATCGAGCGCGTGGAGATCCTGCGCGGCAGCGGCGCGGTGCAGTACGGCGCGGGCGCCACCGCCGGCGTGATCAACGTGATCACCCGCCTGCCCCGGGCCGGCGAGCGATCGGCTGAACTCACGCTGCAGGGCGGCAGCCTTTCGACCGGCTCGGTCACGCTCAACGGCAACCTCGGCAGCGGGCCGCTGTCTCTGCGGCTGTATGCGACGCATGCCGAGACCGACGGCTGGCGGGCGAACAGCGCGAGCATGCAGCATGTCGGCCAGGCCGACCTGCGCTGGCGCGACGGGCCGAACACCCTGACTGCCCGGCTTTCGCTCGACCGGCAGAACAGCCGCCTGCCGGGTGCACGCCAGGTGCAGCCGTCGGCGGGCGTGGACCAGGTCGCGACGAATCCGCGAGGCACCTCGACGCCGCTCGACTATGCGGTGCGCGACGGCGCACGGGCCAGCCTCGACTTCGACCGGGTGCTCGATATCGGCGAGTTCAACCTGGGCATCGGCTGGCGCAGCAAGCAGCAGGATGCGTACTTCGACTTCAGCGGCTTCCCGAACTATTCCGAGCGCGACCTGTCGGTGCTGGCGATCACGCCACGCCTGCGCTTCACGAACGCGCTCGGGCCGGCCAGCGTGTCGACCACCGTCGGCATCGATGTCTATCGCTGGGACTACCGGCTGGTGGCGAGCAATACGCCGAGCAACATCGCCCGGCCGTCGAACACCGTCGATGCCGTTCAGGACAATGCTGCGTTGTACCTCGCCAGCACGATCTCCTTCACCGGCACCGGCACCACGTTCACCGGCGGCCTGCGGCGGGAACGATACAAGTCGGATGCGACCGATGTTCACGATCCGGCGGCACCGGGGGGTGCCTTCGGTTCCACGGCGGGCACCGGCAGCCAGGTGCTCTACCAGAATGCCTGGGACCTCGGCGTGCGCCAGGTGCTGGGCGGGGGCTGGTCGGTGCTCGGCCGCGCCGGACGCAGCTATCGATTCGCCAACATCGACGAGATCTACGGCACGACCACGGCCTTCACCCGGCAGTTCCAGTTCCTGCGGCCGCAGGTCGCCAACGGTGGCGAGGTCGGGCTCGACTATGCGACACCGACCGCTGGTGCGCGGCTGGCGCTGCATCGCCTGGACGTGGACGACGAGATCCGACTCGATCCGTTCACATCGGGCATCGGCAACACCAACCTGCCGGCGCTGCGCCGACAGGGTGCCGAGGTCGGTGGCTGGTGGCAGGCGGCGCCGACGCTGCGCATGACGATGGCCTACAGCTACATCGAGGCCCGTTTCCGCGAGGGCGTGCTGCCCGGCACCGCGCCATTCGGACAGACCAACATCCAGTTGGCGGGGCGCACCGTGCCCCTGGTGCCGGCGCACCAGTTCGCGCTCGGCGTGGCGTGGAAGCCGATGGCCGAGCTGACCCTGTCGGGCAACCTGCGCAGGCTGTCCAGCGCGGTGATGGAGAACGACGAGGGCAACACGCTGGCGGCACGCATCCCCGGCTACATGCTGGTGGACCTGCGAGCGGCCTGGGACAACCGCAGCTGGCAGTTCGCGCTGGCGGTGAACAACGTGTTCGACCAGCGCTACTTCAATTACGCGGTGCGCTCCACCTTCGCCTCCACCGCGGACCGGTACAACGCGTATCCACTGCCGGGACGCACGGCACTGGCCACGGTGGCGTACCGGTTCCGCTGACGGTCGGC
>JBIITW010000123.1:0-14393 GCA_044340265.1 Burkholderiales bacterium | reverse complement strand
TCAGCGGCCTGAAGATCCATGCCGAAGCGCAGGCGTCGATCGTGCCGGCGCTGTTCCACACCAACGTCGCCAACCCGATGCTGCAGGCGATGGCCCAGCGCGGCGAGACCGGCCTGGCCGCCGGCAAGGGCTTCTACGACTGGGCCGGCTGCGATACCGATGCGGTACGCAGGCAGGCTTCGTCGCAGCTGTCCGCGCTGCTGAAGTTCATCGACAACGACCTGCCGAAGTCGCTGCCGGACACCGAACCCAAGCCGCGCGATCCCCGGCAGCCGGGGTGACCGACGGCGGTATCGCCCGCGCCCGGGAAGTCCTGGGCCGGGTATTCGGCTACCGGGAGTTCCGCGGACACCAGCAGGAGATCATCGGCCACCTGGTCGACGGCGGCGATGCGCTGGTGCTGATGCCCACCGGCGGCGGCAAGTCGTTGTGCTACCAGATCCCGTCGATCGTGCGCGCCGGTGCCGGCGTGGTGGTGTCGCCGCTGATCGCGCTGATGCAGGACCAGGTCGATGCGCTGAAGCTGGCCGGCGTCAACGCGGCCTTCCTCAACTCGTCGCTGGATGCGCGGGCAGCGCGCGAGGTGGAACAGGCGTTCGAGGCGGGCGACCTCGACCTGCTCTATGTCGCACCGGAACGGCTGTTGACCGACCGCTTCCTGGCGCTGCTCGAACGCTCGAAGGTCGCGCTGTTCGCGATCGACGAGGCGCACTGCGTGTCGCAATGGGGACACGACTTCCGGCCGGAATACATCCAGCTGTCGGTGCTGCACGAGCGCTTCCCGTCGATCCCTCGCATTGCGCTGACGGCCACGGCGGATGCCATTACCCGGCAGGAGATCCTCGACCGGCTCGGGCTGAACGACTCGCGCCTGTTCGTGTCGAGCTTCGACCGGCCGAACATCCGCTACCGGGTGGTCGAGAAGGATGCCGCGCGCGAGCAGCTGGGGCGCTTCCTCAAGGACGGGCACGAGGGCGCGGCGGGCATCGTCTACTGCCAGTCGCGGCGCAAGGTCGACGAGACTGCGGTGTGGCTGGCGGGTCTGGGCGTCAACGCCCTGCCCTACCATGCCGGGCTCGATGCCGACGTGCGCCGCAAGCACCAGCAGCGGTTCCTGCGCGAGGACGGCATCGTGATGGTGGCCACGGTGGCCTTCGGCATGGGCATCGACAAGCCCGACGTGCGCTTCGTCGCCCACCTCGACCTGCCGCAGAGCCTCGAGGGCTACTACCAGGAGACCGGCCGCGCCGGGCGCGATGGCGAAGCATCGGAAGCGTGGCTCGCCTACGGCCTGGCCGATGTGGTGCTGCTCAGGAACCGCATCGACGAGTCGGGTTCACCGGACGAGGTGAAGCGCATCGAGCGGCAGAAGCTCGATGCGATGCTCGGCTACTGCGAGACCACGCACTGCCGGCGCCGGGTGCTGCTCGACTATTTCGGCGAGACGCTCGATGCCGACTACCAGTGCGGCAACTGCGACAACTGCATGGAGCCGCCGGAGACCATCGACGGCACCGTGCCGGCGCAGAAGCTGCTGTCGGCCGCGCTGCGCACCGGCCAGCGCTTCGGCGCCGGCCACCTGATCGACCTGCTGCTCGGCAAGTCGACGCCACGCATGGTGCAGTTCGGCCATGACAAGCTGCCGACCTTCGCGATCGGCACCGAGTTCGACGACATGGGCTGGCGTGCGGTGGCGCGGCAGCTGATCGCCGCCGGCTACCTGCATGCGAACGCGGAACGCTTCGGCGCACTGCAGCTGACCGAGCCGGCGCGGGCGCTGCTCAAGGGCGAGGTCGAGATCCGCATCCGCAAGGTATCGCGGCGCAAGGCGGGCAGCCGGGATCGAACGGCGAAGGTCAAGCGCAGCGCCGAGCTGCCGCCGGGGACCGATGCCGCGCTGCTCGAGGTGCTGCGTGCATGCCGGCGCCGGCTAGCGTCCGAACAGGGCGTGCCGGCCTACGTGGTGTTCCATGATGCGACGCTGGTCGAGATGGCGATACTGAAGCCGCAGACGCTGGACGACCTGCGGCGGGTGAGCGGCGTCGGCGACACCAAGCTCACGCGCTATGGCGAGGCGTTCCTGATGGCGCTGCGCGAAGGCACGTGACGGCGCGGGCGCTTGCAGTATAGTGAGCCGAACGAGCGCCGCCGTTCATGCAGGCGCCGCACCATGAGGAGAGACCGGATGGACCTCAGACCGCTCAGCCCGGACTTCGGCGCCGAAGTGCTCGGCGTCTCGCTCACCGATGTCGCCGACACCGGCCTGCGCGGCGAAGAAGCCTATGCCTTCGTGCGCGCCGCATTCGAGGAACACTCGGTGCTGCTGTTTCGCCGGCAGGAGATCACCGACGAGGCGCAGATCGCCTACTCGCGCCGTTTCGGCACGCTCGAGGTGGCCAAGGTGGCTTCCCTGGGAGAAGGCACGCCGTTCAGCATCCTGACCAACGTCGACCGCGACACCGGCAGGCTGATCGCGCCCGACCACAAGGAATCGCTGCGCGCGAAGGCCAACCAGCTCTGGCACACCGACAGCTCGTTCAAGCAGAATCCGGCGCTGGCGTCGGTGCTGTCGGCGCGCATCATCCCGCCGACCGGCGGCGAGACCCAGTTCGTCTCGCAGCGCGCGGCCTGGGCACGGCTGCCGGAGTCGAAGAAGGCGCGGCTGTTCGACGCCTGCGTCTGGCACGACTACGCGCATTCGCGCGGGCAGATCGCGCCTCACCTGGCTTCAGAGCGCGAGCGCGCAGCGATGCCCCCGGCCTGCTGGCGCATCCGCTGGCGCAATCCGGTCAACGGGCGGGATTCGTTCTATCTCGCGTCCCATGCGTATGCGATCGAGGGCATGCCGGACACCGAATCGAAGGCCCTGCTCGCCGAGCTGATGGAACACATCACCGACCAGGCGCATGCCTACACCCACGAATGGCAGGCGGGCGACGTCGTGATGTGGGACAACCGGGCGACGATGCACCGCGGCCGACCGTGGCCGGCGGGCGACCATGCGCGATTGATGAAGCGCACGACGATCAGCGCGTCCGATGCGGACGGAGTAGCGGCGACGCGTCCGCCGACCTGACCGCTTGGGCAGCTTGCAGCTTGGGGGTCAGGTCTTGAGTTTTGCATCAACCCCCAGCCTGCAAAAGACAAGACCTGACCCCCGGATTGTTTCCGGATTGCTTCCGACACCGCCCGTCCCGCTTGCACTCCCGGCGCACACCTCTAAGATGTGGGTCATGCAGCTCCATTTCGCCCGCGCCCGTCGCCGCCTGGTCCAGCTGCTGCTTTTCCTGGCAGTGGTCGCCGGCTGTTCGCGCGATCCGGCCCCCGAATCCGGCCCGTCGGGGCCGTCGAGCCAGGGCGCGCCCGACGCAAGTACAAGCCATGGCGTCGCATTGGCCGCTCTCGGGCGGGAGATCTTCTTCGACACTTCGCTGTCCAATCCGCCAGGGTTGGCCTGCGCGTCATGCCACGATCCGCGCTGGGCGTTCGCCACGCCACGCAACCGGATGCAGGCAGGCATGGCCCCGGGGGCCGATCCGTCGCATTTCGGCATGCGCAATCCGCCGACATTGATGTACGCCTCGTTCAGCCCGTCCCGCCACGTCGACCCGGTGCGCGGCACGCTGGTCGGCGGACTGATGCACGACCAGCGCGCCGACTCGCTCGAAGACCAGGCGCTGCGGCCTTTCTTCAACCCGGCGGAGATGGCGAATACCTCGCCAGCCGCACTGGTCGCGCGGCTGCGCAAGGCCTCGTATGCGCGGCAGTTCGACGCGCTGTTCGGTCGCGGCGCCCTGTCCGACCCCGGGGGCGCGATGCAGCACATGGCCGCCGCAGTCGCGGCCTATCAGCGCACCGAGGAGTTCTCGCCGTTCAGCGCCAAGTTCGATGCGGTGATGGAAGGCCGTGCAACGTTCGATGCGAGCGAGGCGCGCGGCTATGAAGCCTTCCGCGACCGCAACCGTGGCAATTGCATCGAATGCCATTCACTGGGCGGCGAACAGGGACGCCGCGCACTGTTCACCGACTTCAGCAGCCACAACATCGGCCTGCCGGCGAACCGGTCGAGTCCGTTCTACCGGATGCCCGCGTCGATCAATCCGGACGGTCCGGGCTTCATCGACCTCGGCGTCGCGCGCGACCCACAGCGCGCCGGCATGGAAGGACGATTCCGTGTACCGACGCTGCGCAACGTCGCGGTCACCTCACCCTACATGCACAACGGCGTGTTCGCATCGCTCGGCGAGGCGGTGCGCTTCTACACCACCGGCTGCGTACCGGGCAATCCGGACCGCTGGGAGGCGCCAGAAGTGGCGGCCGGCCGGGAATGCCGCAAGGTCGGCCGCCTGAAGCTGACCGCCCGCGACACCGCCGATCTGGTGAACTTCATGTATACGCTGACCGACGGCTGGTACGACCCGGTCACGGGGCTGCCCGGGCCGATGCAGGTCGACCCTCAGCCACCGATCATCGGTGGCGCCGGAAGAGTTGCCTCGACCCGTTAGGCCAGGCCAGGGGCGGGGTCAGGTCTTGAGTTTTGCATTCATCCGAACGAGCCCATGCAAAATTCAAGACCTGACCCCCAAGCCTTTACCGCTTGCTCGCGGGGGCGCCGACTTCGCGCTTGATCACGACTTCTTCGAACTGCAGGGCCTGTCGGTCGCCCGACGGCAGCACTACGGCACCGGCGAACACGACCATCGGTCGGGCCAGGCCGGGGCGGCGGATTTCTTCCGCGGGTTCGTAGACCAGGCGCATGACGGGCGCGCCGGCGCCCTGTGCGTCTTCGTCGACATAGTCGACGGTGCGCTGGCCGCACTGTTCGGCGACCTTCACCGGCTTCCAGTAGGTGCGGTCGTACAGGCGGTTGCCGTCGACCTTGTTCATGATCAGTACGGCCGTATCGATCGAGCCTTCGACCTGCAACCTGAACAGCAGGTCCTTGCCCAGGGCGACATAGGTGGCGGCGCGGATGCGTACGGAAGACGTCCCCGCGGCGCAGTCAGCGGCAGTGCCTTGCGCGGACGCGGGCTTCACCGCGACCGGCAGGACCGTCAGCATCGCAGTCGTCGCGACAGCAGCGATAGCGATCGCGATCGCCCGACGCGTCGCTCGCCTTCCGCGCGCGGCCATGCTCAACGCAACCGCGTGATCAGGCTGGACGTATCCCAGCGCCGCCCACCCGCCTGCTGCACGTCTGCATAGAACTGGTCGACCAGCGCGGTCACCGGCAGAAGTGCGCCGTTGCGCCTGGCCTCGTCGAACACCAGCCCGAGGTCCTTGCGCATCCAGTCGACCGCGAAGCCGAACTCGAACTTGCGCTCGACCATCGTCTTGCCGCGGTTGTCCATCTGCCAGCTCTGCGCGGCACCCTTGCCGATCACTGCCAGCACCGCATTCATGTCGAGCCCGGCGCGCTGGCCGAACGCGATGGCTTCGGACAGGCCCTGCACCAGCCCGGCGATCGCGATCTGGTTGACCATCTTCGCGAGTTGCCCCGAGCCGCTCTCGCCGAGCAGCGTCACCGCCTGCGCGAACGCCGCAGCCACCGGCGCGATCGTGTCGAAGGCCGGCTGCGAACCGCCACACATCACGGTCAGCATCCCGTTCACCGCGCCCGCCTGCCCGCCCGACACCGGTGCATCGATGAAGCCCAGCCCCTTCGAGGCCGCCAGCGCGGACAGCTCGCGCGCGATGTCCGCCGACGCGGTCGTATGGTCGACGAAGATCGTACCGGCCTTCATGCCGGCGAACGCACCCGACGTGCCGTCGCCGACCACCACCGAGCGCAGGTCGTCGTCGTTGCCCACGCAGGCGAACACGATGTCGGCACCCGAAGCGGCCGCCGCAGGCGTCGCGGCCGAGGTTGCGTTCGACCCACCACCGTACTCGGCCACCCACTGCGCCGCCTTCGCAGCCGTCCGGTTGTACACGGTCACCGAATGCCCGGCGCGCGCCAGGTGCCCGGCCATCGGATAGCCCATCACGCCCAGTCCGAGGAAGGCCACCTTCCGCGCGGGAACGGCTGCATAGGTCTTCGCCATGATCAGAGCGCCCTCTGGTACTTGCGCACCTTCGATTCATCCACCTCGACGCCCAGGCCGATGCCGCCCGGTACTTCGGCATGGCCTTCGACCACGCGCAGCGGCCTGGTGACGATGTCGTCGGCCAGGTACTGGTTGGTGATCGACAGGCCCCAGTCGAGACCCGGCAGCGCTGCGGCCAGGTGCAGCACGCCGGCGATGCCGATGCTCGACTCGGCGACCTTGTTCGCCAGGTTCACCCGCATGCCCAGCTTCGCGCAGAGCACGCCGGCATCGAACACCTCGCGCATGCCGCCGAGCTTGATCGTCTTCAGGCTCACGCCGCTGGCCGCCTTCATGTCGTGGTGGCGCTGGATGTCTTCGGGACCGTGCAGGCCCTCGTCGGCGCCGATCAGCAACTTGCTCGCCGCGGCGACCTTCGCCATGCCGGCAAGGTCCTTCGAGCGCACCGGCTGCTCGAAGAAGTCCAGCCGCGATCCCTTCACGATGTCCACGTACGCCAGCGCGCCATCGACGGTGTAGCCCTGGTTGGCGTCCGACGAGATCAGGTTGCCGTCGCCGAGCACGTCGCAGATCGCCAGCGACCGGCGCGCATCGTCGATCGCCTCGCCGGTGCCGACCTTGATCTTGTAGGCGACGAAGCCGGCGGCCTTGCGCGCCTTCGACTCGGCGACATCACCGTCGGTGGACCCGGTGCCGATCAGCCAGAGCACGGCCATCCGCTCGCGCCGCTGCTCGCCGAACAGCTTCCATGCCGGGATGCCGGCCGCCTTGGCGGTCAGGTCCTGCAGCGCCATCTCGATCGCCGATTTCGCCGCATGGTTGCCGTACAGCGCGAACTCCCAGTGCGACACCAGCGCATGCAGGTCCTCGACATTGCGGCCTTCGGTGGCGGGGGCCAGGTAGCGCACCGCGGCGACCATGCTCTCGACCGTCTCGCCGGTCATGTGCGGTGCCGAGGCGGCTTCGCCCCAGCCGACGCTGCCGTCGGCCGCTTCGATGCGCACCAGCAGGTTGTCGGCGGTGCGGATCTCGACGCCGGCCATCTTCATCGGCTTGGCCATCGGCAGGCTGACCGCGATCGCTTCGATATGCTTGATCTTCAGCATGGCATTCCTCCAGTTTTATGGGTCTGTCGTTCAGGCGCGGCGCGGCTTGCGTGGCTCGCGCTGCACGTCCATCGTGTAGGTGAACCGGTGCTCGGGATGCACGGTCACCGAGTTCTCGAAGTTCTCTCCGCTGGCGCCGAAGTAGCGCCGCACGAAGGTCAGCGCGGGCGTGCCGCTGGCCACCTTCAGCGGCCGGGCGAGCCGGGTCGGGATGCGGCTGGCGAAGATCTCGAAGCGCGCCCGCACCGTCGGTTCGCCGAACAGCCGCTCGACCTGCTGGTAGACATGGGTCTGCGCATGGTCGACCGCATCGACCACCTTGCTGTAGCGCGGCAGCAGGTAGATGTCGGTCCAGCCGAGCGGCTCGGGGCTCGAGTTGGTGCGGCGGATCGCGCTGATCCGGAACCAGCGCGCGCCCACCTCGCAGGCGAGCAGTTGCGCCAGCGCCTTGTCGGCCACCACCAGCCGGCTGCTCACGTTCTCGCGGAAGGTGTCCTGCGGGTAGTTCATCAGCTCTTCGACATTCTTCACGCTCTGCGTGAAGGCGGTCGGCGTCTCGGAGGCGACCACAACCGAGCCGGCGCCAGGGCGGCGCACCAGCAGCCCGCGCTCAGTGATCGTGCGCAATGCCTCGCGCACCGTGTAGCGGCTCGCCTCGAAGCGCTTGCACAGTTCGACCTCGGGCGGCAGCAGCCCGCCCACCGGCAGCACGCCGGTGCGGATCTCCTCGATCAGGCGCTGGGTGATCACCTGGTAGAGCGGCGCGGCAGCACGGGCACGGGCGCGCGCCGGGCCGGCGCCGTCGGCACGCTTCGCTCGTTCGCCGTCGACTGAGGTTTCCACGACTGTTGCTCCGCTGGTCGCGCTTCACCGAAACGCCACCGATGGTAACATTTGTCCGGACAAAAACAGCCGTCTGGCCGGCAACCGGCAGACGCGTGTCCACCAGACCATCAGACCACCCGCGTCAACCACCACCGATCCGAGGGGAGACAGCAGCAATGGCAACGAGCGGCACCAAGGCCACCAAGGCCACCAAGGCCACCAGCACGAAGAAATCGGGCAAGGCGAAAGCGACCATCGCGACCGCACGGGCGCGCAAGTACACCGACATCCTGTTCGAAGTGCGCGACCAGGTGGCCTGGATCACCATCAACCGTCCGCGCGTGCTGAACGCCTTCCGAGAGCAGTCGCTCGACGAGATGATCGACGCACTGAAGGCCACCCGCGAAGACCCCTCGATCGTCTGCGCAGTGATCACCGGAACGGGAGACAAGTCGTTCTCGGCCGGCGGCGACTTCTACGCGATGAAGCGCCTGAACTTCACCAACGCCTACATGTGGAACGACCGCATGCTCGGCCTGGCGATGACCATCCGCGGCCTGCCGATCCCGGTGATCGCCATGGTCAACGGCTGGTGCATGGGCGGCGGCCATGAGCTCGCGCTGTGGTGCGACCTGGTGATCGCCTCCGAGAACGCGGTGCTCGGCCAGACCGGTGCCAAGGTCGGCGCCTGCCCGACGGTCGGTGCCACGCAGTACCTGCCGCGCATCATCGGCGAGCGCCTCGCACGCGAGATGATCTTCTGCGCGCGCCGGTTCCCGGCGAAGGAAGCGGTCGAGATCGGCCTGATCAACAAGTGCGTGCCGCAGAAGGACCTGGTTGCCGAGACGCTGAAGTGGTGCGAGACGATGAAGGGCCACAGCGCGCTCACCCTGCGCATGACCAAGAAGTCGCTCAACTTCGAGTCGGACAACCTGTATTCGTCGTGGCAGCAGGGCATGGAACTGCTGGCGCATGTCTGGGGTTCGCCCGAGGCGAACGAAGGCATGGACGCGTTCCTGGCCGGCCGCAAGCCCAACTTCCAGCAGTTCCGGATGCAGGCGAAGCGGGAACTGGCCAGCTACGTCGACGGGTTCGATCGGAACCTGAACGAGCCACCCGAGATGCGCAAGCTTCACAAGTAAGGTCTGCACGATGAGCGAGTCTTCTGTCTCCGGTGGGTCCGGCATCGGGTCGAACAGCGGGTCGGCGGGCGCGCTCGACGGCATCCGGGTCCTCGACCTGACCCGGGTGCTGGCCGGGCCGTTGTGCGCCCAGATGCTGGGCGACCTCGGCGCGGACGTGATCAAGGTCGAGCCTCCGGGCGCGGGTGACGACACCCGCACCTGGGGCCCGCCCTGGGTGGCGAAGCCCGGCGCAGCGCCGGGCGATGCCGAGGCGGCTTACTACCTCGGCGCGAACCGCAACAAGCGTTCGATCACCCTCGACCTCGGCCAGCCGGCCGGGCGCGAACTGCTCGGCCAGCTGATGGAAAAGGCCGACGTGGTGGTCGACAACTACAAGAAGGGCACGCTGGCCCGCTGGGGCTTCGACGATGCCTGGTTCGCGGCACATGCGCCGCGCGCCATCCGCGCCAGCGTGACCGGCTACGGCACCACCGGCCCGAAGTCGGCCCTGCCTGGCTACGATTTCATCGCCCAGGCCGAGTCCGGCCTGATGAGCATCTGCGGTGACGTCGACGGCGAGCCGATGAAGTACGGCGTGGCGATCGTGGACATCGCCACCGGCCTGATCACCACCAACGGCGTGCTGGCGGCACTGGCGGCACGCCAGCGAACCGGCCGCGGACAGAAGGTCGAGGCCTCGCTCTATGAGACCGGCCTGTTCCTGCTGGCCAACGTGGCGATGAACCACCTGGCCAGTGGCCGTGATGCGCGGCGCTTCGGCAACGGGCACCCGAACATCGTGCCCTACACCACCTACCCGGCATCGGACGCGATGATCGCCGTCGCAGTGGGCAACGATGCACAGTTCGCCAAGTTCGCCGAGCTGATCGGCGAAGCGCAGTGGGCGGCGGACCCGCAGTTCGCGACCAATGCCGAGCGCATCGCCAACCGGGAGCGGCTCGATGCCTCGATCGGCCTGCGCACCCGCGAGCATCCCGCGGATTCCTGGATCGCCGGCATGCGTGCCGCCGGCATCCCGTGCGCGCGCATCAACACCGTGTCCCAGGCGATGTCGGACGAACAGACCGAGGCGCGCGGCATGGTGGTGCCGATGTCGCATGAAGGCTATGGCGACTTCCGCACCCTCGGCTGCCCGGTGAAGCTGTCCGACACACCGGCGACCTACCGCAAGGCGCCGCCGCGGCTGGGCGAGCATGGCGACGAAGTGCTGCGCGGCGAGCTCGGGCTCGACGATGCGCAGATCGCGCAGCTGCGCGCGGCACGCGTGGTGGGAGGCTGAGCGATGTCCACACCGACGTTCACCCCGATGTTCACCCATCTCGCCCATGTCTCGATCGCCGTGCCCGACCTGCAGGCGGCGATCGACATGCTCGCCTCGCGCTACGGCCTGGCTGCCGGCGAGGTCATGGAGAACCCGCAGCAGCAGGTGCGCATGACCTACATCGAGCTGGCCAATGCCCGCATCGAGCTGATGGCCCCCACCGGGCCGGCCTCGCCGATCGCCGCCTTCCTGGCGCGCAATCCGCGCGGGGGCATCCATCATTTCTCGCTCGGCACCGACGATGTCGGTGCGACCGCTGCCGGCCTGAAGGCCGGGGGCGTGCAGGTACTGGGCGATCCATCGACGCAACGCAACGTGCACGACGACCCGATCGCCTTCATCCATCCGAAGGAGTTCCTCGGCGCGCTGGTCGAGATGGAGCCGGCGCAGGGCGGGACGCACGACCGCGGGACGCACGACTGAGGATTCTTCCTCGGCGATGACTGCCGCGGGTCTGGTAGGCTGGACGACCCTCACGTCCAGTTGCCCAGAGATGAACGATTCCGAGCATCCCATCGAGTTCACCGCCAGCGGCAGCGAGTACTTCCGCATCTGGATCGTGAACCTCGCGCTGACCATCGTCACCATCGGCATCTATTCGGCCTGGGCGAAGGTGCGCACCCAGAAGTACTTCTACCGCAGCACGCGGGTGGCCGGGTCGGTGTTCGACTACCACGGCTCGCCGCTGGCGATCCTCAAGGGTCGGCTGATCGCGCTGGTCCTGGTGGCCGGATGGTACGGGCTCGGATACTTCTCGCCGATGGTTGCCGTGGCCATCCTGCTGGCGATCGCCGGCCTGCTGCCGTTCCTGATCCACCGCTCATTCCGCTTCAAGCTCTACCAGTCGAGCTACCGAGGCATCCGCTTCCACTTCAACGGCACGCTGGGAGGGTCATACCGCGTGGTGCTCGGGCCACTGGCCTTCCTGATGCTGCCGGTCGCGGTCGGCGTGGCTTTCGGCCCGGACGGTCCGGGCGACACGCCCTCCCCCTCCTTCGCGATCCTGCTGGGCGTGGCCGTGCTGGCGGTCGCCGCGCTGCTGCCGCGATTCCACCATGCGCTCAAGCGCTACCAGCACGACCATGCCGCATTCGGCACCACCGGCTCGGCCTTCTCCGCCGGTGTCGGCGCGTTCTACGGCATCTACCTTCGGGCGATCGGCCTGCAGTTGCTGCTCGCGATCGGTTTCGTGGTGACCTTGACGGTCGGTGGCCTGGCGGTCAGCGCGCTGTTCGGAGAGGCGCTGGGCACCGGCATCGTGATCGGCATTGCCATGGCGACCCTGGTGTTCTACCTGTCGATGCTGCTGGTGATGGCGTTCTTCAACGCGCGCCTGCAGAACACGGTCTGGAACGGCACCACGATCGGTGACCTGTCGTTCCGCAGCGCGGTGCACACGGTGCCGCTCGCGCGCCTGTACCTGAAGAACGCCCTGCTGGTGCTGTTCACGCTGGGGCTCTACACCCCGTTCGCGGTGGTCAACACGATGCGCTACCGGCTGCAGTCGATGACCCTGATCGCACCTGCCGGGCTCGATGCGTTCATGGCCGACGCCCGGCCCGGCGAGGAAAGCGCCACCGGCGAAGGTGCGGTCGACCTGTTCGATATCGACATCGCCCTGTGAACGAAGCGGTACCGGTCCGCTATTTCGACGGCCGCAGTGCACGCCCGGTGCCGGCCCTGCTGTCGGTCGAGGACGGCATGGCCCGGCTGGACGGCGAGTCGTTGTCGCTGCGCATCGAACTGCACCAGTTGCGGGTATCCGAAGTGATGTCGCGCGGCCCGCGGCTGGTCACGCTGCCCGACGGCAGCCATTGCGAAGTCGACGATGCCGCTGCCTTCGGCGCGTTGCTCGAGCGGACCGGCTACCGCGAGCCGCTGGTGTCCCGGCTGCAGTCGCGCTGGCGCAACGTGCTGCTGGCGGTGCTCGCGGTGATCGCGATCTCGGCGGCCGGCGTGTACTGGGGCGTGCCGGTCGCCGCCGGGGTGATCGCGCAGCAGGTGCCCATCGGGGTCGAGGCCAGCCTCGGCGAGCGCGCGCTGGCCTACCTCGATGGCGAACTGATGCAGCCTTCGACGCTCGACGCGGCCACGCGTGAACGGCTGTCGGCGCGCTTCGCCGCGATCGTGCCGCCCGGCGACCGGCCCTACCGGGTCGAGTTCCGCAGCTCGATGATCGGGCCCAACGCGTTCGCGCTGCCCGGGGGCACCATCGTGATCACCGACGAACTGGTCGAGATCGCCGGCGGCGACGACGCCGTGGTGGCCGCATTCGCCCACGAGGTCGGACATGTCCACCATCGCCATGTGATGCGCCGGCTGATCGCCAGCGCGATCGTCGGCAGTGGCGCGGCAGTGCTGTTCGGCGACTGGAGCAGCCTGCTGGCCTTCGTGCCTGCGATGCTGGTCGAACTGCATTATTCGCGCTCGATGGAGATCGAGGCGGACGACTTCGCCCGCGACCTGCTCGCGCGCAACGGCATCCCGGTACAGGCGCTGGTGACGATGCTGCAGGCGCTGGCTGGCAGCGGCGCGCGCGCAGGACAGGCCAGCCCGGAGCGCGAAGGAACGGCACCCGCGCCGGGAGATGCCCGGCCGCCCCCGCGCGTACCGCGGCTGCAGCGCTACCTGCAGACCCATCCGGACATGGCCGAACGCATCGAGCGGCTGGGCGCGCCCGGCACCCTCTGACCGGCTCGCAGCGCGACCCGCATGCTATAACCCGCGCTCCACGCTGCACCCTGCCGCAGCCCATCCGCCAGGTACCGATGGCACAAGTCCCCGCACTCACCGACCTCCAGTCCGTCATCGCCACGCTCGGCCGCGACCTGCAGACTTCGGCCGTGGCCTGGCAGGTCGGTGCGATCGTCCTCGCGCTGGCGCTGGCCTGGCTGATCAACCTGTGGCTGAAACCCAGGCTCGACCGGGCCGAGGGCCGCTGGAAGTCGAGCATCGCCGGCCTGGAGCGGGTCCTCTTCCCGGTGTCCGCCCTGGTGCTGCTGGTGCCGGCGCATGCACTGTTCGCGGACTGGAACCCGACCTCGCTGCTGGGCATCGCCAGCGCGCTGCTCGGTGCGATGGCGATCGTGCGCGTGCTCGCCTACCTGCTGCGTTCGGCGTTCAATCCCTCGCCGGCACTGGATACCTGGGAGCGGCTGGTCGGCTGGACGGTGTGGGTCGGCTTCGCCCTGCACCTCACCGGCGTGCTGCCCGCGATCACCCGCATCCTGGACGGCGTCGCCATCCCGGTCGGCAAGGGACAGGTCTCGGTCCTGCTGATGATGCGCGGCGCCCTGTCGGTGGTGCTCACGCTGCTGGTCGCGCTGTGGATCGGCCGCCTGATCGAGGCGCGCCTGATGGGCTCGCAGGCGATGGACATGAACGTGCGGGTGATCTTCGCCAAGACCGCCAAGGCACTGCTGATCGTCGTCGGCGTGCTGGTCGCGCTGTCGGCGGTGGGCATCGACATCACCCTGCTGTCGGTGTTCGGCGGCGCGCTGGGCGTGGGCCTGGGCTTCGGCCTGCAGAAGATCGCCAGCAACTATGTCAGCGGCTTCATCATCCTGGCCGACCGTTCGGTGTCCATCGGCAACACCGTGGTGATCGACAATCGGGAAGGCGTCGTCACCCGGATGACTGGCCGCTATGTCGTGGTGCGCGCCCTCGATGGCAATGAAGCGATCATCCCGAACGAGACCATCATCACCAGCACGGTGATCAACCAGTCCTACAGCGACCACAAGGTGCGCATCGCGGTGCCGATCCAGGTCGCCTACGAGTCCGACCTGGAGGCGGTGATCCAGCTGATACAGGATGTCGCTGCGCGCAATCCGCGCGTGCTCGATGACCCGGCTCCGACCGTGCTGGTCAGGCTGTTCGCGGATCACGGCATCGATCTCGAGCTGGGCGCCTGGATCGGCGATCCCGACCGCGGGCGCAACAACCTGCG
>JBIITW010000327.1:0-3710 GCA_044340265.1 Burkholderiales bacterium | reverse complement strand
GGTGCAGCTCACCGCGCATTCGGTGGCCGATGCGGTGTTCATCGTGCTGGCGATGCATGCCAGCGGCGGCATGGCCAGTGGCCTGGGCCTGCTGCTGCTGGCGTCTCAGGCTGGCGCGGCCCTGATCAGCCGCGGCCGGATGATGCTGTTCTACGCAGCGATCGGTTCGCTGGCGATCCTTGGCGAACAGGCCTGGCGCGTGCTGCTCCTGGCCGATGGATCGGCCCAGTTCGTTCAAGCCGGGCTGCTCAGCATCGGCTACTTCGCCACCGCGTTCGTCGCGCGTTCGCTTGCCGGGTATGCGGTCGCCAGCGAGCGGCTGGCCGAACAGCGCGGCGTCGATCTGGCCAACCTGGCCAAGGTCAACAAGCTGATCATCCAGGACATGCAGGACGGCGTGCTGGTGGTCGACGAGCGCGGGTTGATCCGCCAGCTCAACGGGCGCGCGATCGAACTGCTCGGCGGCCGCAGCCTGCCCGACCGGCCAGCCAGGCTGATCGATTACGCGCCGCTGGTGGCCGAGGCGCACGCCCGCTGGCAGCGCGACCCGAACACGCCCGCGAAGCCGCTGCGCCTGCCGCAGGCGGGCAAGCCCGGCCTGCGCGAAATCGGCGTGCGCATCGTGCCGGTGAGGGGCGATATCGGCAGCGGGGGGGATGCAGCCACGGAGCGGTCGCGCTCGACGCCGGGTGATGCGGCGACGGCAGCGGCGGTCGAGACGACAGGGCGCTCGGTGGTCTTCCTCGAGGATCTGACGCGCATCCAGTCGCAGGCGCAGCAGCTCAAGCTGGCGGCGCTGGGGCGCCTGACTGCCAACATCGCGCACGAGATCCGCAACCCGTTGTCGGCCATCAACCATGCGACGGAACTGCTGCAGGAAACGGAAGCGGCAAGCGTCACCGATGCCCGTCTGCTGCAGATCATCCATGACAACACGCGCCGGATCGACGGCATGGTGCAGGAAGTGCTGAAGCTGAACCGGCGCGACCGGGTGCACCGGGAGGTCGTGGAGCTGACTGGCTACCTGGGGATGTTCGCGGCCGAATTCTGCAACAACGAACGCATCGACCGCTCCGTGCTGAGCGTGGAGTCAGACGGCATCTTCCCGGTGCAGTTCGACCGCAGCCACCTCAACCAGGTGATGTGGAACCTGTGCCGAAATGCGCTGCGCCACGGCAGCCAGTCTGCCGGCAGCATCCGCGTCGTCGCGCGCGCCGGTGACGAGGTGAGCGGCTCCGGCAGCGTGTTCGTCGACGTGCTGGATGATGGTCCGGGCATTCCGCCGGCGGTGCAGGCGCAACTGTTCGAGCCGTTCTTCACCACCGCCAGTAGCGGTACCGGCCTCGGTCTATACTTGGCGCGCGAGCTTGCCGATGCCAATGGCGGCACCCTGGAGTTCGCTGCCGGGCCGCCACCCACCCGGTTCACCCTGCAATGCAAGACCGCAGCCGAGGCGATTCGCGCATGACCACGCTCCCGATGCATCCCATGCACTCCGCGCGCGGCGCGGCCACCGTCGCGCAGCGACGTGTCCAGGGTCGCGGCCAATGAAGGCGCGAGCGCTGATCGTCGATGACGAGGCGGATATCCGCGAACTGCTCAGCCTGACGCTGACGCGCATGGGGCTGGTCACCGATGCAGCCGACAGCGAATTCGAGGCACGCCGGCTGCTGCAGAAGCAGCAGTACGACGTCTGCCTGACCGACATGCGCCTGCCCGATGGCGACGGGCTGGCATTGCTCGAACACACTTCGCGCTTCTGGCCGCGCATGCCCGTCGCGGTGATCACCGCCTACGGCAGTGCCGAGAACGCCGTGGCGGCGCTCAAGGCGGGTGCGTTCGACTACCTTGCAAAACCGGTGCAGGTCAATCAGCTGCGCGCGCTGGTCAAGTCCGCGCTCAAGCTGTCGGAGGAGGGCGGCGCAACGCCTGACCCCGAATCCGCAGCCGCGGGTGCAGGCGTCCCGGGCACGCACACGCTGCTCGGCGAAAGCGTGCCGATGCGCCAGACGCGCGCGATGATCGATCGACTGGCGCGCAGCCAGGCGCCGATCCACGTGTCGGGCGAATCCGGCTGCGGCAAGGAGCTGGCGGCCAAGCTGATCCACCAGAAGAGCGTCCGCCATGAGCGGCCCTTCGTGCCGGTGAACTGCGGTGCCATCCCCGAGAACCTGGTCGAGAGCGAGTTCTTCGGATACCGCAAGGGCGCGTTCACCGGGGCAGACGGCGAGCGGGGCGGATTCTTCCAGGCGGCCGACGGCGGCACCCTGTTCCTCGACGAAGTGGCCGAGCTGCCGCTGCTGATGCAGGTCAAGCTGCTGCGTGCGATCCAGGAAAAGCGGGTGCGCAAGGTGGGCGCCACGCAGGAGGATTCGGTCGACGTACGGGTGATATCGGCGACGCACAAGGATCTCGCCGAGGAAGTGAAGACCGGGCGTTTCCGGCAGGACCTCTTCTACCGGTTGAACGTCATCGAGCTGAAGATGCCTTCGCTGCGAGACATGCCCGAGGACGTCGGACTGCTCGCGCATGAATTCCTGAAGCGGCGCGGCGCCCAGGACGGCTTGCCGGTGCCGGCGCTGTCCTCCGGCGCGATAAGGGCGCTCGAGGACTACCCGTTCCCGGGCAACGTCCGCGAACTCGAGAACGTACTCGAGCGGGCGCTCGCACTGTGCTCGGGCAGCGAGATCAGCCGCGACGACCTTCAGCTGAAGCCGGCTGCGGTCGAGGCCACGGACATCCGCGGGCTGCCGCTCGAGGACTACCTGGCCACGATCGAGAAGCAGGCGATCGTCGAGGCGCTCGAGAAGACCCGGTACAACCGCACGGCTGCGGCGAAGATCCTCGGCATCTCCTTCCGCCAGCTGCGCTACCGGATGGAGCGCCTTGGAATCGAGTGATGGCGGTGCCGCCGCGCCGCGGCGCGCCGCCATCGATCGTGCGGGCTGGCTGCGCGCGGCGCGGCAGGTGCCATCGCCGAACTTCGATGCCCGGCCGCGCGCGACACCGGTCGACCTGCTGGTGGTGCACAACATCAGCCTGCCGCCCCGGGTCTATGGGGGCGAAGCCGTGATCGACCTGTTCCTGAACCGGCTGGACCCCGATACGCACCCATATTTCGGTCCGCTGCGCGCCTTGCGCGTGTCCGCGCACTTCCTCATCCGGCGCGACGGAGCCCTGATCCAGTTCGTCGCCTGCTCGCAGCGCGCCTGGCATGCGGGCGTGTCCAGCTTCATGGGTCGCAGTCGTTGCAACGACTTCTCCATCGGTGTCGAACTCGAGGGCAGCGACGAGGATCCCTTCGAGTCGATCCAGTACGACCGGCTGGCAGACCTGGCCCGGACACTGCGCACCCGCTACCCGCTGCCGCATGTCGCCGGCCACAGCGACATCGCACCCGGGCGCAAGACCGATCCGGGCCCGTTCTTCGACTGGGATCGTCTGCGCGCCGCGCTGGGCACCTGAAGATCGGCGTGCGCGCGTACTACAGCGACCGCTTCGTGCTCCCATTGCCGCCGGGCCATCGCTTCCCGATGGAAAAGTACGCACGGCTGCGGGCAAGGGTGCTGGCGGAGTTGCCCTGGGATGCGGTGCGGCTGGAGATCGCCCCGGCCGCGACGGATGCCGAGATCCTTCGCGCCCACTCGGCGGGCTGGCTGCAGGCGGTGAGCAGCGGCACCCTGAGCGCACAGCAGCAGCGCGACATCGGT
>JBIITW010000326.1:0-3722 GCA_044340265.1 Burkholderiales bacterium | reverse complement strand
TGTCCGCGCCGCTGGTGGTGATCGTCGGCCTGGGCGTGCTGGCGACGATGCTGCCGGTGCAACTGATCATGCAGACCCTGGTCGACGACGACAAGCGGGGCCGGGTGATGAGCTTCTCGACCATGCTGTTCATGGGCATCGGACCGATCGGAAGCCTGCTCGCCGGTGGCATCGCCGAGGTGATCGGTCCGCGCCTGGCGCTGGCGCTCAACGGTGCGCTGTGTGCGCTGGCGGCGGTCTGGCTGTTCCTGCGCCGCGACCGGATGCGCGAGGCGATGCGCCCGGTGGTGGAACGACTGGGCATCCGCTCGCCATGAGTACCGGCGCCGGCCTTTGGTAGAGTAGGGCATGGCCACCCCCGCACCTGCCCTGCGAGAACGCTGGCGCCGCCTGCGCGTGAGCTCGCTGTCCCCGCGCGACCTGCTTGCCGTCGGCCTGCCGGCGCTGCTGCTGATCGCAGGGGCGTTCTGGTTCGCCTCCCGGTTCATCCAGCCCGCGCCTCCGGGTTCGCTGGTGATGGCGACCGGCAGCGTCGAGGGTGCCTACCACCAGTATGCGCAGCGCTACCGCGACATCCTGGCGCGCAAGGGGTTCGACCTGCAGCTGCGGCCCACCGCCGGATCGGCCGAGAATCTCTCGCTGCTGGATGCCGATTCCGACGGCGTGGACGTGGCCTTCGTGCAGGGCGGGATGGGCGACCCGCAGAAGTCGCCCTGGCTGCTTGCGCTGGGTGGTCTGTATCACGAGCCGCTGTGGGTATTCCATCGGTTGCCCGCGGACACAGGGCGGCTGTCCGACCTGCGCGGCAAGCGGGTGGCGATCGGACCCGAAGGCAGCGGCACGCGTCCGCTCGCGCTGCAGCTGCTGCGCGCCAACGGACTGGGCCCCGGGCAGGTGCGCCTGTCCAGCCTGACCGGCGCGGCGGCCGTCGATGCGCTGCGGGCGGGCCGCATCGATGCGGTGATGCTGATCGCGGCACCGGAAGCCGGCTATATCGCCGCGCTGCTGCGCGACCCCGCCCTTCGGTTGATGAGTTTCGTGCAGGCCGACGCCTACACGAAGAAGTTCCTGTTCCTGTCGAAGGTGGTGCTGCCGCGCGGCTCGATCGACCTGGTGCGCGACCTGCCTCGGCAGGACGTCCTGCTGGTCGCACCGACGGCGCAGCTGGTGGCGCGCGAGGACCTGCACCCGACCTTGCAGACGCTGCTGCTGCAGGCCGCCGCCGAGGTGCACGGCGGGCCGGGGCTGTTCCAGGCGGCGCGCGAGTTTCCGTCCGGGCGGCAGCAGGATTTTCCGCTGAGCCCGGAGGCCGAGCGTTTCCATCGGGGAGGGCTGCCTTTCCTGCAGCGAATCCTGCCGCTGTGGCTGGCCATCCTGATCGAGCGGTTGTGGGTGATGGTGCTGCCGCTGGTCGCGGTGGCCATACCACTGTCGCGGATCATCCCGCCGCTCTACAACTGGCGGATCCGGGGGCGCATCCTGAAACTCTACGGCGAGCTGCGCATGCTCGAGTACGACATCCGCTCGAACTTCGATCCGGCGAAGGTCCTCGAATACGAACAGAAGATCGACGAACTCGAGGTCGCTGCGTACACGCGGCCGATCCCGCTCGGCTTCACCGACCAGGTCTACCTGCTGCGCCAGCACATCAACCTGGCGCGCGAGACGTTGCGGCAGATGCAGGCCGGGACGCCGGGGCAGGCGGGGGCCTGAGGTGACCGTGTTCTGCGGCAGCAGCGACGTCCAGGCCATGTTCATCGCGCGCATCCGCGAGGGCAGCGCACGGGTCTATCGCATCGGCAGCGAGTTCGTGGTGTTCAGCGAGCTGCCCGGTCGCGGCTGCGACCGGATCGAGTTCCGCAACGAGACCTTCCTGTCCGGCAGCGCGGCGGTACTGGTCGGGCACCTGCTCGACGAGATGCGGGCCGTGCGCCGGGGCATCCTGCCCGACGATCGTCCCGGCATGCTCGAGCGGTCGCTGCAGGCGCTGCCGCGCCAGGGGCTGCACATGACCAGCGCCACGCTGTGGCGCGCGCTGGCACGGGCCGACCTGATCGAGGCGATCATCGACCGGGCGGCCGGGCAGTCCGACTACACGACGCGGCGGGTGGCGATCCATACCCCGCACGGGCGCGACAATGCGCCCTATGTCCTGCACGCCGACGGCCTCAACCTGCGGCTGCTCGCCGCGCCCGGGGTGCGTGCCTCGCTGGTCGCGCTGATCCTGCGCGACGATGCCCAGGATGCCGGCGCAGTGCGTGCACGGGTCGAACGCAGGGGGAAGCCGGAGCGCGCCTGCTGGCTGCAGTTCCGCCGGCAGGCACCGGTGCTCGCCCAGTGTTTCCTCGATCGTTTCGGTCCGCCGTTCTTCGGCGAGATGCGGCGCCAGCCCGCCGGCCGGCCGTAAGCAGCCGCCGCTGGCGCCCGCTCAGTCGGCGTCGATCTTCATCTTCGAGACGACCGCCGCCCATCGCTTCTGGTCCGACACCATCAGCGCGCGAAACGCCTCCGGTGTGCTGCCGATCGGCTCGGTGCCTTCGCTGGTCATGCGGTCGCGCAGGTCGGGTGCGCGCACGATCGACACCACCGTCTCGTTGATGCGGGAGACCACCGCCCGTGGCGTGCCGGCCGGCGCCAGCAGTCCGTTCCATCCCGTTGTGTTGAACCCGGGAATGCCCGCCTCGGCGATGGTCGGCACCTCGGGCAGCGAGGCGATGCGCCGGCTGTCTGTCACCGCGAGCAGGCGCAGCCGGCCCGACTTGATGTGCGGCATCGCCGGCAGCGGGTTGACCACCATCACCTGCACCTGGCCCGAGACCGTATCGCCCAGCGCCGGCCCGGTGCCCTTGTAGGGCACATGGGTCATCTCGATGCCGGCCATCGACTTGAACAGTTCGCCGGACAGGTGGCCCACCGAGCCGGTGCCGGCCGAGGTGTAGTTGAGCTTGCGCGTCCTGGCCAGCGCGACCAGTTCCTTCACCGAGGTGGCGGCGACGCCGGCGTTGACCACCAGCAGGTAGGACTGCGCACCGGTCTGCACGATCGGCACGAAGCTGGCCACCGGGTCATAGAGCTGCCGCCGGTAGACCATCGGGGCGGTGATGTGCTCGGTCGAGATGATCACCAGCGTGTAGCCGTCGGGCGCCGCGTTGGCCACGATCTGTGTACCCAGCTGCCCGCTGGCACCGGGCCGGTTGTCCACCAGCACGTTCTGTCCCCAGCGTTCGGTGAGCCGCGGGGCGAGCAACCGGGCCAGGATGTCCAGGCCACCGCCGGGCGCATACGGCACCACCAGCCGGACGGGGCGTGCAGGCCAGGCTGCATCGGCGGCAGGCTGGGCGGCCGCATTCGAAGCGAGGAGCGTGGCCAGCGCAAGCAGGGTCGGCGACAGTACGGCGGCAGTAGTGGTCACAGGTGCGGTCATCGGAGCATGGGGGAAGGACAGGCATGGAGCTTATCTCCAGCGGGCGGTCCGACGGAAGACCTGCGCCTTCCAGAGTAGAATCCGGCGCAGTCGCAGCAGCAGTCGCCATGGCCTGGCCGCCCCGCGAGCCTGCATCGGAGGAGACCTGGATGAATGACATGAACGCACCGGCCGGGTTGGGCCTGGCTCCCCTCGGTCCCCTGACGCCGTCGCAGGTACGCGCGATGTATCCCGGGGCGCTGTCCCAGACCTACCTCGACGTGGCCGGACGCTGCCTGATCGGCACGCCGGTGCGCGA
>JBIITW010000122.1:0-14567 GCA_044340265.1 Burkholderiales bacterium | reverse complement strand
CCGGCTCGCCGATCAGCGCACCGGCTGCCTCGTACTCGTTCTTGCCGTAGGGAATCTCGAGGCCGGCGACCATGAACAGCGCCGGATGCACGCCGACCACCACCGCGATCGGGCAACGCTCGCCGCGCTGGAAGTACTTCTGCATCAGCAGGTCGCCGTGCTTGCCCTTGGAGCACATCACCGTCGCGATGGCCTTGTCGAACACCTGGCCGCGATAGGCGCCGTAGTTGATCCAGCCCGAGTCGGGGTCCTTCATGATCACCATGCAGCCGGTGCCGATGTAGGGGCCGCCGTCGTCCTCGTGCCACTTCGGCGTCGGGATCTTCAGCAGGTCGATGTCCTTGCCGTAGAGCACGTTCTCGAGCAGCTTGCCCGTCTTCACCACCTCGGGCTTGTGCGTGTCCGCGCCGCCGATGTAGTTGCGCCAGTAGCGCACCAGGTCCATCTCGGTCGAGTCGTCTGGCAGCCCGAGCGTCATCGCGATGCGGCGCACCGAGGTCAGCACGTTGGCCAGCACCCGGTAGCCGCGCGGGTAGCCGGGCACGTCGTCGAACAGCAGCGCCTGTCGACCCATCTTGCGCTGGTAGATGTCGACGATGCCGCCGATCTCTTCCATCCGCTCGGCACCACTCACATGCTGCAGCTCGCCCGCCGCTTCCATCCGCGCGAGCCAGCTCCGGAGGTCCTGGTTTTCCATCGACATCTCTCCTGGTCGGTACAGTGCCGGCATCGGCCGGTTCAAGCCATCGGCAACAGCGTCGAGCATAGCGCCGGAGCGTGCCCCGCGACACATTGCAGCCCCCTCGACCTTCTGTTACTTTTGTGAGAACGGTATCAGAAATTAGACACTCGTTCGACAGCTGTCCTGCAGCCGTTCGATACCTCTCCCTGCACCCCCGGAGCGCGCGATGACCAAGTCCACCCTAGATGAAACCGTCAGCTACCGCGGGTTGCGCGAATGGCTCGAACGCAGTGAAGGCTTCGGCGAACTGCTGAAGATCGACGGTGCGCACTGGGATACCGAGATGGGTGCGATCACCCACATGATGACCGAGAAGAGCCGCGGGCAGGCACCGGCCATCCTGTTCGACAACATCCCCGGCTATCCGGCGGGTTTCCGCACGCTGTACGGGCAGTTCTCGTCGATCAAGCGGGTCGCACTGACCCTCGGCCTGCCGCTCGAGCATGCGCGCAAGGTCGACATCGTGAAGGCCTACCACGAGCGCATCCGCACGCTGAAGCCTCTGCCGCCGAAGATCGTCGAGACCGGCCCGATCCTCGAGAACGTGATCACCGGCGACGACTGTGACGTGCTGAAGTTCCCGGTGCCGCGCCACCACGAGGCCGACAAGGCCCGCTTCATCGGCACCGCCGACGGCGTGATCACGCTCGACCCGGACGAGGGCTGGTACAACGTCGGTGCCTATCGTAGCCAGGTCTATGACGGCAAGACGATCGGCTGCCAGATCACCGAGGGCAAGCACGGCCGCATCCATCGCGACAAGTACTTCGAGCGCGGCGAGCCGATGAAGGTGGTGATCCTCTGCGGCCAGGATCCGCTGCTGTTCATGCTGTCGGCCAGTCCGCTGCCCGATGGCATCAGCGAGATCGACTTCATGGGCGGCCTGCGCGGCGAGCCGGTCGAATGCGTGCGTGGGCCGTACACCGGCTTCCCGATCCCGGCCGACTGCGAGATCGCGATCGAGGGCGAGATGGTGCCCGGGCAGGCGCTGCCTGAAGGCCCGTTCGGCGAATGGATGGGCTACTACTCCGACGACTCGGTGCCGCGTCCGTACGTGAACGTGAAGACCATCCTGCACCGGAACAACCCGATCCTCTGCTGTGCACCGCAGCACAAGCCGGTGGACGAGACCGGCCTGCTCAAGGGCATCGCCGGTGCGGCTGAAGTCTGGCGTGCGCTCGATGCCTGCGGCATCCCCGACGTGCTCGGCGTGTGGAACCACGAAGCCGGCCCGGCCACGCGGTTCACGGTGGTGCAGATCATCCAGCGCTATCCCGGCCATTCGCGCAATGCGCTGCACATCGCGTCGAACTGCCAGGGCGGCGCCTATGCCGGCAAGTGGACGGTGGTGGTCGACGAGGACATCGATGCCGGCGACCTCGACCAGGTACTGTGGGCGATGAGCACCCGCTTCGATCCGGTCACCGACATCGACCTGATCCAGAAGGCCTGGTCGTCCAAGCGCGATCCGCTGTGGCTGCCGGGCAACTTCAACAACCGTATCCTGGTCGACGCCTGCATCCCGTACGAGATGAAGCTGAAGAAGACCTTCCCGACGGTGGTCGACGTCAGCGCCGAGCTGCGCGCGAAGATCAAGGCGAAGTGGACCAACCTGCAGTTCCCGGGCTTCTGAACGCCGGCCCGGGCGTCATCCGTGTACTGAGTGCCGTGTGCTGAGTGTCGTGTCCTGACTGTCCACCGTGATCGGGAGGGTGTTGAATCGTGCGTGCGTCCGTGCTGTCGATTTCGTCCCTGCTGTTTTCGCTCCCGGCCTTCCTCGCGGCCGGGGTTGCGTCGCCCGTCCAGGCGCAGCAGGCCGCCGCCGGTGCCTGGCCTTCGCGAACGGTGCGCATCGTGGTGCCGTTCGGGCCTGGCGGCAGCGCCGACCTGGTCGCACGGATCCTCGGCCAGCGGCTGACCGAATCGCTGGGCCAGCCGGTGATCGTCGAGAACCGGCCCGGTGCCGGTGCGATGCTCGGCAATGAACTGGTGGCGAAGGCCGCGCCCGACGGCTACACGCTCACCATCGGCACCCTCGGCCCGTTCGCGGTGAACCAGAGCCTGTTCCGGAAGGTGCCCTACGACAGCCAGCGCGACTTCGCACCGATCACCCTCACCGGTGCGTCCTCGCATGTGCTGGTGGTGCATCCGTCGATGCCGGTGAAGACGCTGGCCGATCTGGTCGCACTGGCGAAGCAGCGTCCGGGGCAACTCACCTTCGCCTCCAGCGGCATCGGCAATGCGACCCATCTCACTGGCGAACTGTTCAAGTCGATGGCCGGCGTGGACGTGGTGCACGTGCCCTACAAGGGCGGCGGGGCGGCCGTGGCCGACCTGATCGGCGGCCATGTCGGCTTCTCGTTCGCGAGCATGCCCTCGGCCATGCCGCATGTGCGCGCCGGCAAGCTGCGTGCGCTGGCGGTGGCGCCCGGGCAGCGGGTGTCGACGGCGCCGGAACTTCCGACAGTCGCCGAATCAGGCCTGGCCGGCTTCGCCTCTGAAGACTGGCAGGGCGTGCTGGCGCCGGCGAAGACGCCACAGGACATCGTGATGCGGCTGAACGCGGAGATCCACAAGGTGCTCGGCGCGGCCGACCTGCGCGAGAAGCTCGACGCACAGGGGTTCCAGGTCCGCCTGTCCACGCCGCAGCAGTTCGCCGAACTGATCCGCAGCGAGTCGGCCAAGTGGGCGAAGATCGTGAAGGACGCGAACATCCGCATCGATTGACCTTCGCCGGCGACCGTCCCGCTACTCGGCGGTGATCTTCGCCTTCTTCACCACCGCCGCATACTTCGCGGTATCGGCCTTGAGGAACGCGGTGAACTCGGCCTGCGGCATCACCTGCACGTCGATCGCCTGCTTCGCCAGCGTGTCACGGAACTCGGGGATCGCCACCACCCGGCGCACTTCTGCGCGCAGGCGCTCGGCGGCTTCGCGCGCGGTCTTCGCCGGTGCCATCAGCGTGTACCAGGAGGGCACCTCGACGTTGAAGATGCCCTGCTCGTTGAGCGTCGGCACATCGGGTGCCAGCGGCGAGCGTTTCGGGCTCGTCACGGCCAGCGCCGTCACCCGACCGGCGCGTGCCAGCGGCAGCGCGGCCGTGATCGACGAGAACAGCAGTTGTGCTTCGCCGGCAAGCACGGCGGCGGCGGCGGGGCCGGCACCCTTGTACGGGATGTGCACGAGGTCGGTGCCGGTGACCATCTTGAACAGTTCGCCCGACAGGTGGAGGTTGGCGCCGGCGCCGCTCGATGCGTAGTTGAGCCGGCCCGGGTTCGCCTTCGCATGGGCCACCAGGTCCTTGACCGACTTCACCGGCACCGACGGATGTGCGATCAGCAGGTGGTAGGACGAGGCGAAGAAATCGAGGCTGATGAAGTCGCGCACCGGATCGTAGTTCACCTTCTGCATCGTCGGCGAGATCGAGAACGGGCCGATGAAGCCGAGCAGCAGCGTATAGCCGTCGGGCTGCGCGCGTGCCGCGAGTTCGGTCGCGAGCAGGCCACCGCCACCGGCCCGGTTGTCGACCAGCACCGGCTGGCCGAGTCCTTCGGACAGCCGTTGTGCCAGGGTGCGCGCGATGAAGTCGTTGCCGCCACCCGGTGCGAACGGCACGAGGAAGCGCAGCGCCCGCGAGGGGAATGCCCCGTCGGCAGGATTCTGTGCCAGCGAAGGCGCGGCAGCCAGGGCAAGCGGGGCCAGGGTGGCGAAGGTGGCGAGCAGGGCGGCAGTCTTCATGCAAGGTCCTTGGTCATGCGTCGGCGGGTTCGGGTTCGACAGGCGTGCAGCGGCACGAGCAACAACAGTACCGCATCACGGCCCGGACAGTGACGCGCTTTCACCGCTTCCCGATCGAGTACCATCGTCCCGGTCTTCAACAGTGCCCCGCTCGATGGCGATTCGATTCGACGATATCGGAAACCGGCTGCGCGCGTTCCGCCTCGGCTCCGGGCTGTCCGCCGACGAGATCGCGCGCCGGCTCGACATCTCGCGGGCTGCGCTCTATCGCTTCGAGAAGGGCGAACTCGCCAAGATCGAGACGCTCGGCCGGCTGTCTGAACTGCTCGGCGTGTCGGTGCCGACGCTGCTCGGCGTCGGGGTGGAGTACATCGCCTCGGCGGTCGCCTATTTCGAGCGCCTGCGCCAGACCGAGGAGACGGCCGAGCAGATCATCGTGCTCGCCGGACCGATCTCCTACCTGCTCGCGTCCGAAGCGTTCGATGCGACCCTCGCGCAGGTGCTCACCGAAAGCATCCCCGCCGACCTGCCGGGGCACGATCGCGCGATCGCCGAGGTCGGCGAGATCATGACGATCCTGCACGCGCGCAAGGCCCAGTACCATCGTCGGCAGCCGGCCGTGGTGAACCTGATCTCCGCGAGCGAGATCGAACGCTTCCTGCACAACGGGCTGGTCGGGCGGCTCGACCTCGACGAGTCGGTGCGTGCCGAACGGCGCGTGCAGGCGGTGCGCGAGGTCACCCGCTTCGCGAAGCTCACCGAGGAGCAGCCGATCGGCATCCAGATCGGCATCGTGCCCGACACGCTGCCCCATGCAAGTTTCCAGATCCTGCGCCAGCCCGACCGGCAGGTGCTGGTGCTGTCGCCGTTCCGCCTGGGCGAGCAGCCGAACGTGCGCATCGGGGTGGCGATGATCACCTCGGCCCCCGAGGCGCTGGCCCTGCACCAGAAGGCGGCCGAGGAGATGTGGAGCCGGGCGCTGAAGGGTGCAGCGGCGGCGAAGTTCCTGCGCGGGCTGCTGGCGAAGTACCGCTGACCGCGATCGGCCGGAGCGTTCAGAGACACTGTCTCTTTTTTTGGAAAAGCCTTGCTTTTTGGACATCCGGCTCGTCTAATTCAGGGTCCGCGAAAAACCCGTGTCTGACCCGCATTTCGCCCACCGCGCCCCAGGAGGACAGTCGATGTCACAAGGTATGTTTGCCACCGCCGCCGTCAAGGTGGGCGAGCCCGGGACCGGCCATTCGCCGCCGCAATGCCCGGCCGAAGAGTCGATCGTGCCGGTGGTCGCGCACGAGTGGGTCAACGAGGAATACAAGCACCTGGTGGTGAAGGCCACGCCGAAGGCGCTGGCGGCCCAGCCCGGCCAGTTCTTCCACCTGCTGTGCCCGTCGCCCGACGAGGGTGAACTCTGGTTCCGTCGCCCGCAGTCGGTGTACCGCATCCAGCGTTCCAGCGGCCGGCTCGAATTCCTCTACAAGGTCGTCGGCCGCGGCACCAAGGGCCTGGCCACGCTCAAGCCGGGCGATGAACTGAACATGGTCGGCCCGCTCGGGGTCGGCTTCCACCTGAAGCCGGAGTGGAAGAACATCGTGGTGCTCGGCCGCGGCGTGGGCCTGGCGACGATGGCGCCGATCTCCCAGTTCGCCGGCGAGATGGGCGTGCGCGTCACCGCCATCCTGTCGGCGCGCAGCCCCGACCTCGCGCTCGCCGCCGACCTGTTCGAGAGCGTCGGCAGCGTGGTCAAGGTGCTCGATACCGACGGTACCAGCGACATCGGCAACGTCGAGAAGATCCTGCGCCAGCTGATCGCCGAGAAGCGCGCCGATGCCTTCTTCACCTGCGGCTCGAACCGGCTGATGCAGCTGATGAAGAAGCTGGGCAAGGAATTCGACATCCCCGGACAGATGGCGATGGAGCAGATCATGGCCTGCGGCCTCGGCCCCTGCTACATCTGCGTGCGTACCTTCGAGCGCAACGGCCAGAAAGAGATGCGCCGTGTCTGCGTGGAAGGCCCCGTGTTCGACCTTCAGGAGTGCCTGGGATGGTAGATCTATCGGTCAACGTGGGCAGCGTGAAGCTGGCCAATCCGGTGATGCCCGCCTCGGGCACCTTCTCGGTCGAGTTCTCGCAGATCATCGACCTCAACCGGCTCGGTGCACTGGTCGCCAAGACCGTGTCGCGCGGCTACCGCGCGGGCAACCCGCCGCCGCGCGTGTCGGAGATCGATTCCGGCATGATCAACTCGATCGGCCTGCCGACCAAGGGCCTGCAGTACTTCCAGGACGTGCAGGTCGCCGAGTACAAGCGATTCACCCCGCCGCTGATCTGCAGCATCTCGGCCGAGAGCATCGAGGACTTCGCCGCGATGGCGCGCGACGTGTCGGTGCCCGGCGTCGATGCGATCGAGATCAACATCTCGTGCCCGACGCGGGCGCCCGGCGGTGGCAACTTCGCGCTGAACGAAGAGCACACCTACAAGGTGGTCAAGCTCTGCCGCGAGGCGACGCAGCTGCCGATCTGGGCCAAGCTCTCGCCCAATGCCGGCGAGATCGGCGCGGTGGCCGAGGCGGCCGAGAAGGGCGGTGCGAATGCGATCACCGTCTCGAACACCATCCTCGGCCTGAAGATCAACATCGAGAGCCGGCTGTCCTACATCGGCAACGGCTACGGCGGCATCTCCGGCCCGGGCGTGCGCCCGATCATCATGCGCATGGTCCACCAGTGCTCGAAGTGCGTGAAGATCCCGATCATCGGCGTCGGTGGCATCTCGCGTGCCGAGGACGTCATCGAGTACATGATGGCCGGCGCGACCGCGGTGCAGGTGGGCTATGCCAGCTTCCGCAACCCGACGGCGATGATCGCGATGATCGAGGGCATCGAGCAGTGGTGCGAGGCGCATGGCGTGGCGAAGGTCTCCGAACTCACGGGTTCGATGATCGACCATCCGCCGCGCGACACCTACGAGGCCGGTATGATGGGCATCAGCTGAACGTGAGGCCGTGATGCCACCCTTGAATCCTGCGCAGACTCCTGCTCCTTCGGTCGACCGCATCACCATCCGCAAGCCGGACGACTGGCACCTGCATGTGCGCGACGGGGCGATGCTCAGGGCATCGCTGCCGTTCACCGCGCGCAACTTCGGGCGGGCGATCATCATGCCCAACCTGTTGCCGCCGGTGACCACGGTGAAGGAGGCCATCGCCTATCGCGAGCGCATTCACCAGGCGCTTCCGGAAGGGTCGCGCTTCCAGCCGATGATGACCTGCTACCTGCACGACATGACCGATCCGGACGAGGTCGAGGCAGGGTTCCGCGATGGCGTGTTCACCGCGGTCAAGCTGTACCCGGCCAACGCCACCACCAACTCGGCGGCCGGCGTCACCGACTACCGGAAGATCCGGCCGGTGATGGCGCGCATGGAGAAGATCGGCATCCCGCTGCTGATGCATGGCGAGGAAGTCGATCCGGAGATCGACGTGTTCGACCGCGAGGCGGTCTGGATCGAGCGCCGTCTCCAGCCCTGGACGAAGGATTTCCCCGGACTGAAGTTCGTGCTCGAGCACATCAGCTCGAAGATCGCGGTCGACTACATCCGCAGCGCGGCACCGCAGGTCGGCGCGACCATCACGCCCTACCACCTGACCCATAACCGCACCGACTGGCTCGGCTGGGGCAACCGGCCTTACCTCTACTGCATGCCGGTGATCAAGACCGAAGCCGACCGGCGCGCGCTGGTCGAGGCGGCCACCTCGGGCGACAAGTGCTTCTTCCTCGGCACCGACTCGGCGCCGCATCCGGTCGAGCGCAAGCTGGCCGTGGTCGGCTCGGCCGGGCTGTTCAACTCACCGGTGGCGATCGAGCAGTACACGAAGGTGTTCGAGCAGGCGGGCGCGCTCGACAAGCTCGAGGGTTTCACCTCGCTCAACGGGCCGCTGCACTATGGATTGCCGTCCAATACCGAGACGATCACGCTGGAACGCAGCACCTGGACCGCGCCCGAAGACATCAAGGTCGACGGACCGGACGAGCGGGCGCTGGTCTACCGCGGCGGTGAGCAGATCGAATGGCGGGTGGTGGGTTGACGGCAACTCCCCCGCGTTGCATTGACCGCGCCTGAAAATCCATGGAATTCGACAACGCGTTCGACGTACCCCTGCCGCCCGCCGAGGCCTGGGCCTGGCTGCTCGACATCGAGCGCATCGCCACCTGCCTGCCGGGCGCAGAACTCACCGAGGTGGTGGACGCCCAGACCTACAAGGGCAAGGTGGGCGTGCGGCTCGGCCCGGTCTCGCTGTCCTTCGTCGGCCAGGCGAAGCTCGAGGAAACCGACGCTGCCGCGCATCGCGCCCGCATGCGCGCCACCGGTGCCGATTCGAAGGGTCGTGGCAGCACCTCTGCGCTGATCGATTTCTCGCTGCAGCCGCTGGAAGATGGCGTGACCACCCGGGTGAACATCCACAGCAACGTCACCCTCACCGGATCGGTCGCCCAGTACGGACGCGGGTCCGGCATGATCCAGAGCGTTGCTGCGCAGCTGATCGGCCAGTTCGGCGAATGCCTGCGCGCGCGCATCCTCGCGAGCCGGGCGGCGTCGGTCGTGTCCGCACCGGCCACGGCCACGGGCACGGACGCGGCAGTGGCACTGTCGCCGTCTACGCTGGCGCCTGCGGGTCCGGCCTCGGTCCCGCCCCCCGCCCCGGCGAAGCCGATCTCCGGCTTCTCGCTGCTGTTCGGGGCGCTGCTCGCTTCGTTACGCAACCTGTTCGGCAGGAAGAAACCATGAAGGCAGGATCGTTCGAGTGGCATCCGGCGCGCAGCGCCGACGAGGCGGTGGCCCTGCTGGCCGAATACGCGCCGCAGGATGGCCGGGTGATCGCCGGCGGGCAGAGCCTGGTGCCGAGCATGGCGTTGCGCCTCGCCTTTCCGCCGCACCTGATCGACATCAACGGCGTCGAGGAGTTCGCCCGGGTCCGGGTGGACGGCAATGAGCTGGTGATCGGTGCCTGCGTGCGCCATGCCGCCTTCCACGTCCCGGTCGAACCCGGTCCGCTGGGCCGGCTGCTGGCGCAGGTGGTGCACAACATCGCGCACTACCCGATCCGGCAGCGCGGCACTTTCTGCGGCAGCCTGGCCAATGCCGATCCGGCCTCCGAGTGGTGCCTGCTCGCCGCGACGCTCGGCGCGCGGATGGTGGCGAAGAGCGTGCGTGGCACGCGCGTGATTCCGGCGGCCGACTGGTTCCAGGGCATCATGACCACGGCGCTGGCGGAAGATGAACTGCTCGCCGAGGTGCGCCTGCCGCTGCTGCCCGAGGGCAGCCGTGCCGGGTTCTACGAGTTCAGCCGGCGCGCCGGCGACTATGCGCTGGCGATGGCGCTGGTCACCTGGCGTGAACAGGGCGGCGCGATGCGCGACGTGCGCATCGGTGCCGGTGCGGTCGAAGTGCAGCCGCGGCGCATCGCGCAGGCCGAGGCCGTGCTCGAGGGTCGCCCGCATGGCACGGCGGCGATCGACGAGGCGGCTGCGGCGGCGTCCGCAGCAGTCGATCCGCTCGAGGATTTCCATACCAGTGCCGACTACCGCAGGGACCTCATCGGTACCGCAGTGCGGCGCGCGTTCGCGCAGGCAGGGAGCTGACCCGATGACACAGAAGATGGCGATCACGCTGGACGTGAACGGCACCGAGCACGAGATCCGGGTCGAGCCGCGCAAGACGCTGTCCGACGCGCTGCGCGGGGACTGCGGGCTCACCGGCACCAACGTCGGTTGCGAGCATGGCGTCTGCGGTGCCTGCACGGTGCTGCTCGATGGCGTCCCGGTACGCTCCTGCCTGATGTTCGCGGTGCAGGCGCAGGGCAAGGCACTGCGCACGGTCGAAGGACTCGCCGCCTCGCCGAAGGATGGCGGCAAGCTGCACGCGCTGCAGCAGGCGTTCACCGACAACCATGCGCTTCAGTGCGGCTTCTGCACCTCGGGCTTCCTGATGCTCGCGGCCGGCACACTCGAGCAGCAGCCGGACATCGATGACGAATCGCTGCGCGAGGTGCTGTCGTCCAACCTGTGCCGCTGCACCGGTTACCAGAACATCCTGCGTGCGGTGCGCCAGGTACGCGATGCCGGCAAGGGAGGCGCCCGATGAGTGCGCACGGACCGAGCAGCCTGAAGCATGGCGAGCGCCACAACGGCGATGCCAACCCGCGCCGCAAGTTCGTCGGCCAGCGCGTCACCCGGCTCGAGGATCCGCCGCTGGTCACCGGCCGCGGCACCTACGTCGGCAACCTGAACTTCCCGCACCAGCTGCACATGCGCGTGGTCCGCTCGACCTATGCCAACGCGCTCATCCGCTCGATCGACACCTCGGCCGCGCTCGCGCATCCGGGATGCCGCGGCGTGTGGACCGGTGCCGACGTGGCCGAGATCCCGCCGATCACCTTCCGTCCGACCAGTATCCAGGGGCTGGAGCCCTATCGCCAGTTCATCCTCGCGCGCGATCGCGTCCGCTATGTCGGCGAGCCGATCGCCGTGGTGTTCGCGGACGATCCTTACGTCGCCGAGGACATCGCCGACCTGGTCACGATGGACGGCGAATCGCTGCCGGTGATCCTGTCGGCCGACACGCCGCCGGGCGAGTTCGCACCGGGCCGGTCCACCGAGGCACTGGTGCTGCGCAAGAACTTCGGCGACATCGAGTCGGCGCTGAAGAACGCCTTCAAGGTCGTCGAGGTGGACGTGCAGGTCGGACGCCACTCCGGCGTGCCGATGGAAAACCGTGGTGCGCTCGCGCGCATCGACCATTCGCGCGACGTGCTCGAATGCTACGGCCAGGGCAAGCGGCCGCATGCGCATCGCGATGCGGTGGCGACGCTGATCGGGCGCAGCCCGGCCAGCATGCACTTCTACGAAGGCCACATCGGCGGCGGCTTCGGCGTGCGCGGCGAGATCTATCCGGAAGACGTGCTGGTCTGCCTCGCGGCCCAGCGCTTCGACCGGCCGGTGAAATGGGTCGAGGACCGGCGCGAGAACCTGCTCGCCTGCAACCATTCGCGCGAGCAGCGCCATGTGGTGCGCGGTGCGTTCGACGAGCAGGGCCGCCTGCTCGGCATCGATGCGAAGCTCTGGCACGACCAGGGCGCATACGTGCGCACCCACGGCGCGCGCGTGCCCGACATGGCGATGGGCACGCTGATCGGCGCCTACCATGTGCCGGCCTACCGCACGGTCGGCTATGTGCGCATGACCAACAAGACACCGGCGGCCACCTATCGCTCGCCGGGGCGCTTCGAATCCACCTACGCCTGCGAGCGGCTGATGGACGCAGCGGCCGAGCAGTTCGGGCTGTCGCGCATCGAGATCCGGCGGCGCAACCTGATCCCGAAGGAAGCGTACCCGTACGCGCGGGCGATGGAGATCCTCGACCATGCGGTCGAACTCGACTCGGGCGATTTCGCCGGCCTGCTCGACAAGACCCTGGTGGACATCGGCTGGGACAGGCTGCAGGCGGAAGTCGCTGCCCGCCGCGCGAACGGCGAGCTCGTCGGCCTGGGCATGGGCTTCTTCATGGAGAAGGGTGGCCTCGGGCCGGTGGACGGTGCGAAGGTCACGGTCGACACGCGCGGCAAGGTGCAGGTGATCACCGGCGCGTCCTCGATCGGGCAGGGGGTCGAGACGGTGATGGCGCAGATCGCCGCCGATGCGCTCGGCGTCGAGTACCGCGACGTGAAGGTGATCCACGGCCGCACCGACGTGCTCGAGTACGGCATCGGTTCGCATGCCTCGCGCGCCACCGTGATGACCGGTGGCGCGACGCGCATGGCCGCACTCAACGTGCGGCGCAAGGCGCTCGAGTTCGCCTCGCGGCACCTGGTCGAGGCGCCGGTCGAGATGCTCGACATCGTCGACGGGCAGGTGGTGCGCATCGACCGCCCGGGCGAGCCCGGCATCCCGATCGGCAAGGTGGCTGCGGCACTCGCACCCAGCCCGGCCACGGTCGAGTTCGGCAACCCGGGGCTGACGGCCGAGGGCTGGTTCGAGACGGCCGGCATGACCCATCCGTACGGCATCCATACCGCGCTGGTCAAGGTCGACCCCGACACCGGCGAGACGAAGGTCGAACGCTTCCATGTCGCCTATGACATCGGCTGCGCGATCAACCCGATGCTGGTCGAAGGCCAGATCGTCGGTGGCGTCGCGCAGGGCCTGGGCGGCGCGCTGTTCGAGGAGTTCGTCTACGACGAGCGCGGCGAGCCGTTGTCGGTGACCTTCGCCGACTACCTGATGCCGACCGCCAGCGAGATGCCGCCGGTCGACGTGCTGTTGACCGAGGACGCACCCAGCCCCAACAATGCCCTCGGCATGAAGGGTGCGGGTGAAGCCGGCATCACCGGCGTCGGCGCGGCGATCGCCGCGGCGATCGACGATGCGATCGGCATCCCGAATGCGATCACCCGGCTGCCGGTCACGCCGCAGCGGCTGAAGGCACTGCTGAAGCAGCACGCTGCAGCTTCGAAGTAGCCGCCGCCGCGGCGTATCGTGCGCGGTTTCCGATGTTTCCCGGGCGGGCAGGCCCGGTCCTGAACGGAGGTCCTGGATGAAGATGACGAAGCAGGCGCACAAGTCCGTGTTGTCGACGATGGCGGTGGCGATGACGGTTTCCGCGGCCGTGTTCGCGGGGCAGGCGATGGCGCAGCAGGCCTGGCCGGCAAAGCCGATCCGCATGGTGGTGCCGTTCCCGGTGGGCGGCGGTTCCGACTCCACCGCGCGCATCCTGTCGCAGCGCCTGCAGGACCGTCTGAAGCAGCAGATCATCGTCGAGAACCGCACCGGTGCGGGCGGGGCGATCGGCACCGAATTCGCAGCCCGCGCGGCGCCGGATGGCTACACCATCCTGCTCGGGTCGGCCTCGGAGATCGTGATGCTGCCGGCCGTGGCGTCGAAGCTCAGCTTCGACCCGCTGAAGGATTTCATCGCGATCGCGCGCGTGGCGGACGTGCCGCTGCTGCTGGTCGCCCATCCCGCGCTGCCGGTGAAGACCGCGCGCGACCTGGCGGAACTGGCACGCAAGCGGCCCGGCGACATCAACTACGGGTCGGCCGGAAACGGGTCCACCTCGCACCTCTCGATGGCCCTGTTCAACTCGCTGACCGGCACGACGATGGTGCACGTGCCGTACAAGGGCAGCGTGCAGGCGACCACCGACCTCGTGGCCGGCATGCTGCAGGCCGGCACCAACACCATGCCGGCGTCGCTGCCGTTCGTGAAGAGCGGCCGCCTGCGCGCGCTGGCGATCACCACGCCGCGCCGCTCGCCGCTGCTGCCCGACGTACCCACGGTCGCCGAGTCGGGCGTGCCCGGCTATGACGTGACGCTGTGGACCGGCGTGTTCTCGCCCACCGGCACGCCGAAGGACATCGTCGCCCACCTGGGTCGCGAGATCGAGGCATCGCTCGCCCAGCCCGACACGCGCGAGGCGCTGGCGAAGCTCGGTTCCGAGGTGAACTTCTCGCCGATCGAACCGTTCACCGCGTTCATGAGGGCCGAGTATGCGAAGTGGGTGAAGGTGACCCGCGAAGCGAACATCCGGCTCGACCAGCAATGACCGAGTCCTCGCGGATCCTGCCGGTCGCCCGCGCGCCGTCGCGGCCCACGGTGCCCGCGACGCGGTCGCGGGTGTGCGCGGCTGCGGCCCTCGTCCTGGCGGCCCTGTCCGTGCCGGTGCCGGTGTTTGCGCAGGCGCAGGCACAGGCATATCCCGCAAGGCCGGTGCGGATGGTCGTTCCGTTCCCGGTCGGCGGTGGTTCCGACACCACCGCGCGCATCCTCAACGTGCGCCTGTCCGATCGCCTGAAGCAGCAGGTGCTGGTCGAGAACCGCACCGGCGCCGGTGGCACCATCGGTGCCGAGTATGTCGCGCGTTCGGCGCCCGACGGCCACGTGCTGTTGCTCGGTTCGCCCGAGCTGGTGATGCTGCCTGCCGTCGCGCCGCGCGTCTCGTACGATCCACTGAAGGATTTCGCACCGATTGCCCGGGTGGCCGACGTGCCGCTGGTGCTGGTGGTGCATCCGGCGCTGCCGGTGGCCAATGCGGTGG
>JBIITW010000325.1:0-3775 GCA_044340265.1 Burkholderiales bacterium | reverse complement strand
GCTCGACCAGCCGCGGGTGTTCAGTCTGTACAACGCGGCCTACAACTGCCTCGAGCATGAGGCCGGACGCTTCAGGCTCGAGGTCTGGGGCGAGGTCGCGCACCTCGATGCACTGTCGGATGCCGTCGTCACCTGACCGGGTCATCCTGCTCCACGGGTTGTGGATGCCGGCGGCATCGATGGCGCTGCTCGGCAACCGGCTGCGGCGGGCGGGGTTCTCGGCACGATCGTTCGGCTATGCCAGTGTCGGCGCCGACGCATCGACCAACGGACGCCGGCTGGCTGCGTTCGCGCTGGCTGCCGATGTGCACGACAGCGCGCGCGACGGCGAGCGCGTGGATGGTTCGGAACCCCCACGGCTGCATCTGGTCGGACACAGCGCAGGGGGCATCCTGTTGCTGCGCGCGCTTGCCGACAGTGCGGCCCTCGCGGCGCGCGTGTCGCGCGTGGTGTTGCTCGGCGCGCCGTATGTGGACAGCGCGGCGGCCCATGCCCTGCTGCGGTTGCCCGGTGGCCGCCACATGCTGGGGCGCACGCTGCAGGAATGGCTGTCGAGGCCGCGCCCGCTTCCCGACCCCAGGCACCAGGTCGGGGTGATCGCGGGAAGCCAGCCGTTGGGCGCCTCGCGCCTGATCGTGCGTTTTCCTGGCACCAGCGACGGGGCGGTATCGCTCGACGAGGCACGGGTTCCCGGCGCGACCGACACCATCGTGCTGCCGGTCGCGCACAGTTCGCTGATCCTGTCGGCGCGGGTGGCCGGCGAGGTGGCGACTTTCCTGCGCGAGGGACGCTTCAGCCCGGGTGCGCCGCGCGCATGAATCGTCCGCTGCGCCTGGCGGGGGGCGGGTTGCTGGCCGTCCTGCTGGTCGGGATGCTCGGCGGCTGCGCGACCGCCGGCTTCTATGCACAGGCGGTGCAGGGTCATTTCGGGGTGCTTGCCCGGTCGCGGGCGATCGAGGATGTGGTGGCCGACCCGGCGACGCCGGTGGACCTGAAGGAGCGGCTCGCCCTGGTGCTGCGCATCCGCGAGTTCGCCAGCCGCGAACTGGCCTTGCCCGACAACGGCAGCTACCGCACCTATGCGGACCTGGGCCGGCCGGCCGTGGTCTGGAACGTGTTCGCCGCCGCAGAGTTTTCGGTGGACGCGAAGCAGTGGTGCTTCCCGATCGCCGGTTGCGTCGGCTACCGCGGCTACTTCGACCGGGCGGCGGCAGAGCGCTTCGCCGAGCGCGCCCGCCGCGAGGAAGGCCTGCAGACCTGGGTCGGTCCGGTGCCGGCGTATTCCACGCTCGGCTGGTTCGACGACCCGGTGCTCAACACGTTCGTGCACTGGCCCGAGGCGGAGCTCGCGAAGCTGATCTTCCACGAGCTGGCGCACCAGCGGGTCTACCTTCCGGGCGATACGGCGTTCAACGAATCCTATGCGGTGGCGGTGGAACTCGAAGGCGTGCGGCGCTGGATGAAGCAGAACGGCGACCCGGCCGCAGGCGAGGCCTATGCCCGTTCGCTCGCGCGGCGAGAGGCGTTCTTCGGGCTGCTGCTCGCCCATCGCGAGCGCCTCGCCGCGTTGTTCCGGCAGCCGATCGACGATGCCGCGAAACGCGCCGGGCGCAGGGTGCTCGACGAGCAGCTGCGCGCCGAGTACGCCGCATTCAGGCTGGCGTGGGGCGCGGCCGCGACAGCCGAGCGTGCGGCGATGCCGTTCGACGGCTTCGATCGCTGGTTCGGCGACGGGCCGAACAATGCCCAACTCGCGTCGGTGGCGCTCTACAACGAGCATGTGCCGGCGTTCCAGCGGATGCTGGAGGAGGCCGGAGGCGACCTTGAACGCTTCCACCAGGCCGTGGCAGCGCTGGCCCGGCTGAGCCCGGACGCGCGCGCGCTGCGCCTGCGGTCGAAGAACTGACCGACCGGGCCGCGCGTCCTCCTGCTGCACGCCGGACAGACGTACGCCGGACAGCCGGCGCGCACCGGTCGCGCCGTCCGTTTATCATCGGTGCCTGCGTGGCGTGTGATCACGCCGCGTCACCTGCAAAATCCTGCGGAGCCGCCGATGAAACTGACCTCGCACGCATTCGCCGACCACGCCCCGATCCCGTCGAAGTTCGCCTTCTGCAAGCCCGACGCGGCGTCGCACGTGACCCTGTCCGACAACCTCAGTCCTGGCCTTGCCTGGAGCGACCTGCCGCCCGGCACGAAATCGCTGGTGCTGCTGTGCTGCGACCCGGACGTGCCGAGCGAGGCGACCGACGTCAACCAGGAAGGCCGCACCATCCCGAAGTCGCTCGCGCGCATCGATTTCTTCCACTGGGTGCTGGTCGACATCCCGGCCTCGCTCACAGGGCTGAAGGAAGGCGAGTTCAGCGACTCGGTCACCGCGAAGGGCAAGCCCGGTCCGCAGGGCCCGCACGGCACGCGTCAGGGGGTGAACGACTACACGCTCTGGTTCGGCGGCGACAAGGACATGGGCGGCGACTACCACGGCTACGACGGTCCGTGCCCGCCGTGGAACGATTCCATCGTGCACCACTATGTGTTCACGCTGCATGCGCTCGATGTCGAACGCTGCCCGGTCGAGGGACGGTTCACCGGCGCCGACGTGCGCGCCGCGATCGCCGCGCACACCCTGGGCACCGCTTCGGTCACCGGCACCTACTCGCTGAACCCTGCGGTCCCGGCGAAAGCCTGAGGTGGGCATCACCCGCGAAAGCCCGATCCTCGGCGGCGCGCTGCTGCCCCATGCACCGCAGTTCGTCACCCGGCCGGCCAGCGAGGACGCGGCGACCATCGCGCGCGTCGAGGCGGCCGCCAGCCGGATCGGTGCCGAGCTCGCGGCGCTGAAGCCGGACATCTGGATCACGGTGTCCAACGACCATGCCCAGCAGTTCTTCCTCGACTGCGCGCCGCCCTTCGCGATGCATGTCGGTGGCCAGGCGAAGGGCGATTTCGCCGGCAAGACGTTCCGCCATCCGGTCGCGAGCGAGGTGTCGTTCGCGCTGGTGCGCGAGCTCTACCGCCGGGGCTTCGATCCGGCGTTCACCAGCACCGCTGAAGTCGACTATGCACTCGGCATCCCGCTCGCCCACCTCGGCGTGCAGGGGCCGCTGGTGCCGGTGTTCGTCAATGCCTATCTGCCGCCTCAGCCATCGATGGAACGCTGCCACGCGTTCGGGCAGGCACTGGCCGGCGCAGTCGATGCCCTGCGCCTGAAGGCGGTGGTGGTCGCCAGCGGTGGCATGTCGCATTTCCCGGGCACCGACCGTTATGCCGAGCCCGACCTCGCGTTCGACCAGGTGCTGCTCGAACAGCTCGGCCGGGGCCAGCTGAAGTCGCTGGTCGGCCTGTCCGAAGAGACGCTCGACGCCACTGGCAACATCGAGCTGCGCTGCTGGGCAGTCGCCGCCGGGCTGCTCGGCGACCGCAGGCCGGACATGGTCGAATTCAATCCGAGCTGGCACCACAACTATGCCTCGCTCGGTTTCTGGTCGCCGCCTGCGCCACCGGCGGGACCGCCGCACTACCCGCAGACGCGCCCGGAACTGGTGCCGCTCACCGCGGCGCTGCATGCGCTGGCCAATGACGCCGATGCGCGCAAGGCCTATGCTCGGGATGGCGCAGCGTTCTGTGCCCGTTTCTCGCTGCCGGGGGATCACGCGGCGCTGCTTGCCGCCGGCCGTTTCCCCGCCATCGTCGCCCTCGGCGTGCACCCGCTGGTGCCGTTCCTGGCCCGCCTCGCACTCGAGCGCGAAGGCCTGATGCCTGCCGCCCCGCACTG
>JBIITW010000121.1:0-14650 GCA_044340265.1 Burkholderiales bacterium | reverse complement strand
CGAACGGCAGGTCGAGGAACGCGCTGAAGGGACCCGACGAACGTTCGCCCAGGCGGCGGTACAACGCAATCGGATCACCGTCGTACGTCGCGCTGAACCGCTGCGCGAGGTTCACCTGGTATACGTCGCCGTCGCGGATGTAGCGAGCGATACGATCAAGGCGCTGGCGATAGCCTGCCTCGGTCATGTTCGAAGCGACGCCTTCGATGCGCACGGGGTGCTGCCCCTCGGCCTGGTCGTTCACGCCGTCCGCGGCCGACTGCGAGAACAGGGCACGCAGCCGATCGATCCCGTCGGCGCCCAGTGCATCGGGATCCGCTACCGCGAGCACGCTGCGCCGTGCCGCATGGTCGGTCAGCGCCGCCCAGCGATAGATGCCGATCGCCAGTTCCGGCCAGTGCCGGTCGTCTTCGGCCATCGACGGCAGGCGTTCGATCCGGCGCGCGAGGTCGTAGCCGAAGTAGCCGAGCGCGCCGCCCGCGAACGGCAGGTCGGCATGGGTCGCCGACGCGCCCGCGCCGGCGCCGGCGCGGGCAAGCTCGCGGCGCAGCAGCGAAAAGGGATCGCCCTGGGCGAGGTCCAGCACCGGCGCACGCGACGGATCGCCATGGCGCTCGATCTCGGTGATCCCGCCGCGCGTGACCAGCGTGACGGCCGGGTCGGCGACCACGATGTCGAACCGCGCGAGCGGATGGGCACGCGCGGCATGGCTGTCGAGCAGCATCGCCCATGGCTCGCCGGCCACGGGTGCGTAGAGCGCCAGCGCCGAGGCGCGGTAGGGAATGTCGAACTGCAGCGGCAGGTTCATCGTCGGGTGGTACAGGCCCCCTGCGGCCGCGCAGGCGCGGCGGCAGGGCAGGACCGCATTATCCGGCAATCGCTGCCAATCGAACGCCCGCGTGCGCGTGACCGGGAACCGGGGTGGCGCCGCCGCCCGCTGAGAAGCGGCAACCTCTGTCGTCCATCGTGCAGACGGCGCCGAATGCGGGCGAAGCGGTCGCCTACTCGTGGCGCAGCGCCTCGATCGGGTCCATGCGCGCCGCGCGCCGTGCCGGAAAGTAGCCGAACACCACGCCGATTCCCGCGGAGAACAGCAGCGACAGCAGGTTGATGACCGGGTCGAAGGCCCAGGGAACACCCATCAGCTGCGCCAGGCCATACGACGCGGCGGCGGCGACCATCACGCCCACCAGGCCACCGAGCACCGAGAGCACGACCGCCTCGATCAGGAACTGCAGCAGCACCTCGCCTTCGAGCGCACCCACCGCCAGGCGCAGGCCGATCTCGCGCGTGCGTTCGGTGACGCTTACCAGCATGATGTTCATGATGCCGATGCCGCCTACCAGCAGGCTGACCGCCGCCACCGCACCGAGCAGGTTCGTGAGCACCCCGATCGTGCTGGAGAGCGTCTCGGCCAGCTGCTGGGTATCGAAGATGTTGAAGTTGTCGTCATCACCCGCGGCGAGGTGGCGGCGCTCGCGCAGCAACTGCCGCAGGCTGGCCTTGAGCGGCGCGCTGTCGCTGCCCTCCTGCATCGACACCAGCAGCATGCCGACCTTGCGACTGCCGGTGACCCGACGCTGCAGCGTATGCAGGGGCAGCAGCACGAGGTCGTCCTGGTCCCCGGCACCGCCCTGACCCTTGGCCACCAGCACGCCGATGACGTCGCACGAGAACTGCCTGACCCGCAACTGGCCGCCCAGCCCGGTCTGGCCGACCGCACCGCCCCACAGTTCCCGCCGCACCGTCTCGCCGATGATGCACACGGCCGCGCCCGCACGCTGTTCATCGGGCTCGAACATCCGCCCGCTCGCCAGCTGCCAGTTGCCGGTCTCGAACCAGGCGTTGCTGCTGCCGGCGATGCTGGTCGACCAGTTGCGCCCGTTGGCCACGACGGTGCCACTGGCCCTGCCCTGCGGCGCCACCGCGGACACGCCCCCGATCTGCGCGGCGATCGCCTCGCCATCGGCTTCGATGAACTGCGGCACGGCGCCACCGCCGCCGCCACCGATGCGCTGGCCCGGGCTGACCACCAGCAGGTTGGTGCCCAGGCTGGTGATCTTCTCCTCGATCGCCTGCGTGGCGCCGTTGCCCAGCGTCACCATCGTGATCACGGCGCTGACGCCGATGACGATGCCGAGGATGGTCAGGAACGAGCGCAGCACGTTGCGACGCACCGAGCGCACGGCCAGCATGAAGACACTGAACAGCATCAGGTCGTCCCGGCCGCGACGGCCGGCGGCGCAGCAAGGGTGGGATGCAGGTTCTCGACATCCCTGGCGATGCGCCCGTCGAGGAAATGCACCATGCGCCGCGCATAGGCCGCCATGTCGGGCTCATGCGTGACCATCAGCACGGTGATGCCGTGGTCGCGGTTGAGCGCCATCAGCAGGCCCATGATCTCGTGGCTGCGCTGCGTGTCCAGGTTGCCGGTCGGTTCGTCGGCCAGCACCACTGCGGGCTGCGTGACGATGGCGCGGGCGATCGCCACGCGCTGCTGCTGGCCGCCGGACAGTTCGGCAGGCGCGTGCCGCTCCCATCCGGAAAGTCCTACATCGCGCAACGCGCCAGCCGCCGCGATGCGGCGGGCAGCGGCACCGTCGCCCCGGTACAGCAGCGGCAGCTCCACGTTCTCCTGTGCCGAGGTGCGCGCGAGCAGGTTGAAGCCCTGGAACACGAAGCCGAGGTAGCGGCGGCGCAGCCGTGCCCGCTGGTCGCGCGACAGCGCCTGCACCTGCGTACCCTTGAACAGATAGCGGCCGCGCGTGGGCGTGTCCAGGCAGCCGAGGATGTTCATCGCGGTGGACTTGCCCGATCCGCTGGGACCCATGATGGCGACGAACTCGCCGGCCTCTATGTCCAGGTCGATGCCCTTGAGCGCAAGCAGTTCGGTGGCGCCGCTGCCGTAGCGCTTGACGATGCCGCTCAGCCGGATCAACGGCACGCTCACCGGGCGGCCGCGCTCTGCTGCGCCGTGATGACCCGCATGCCTGCCTGCAGCGCCCCGCCGAGGATCTCCGTCATGCGCCCGTCGCTGATCCCGGGCACCACTGCGACTGCCACCGGCACGCCAGTCGTGCCGCTTCCCCCGTCTGCGCCCTCCGGCAGCACCCACACCTGGCGCGCGCCGGCGGTGCTGGCACCGTCGGCCGCACTCCTGCGGCTGCTCTCGGTCTTCGGTGGCCCGAACGCGACGCCGGATGCCAGCCCTGCCTTGGCCCCATCCCCCTTCGCGATGGGGATGAAGCGCAGCGCGGCGTTGGGTACCAGCAGCACATCCTTGCGCTCGGCCGCGACGATGGTGGCAGTGGCCGTCATGCCCGGGCGCAGGCTGCGGTCGGCGTTGTCGACGTCGAGGTAGGTGAGGTAGGTCACGACGTTGTCCACGATCGTGGAGCCGAAGCCCACGCGCGTGATGCGCGCCGGGAACGGCCGGCTCAGGTAGGCACTGACGGTGAAGGTCGCCAACTGCCCGACCTTCACCGCGCCGACATCGGCCTCGTCGACATAGACCCACAGGCGCAACCGGGCCAGGTCCTCGGCCACGGTGAACAGCGTCACGGCCTGCAGCGAGGCCGCGACCACGTTGCCCGGGTCCACCGTGCGGGTGAGCACGACGCCGTCGGCGGGCGCGGTGATCGAGGCCTTGGACAGGTTGGTCCGATCGGTGGACAGTGCGGCCTGTGCGTTGGCGATGCCGGCCTGCGCGCTGGCTTCGTCGGCGACGGCACGCGCCAGCACGGCGCGGCCGCTGTCGAGTTCAGCCTTCGACGGCACCTTGCCGCCGGACAGACGTGCCACCTCCTCCAGGCGGCCGAGGGCCGCGCGTGCCTCGGCCACCGTGGCGCTGGTCTGGTCCACCTTCGAGCGCGCAGCGTCGAGGTTCGCCTCCGAACGCAGGATCTGGTCGCGCAGCCGCGCGGTATCGAGCACCAGCAGGACCTGGCCCTTGCGGATGGCGTCGTTGACATCGACATTGACCGTCAGCACGGTCCCCGAGAGCTCGCTGCCGATGTTGATCGAACGCGTCGGCTGCACCGTGCCGTTCGCCGTGACGGTGAGAGTCAGGTCGCCGCGCACGACCGCCACCGTGGTGTAGCTCGGCGCGGCATGGGCGGCGCGGCTCCACAGCCACCACCCGATGCCGGCTGCCAGCAGGAGCACCGTCGCAATGACGATCCACGGCATGCGGGTGCGGTACCAGGCTGCCGCTGCCGGCTCACCGAGCAGCTGGGCCAGTTCTTCTCTGCCCGCAGCGTCTGCACCGGCAGCGTCTGCACCGGCAACGTCTGCACCCGCAGCACCCGATGCCGGCTCACCCGCAACAGCCCCGGGCCGTGCCGGCCGTTCCGCTGCGACAGGTGCATTCATCGGTCGGCCGCCGGCGCCGCCCAGCCTCCGCCCAGCGCCCTGTACAGTCGTACCTGGCCGCTGCCCACGTCGGCGCTGGCACTGGCCACGCTGTCCTGCGTCGCGAACTGCGTGCGCTGGGTCTCGAGCACGACCTGGAAGTCGACCAGCCCGCTGCCGTAGCGCTGGCGCGCGAGCAGTGCCGCGTTGCCCGCCGCGGCTGCGGCCAGCCGCAGGCTTGCGAGACGCATCCGGTCGTTGCGTAAAGCCACCAGCGCATCCTCCACCTGGCGCAGCGCACCGAGCACCGCCGCGCGGTAGGCCTCCCGGGCCTGGCCCAGCAGTGCCTGCTGCACGCTTACCTTTGCACGCAGGGCGCCCCCATCGAAGACCGGCAACGCCACGTTGGCCAGCAGGCTGGTGAGCAGCGCACCACTACTGCCAAGGGCACCGACGGTGGCGGCGCCGAGGCCGAGCGAGCCGCCGATCGAGAAGCTGGGCCAGCGCTGGGCCTGCGCCTGGCCGACGCCGGCGAGCGCGGCCGCCACCCTGTACTCGGCGGCGCGCACATCGGCACGCTGGCGCAATGCCTGCGCCGGAATGACCGGGATGAGGCCGTCGCGCGCCTGCGGCACGGCAGCGACCGCCGTCTGCAGGCGGTCCTCGCCATCGGAGGCCGCACCGCCTGGGCCGGGCCCTGTCGAAGGTGGGCGGCCGGTCAACACATCCAGCGCATGCTGCGCAGACCCGATGCCGGTCGCGAGCACGGGCAACAAGGCGCGGCCCTGCTCGACGCTGGCGCGGGCCTGCTCGGTTTCAAGCGCAGTGGCCAGCCCCGCCTGTTCGCGCCACTGCGTGATCTGCAATGTCTCCTCCTGGCTCGAGAGGTTCGCCAGGGCGATGACGGTGCGCGCCTCGCCCACGCGCAGCAGGATGTAGTTGAGGGCGACTTCAGCCGCGATCTGCACCTGCGTGTCGCCGAGGGTCATCTCGACTGCCAGCACGTTGGACGCCGCCGCATCGACCGCGGCACGCCGGGCACCGAACACATCGATCGTCCAGCTGGCGTCCAGCCCGGCTTCGACGCGGTTGCCGGTGCGCTCGCCACCGACGCGGCTGTCCTGCGCGGAAGCGGAACCGTCGAGCGTGGGCGACAACGCGGCGAAAGCCACGTCGCGCAACGCCTGCGCCTGCCGCAACGCCGCCTGTGCGCTGCGGATGCTGGTGTTCGCACGCAGCGCAAGGGCCACGAGTTGCCCGAGCTGCGGATCGTCGAAGCGCTCCCACCACGCTGCCAGTGATGGGTCGTTCGCCGCGGGTGCCCCCGCGCCTGCGGCATCCGCGCTCGACCATCCGTCCGGAATTGCGATGACCGCATCCGGCTCGTCCGCAGACGACACAGACGGGCGTGACGAAAGAGACGCGCAGCCTGCCAGCGCCCCCATCAGCCCGAGCAGCGCAGCGCGCATTGCCACGGTCCGCGCAACCGGCCAGCAGCGGCAGAACATCCGCCGCAGGGCATGGCGGTCTGGGGTCATCGGCGGGCTCCAGGCGAAGGCAGTGGCGATCCACGCACGGTACGCAGCATCTGCACCCGCCACGGTTCGGAAGCGAACATGCCTGCATGCCTGCGCTTCCCACTCGGTGGGTCTGCCACCGCACAGACCGGGCACCGTGGACCGCCCACGCTGCACCCAAGCCAACGAAACGGAGCAACCGACATGAAATCGGATTCGCAACTGCAGCAGGACGTGATGGCCGAACCGAAGCGGGAACCTGCCGTGCTCGCCACGCAGATCGGCGTCGAAACGAAGGCCCACCTGTCGCAGTCGGGCATGGGCACGGGCACCGACGCGAACAGCGCGGCATCGGCGAAGAGCATCCTGTCCTGGACCGGTTCGCTGCCGGCGGATGTCGTGAAAGTGATGGTCGAGAACGTCCGGCTGACCCTGACCGGCACCGTGCACAGCTGGGCCGAGCGGGAACTGGCTACCCGCTCTGCTTGGCGCAGTGCAGGCGTGCGCAATGTCCACGACCGGATGAACCTCGCCAGCTGAGGCCGGCATAGCCCGGGTCCCCCGCACCCCTGGAGACAGCCATGGAGATAACGACGCACCCCGCGCGCATCGTCGGCCCGGTCGCCTACCGAGGCGGGACGGGGCGCCGGAAGCACATCCCGCTCGGTCCCTGCCTCGTCGAGACAGCCGATGGACAGTCGATCGAAGTCGTCTGGGGCGCCCGGGGAGAGCGGTCCGTGTCACTGCCGCTGGAGGAGGTCGAAGCCGCGCGGCACCTCGGCCATCTGGTGCTGCTGGACTGAGGCAGGCCCGCCGGTGCAGTGCCGGCGCTGGCGTGCCGCCGGCGGCGGCGGCACAATCGCTCCGTGGCCTATCGAGGACGTTTCGCACCCTCTCCCACCGGCGCGCTCCACTTCGGCTCGCTGGTGGCCGCACTCGCGAGCTGGCTCGACGCGCGCGCGGCGGGCGGCCAGTGGCTGCTGCGCATCGAGGATATCGATACGCCGCGCAACCGTCCCGGCGCCGCCGATGCGATCTGCAGGACGCTCGAGCGGCTGGGACTGCACTGGGACGGGCCGGTGTGCGTCCAGCGCCTGCAGCTCGACGCCTACCGTGCCGCACTGGATGCGCTGATCGCCGCCGGCCATGCCTACCCCTGTACCTGCACCCGCACCGAGGTGGCCGCCGCCGCCACGCGCACCGGCATCGAAGGCCCGGTCTACCCCGGCACCTGCCGCAGCGGCCTGCCCCCCGGTCGCAGTGCCCGCGCCTGGCGACTTCGCGTGGACGACCACGCCATCGCGTTCGACGACCGCATCCGCGGCCGCATCGTGCAGCACCTGGAAAGCGACATCGGCGACTTCGTCGTGCACCGCGCAGACGGCATCTTCGCCTACCAGCTCGCAGTGGTCGTGGACGATGCTGCCCAGGGCGTGACCGACGTCGTGCGCGGCGCGGACCTGCTCGACTCCACGCCCCGCCAGCTCTGGTTGCAGCACCTGCTCGGCCTGCCGGTACCACGCCATGCGCACCTGCCGCTTGCGCTCAACGCCGACGGCCAGAAGCTGTCGAAACAGACTTTCGCGCCGACAGTCGACCTCATTGACGACGATGCGGCCGTATCCTGGCTGCGCCGGGCGCTGGCCTTCCTAGGGCAGCCGCTGCCGCCGATCGACGCCGGACGCGACGAAGTGCTGGCACACGCGCGCGACCACTGGTCGATCACACGTGTGCCGGCACACGATTCGGTCGTGGACGGCTGACCGCGGACGGTTGAACGTGAGGGTCAGGTCGGCTCAGATCGTCCCGTCGGCGCGCAGCGCGGCCAGTTCCGCCGCGCCGACACCCAGTTCGGCGAGCACCGCATCGGTATCAGCCCCCACCGGACGCGGTGCCAGCCGGATCGATCCACGGTCGCCGTCGACCGAGAACGGCGCCAGCGGCAACTGCATCTGCGCGCCGGCACCGTCCGGCTCCAGGGACACCTGCTGGTACAGCTGGCGCGCGACGAACTGCGGATGCGCAGTCACTTCGGCCAGCGAGTTCACCCGCCCGCCCGGGGCGCCGGCTTCATTGAGCACCTTCTCCCAGTGCGCCGAGGTGTTGGTCTCGAACACCCGCTGCAGTTCGGCACGCAGCGCCGGGATGTTCCGGTTGCGGTCGGCCAGCGTCGCGAAACGCGGATCATCCAGCAGGTGTGCGAGCCCCATCGACTGGAACAGGTGCACGTACTGGTGTTCTTCGTTGATCGCGATCGCGAACTGTCCATCGGACACGCGGTAGGTGGTCGACGCGGGTGCGCGACTGGCCGCATCGTTGCCGGGGCGGCCCGGCTGCTTGCCGGTGTTCACGAACAGGGTCAGCGCGGAGGTCATCAATGCGAAGTTCGAGTCGAGCATCGCCAGGTCGATGAAGCGCCCGCGGCCGGTCTGCGTGCGTTCGAACAGCGCGCAGACCACGGCCAGGGCCGCGTTCATGCCGGTGACGTAGTCGATGACCGGTGGCCCGACCTTCAGCGGATCGCCATCAGGCTGGCCGGTCAGGCTCATCAGCCCGGACACGGCCTGGATCACGCTGTCATAGGCCGGGTGCTGCGCACGCGGGCCGTTGCCGCCATAGGCGGTGATCGCGCAATAGACCAGCTTCGGGTTGATCTCCGACAGCTGTGCATAGCCGATGCCGCGCTTCTCAGCAGAGCCGGTGCGCAGGTTCTGCACCACCACGTCGGCCCCGGCGGCCAGTTCGCGGAACAGCGCCTGTCCGCGCGGCCGGTCGAGGTCGAGCGTGATGCAGCGCTTGTTCCCCGACTGCGTCGACCAGGCCACCGACACCCCCGCCTCGGCCAGTGCCGGGTCGCCGCCGGCGCGGCGCCGGATGGTCTCGCCCCTGCCGGGCGGCTCGACCTTGATCACGTCGGCGCCGAGCAGGCCCAGCAGGTAGCTGCAGTAGGGACCGGCCAGCACGCGGGTGAGGTCGATCACCCGCAGTCCGGCGAACGGACGGAAGGGCTGTGCTGCGCCTGCGCCGACTGCCGTCACCGCCGACTGCGCGCCTGCCGCGCTGCCTGCATCGCCCTGCCCCTGATCACCGGCCTGTGCCATCGCTCCCCCTGTCTGTTGCTGTCACTGCATCGAGGGGAGGATGTTAACCGCACCCGCGAGGCTCAGTCCTCGTGGTGGGTCAGGCGAAGGATGAATCCACCGGACTTCTCGTCGCGGGTGAGTTCAAGCAGGCGGCGCGCCTGCGCTTCCTCGAGCAGTTCGCTGAATGTGCGGAAGCCGTAGTACGACTCGTTGAAGCCCGGGTTGCGGCGCTTCAGCGTCTGCTTGACCATCGAGCCCCAGATACGTTCTTCCTCTCCGCGTTCGGCCACCAGCGCCTCGACGGTCGCGAGCACGAGGTCGATCGCCTGTTGCGCCTTGTCTTCCCCGTCGTTGCCGACCGGATCGGCCGGATGGATCGCGGCCGGATTGCTGCCGCCTTCGGCGACCGCCTGGCCTCGCCGCGAGCTTGCCGTGGACGCAGCAGCAGGAGCAGCAGCCGCCGACGGTGCGACTGCCGATGACGGGGCCGGCTCGGCGGAAGCCTCCGCTGCCGCCGAGTCGGCGAGTTTCGCGGCCGCGGCCAGCGCAGCCTTGCTGCCTGCGCGCGGACGACGCACGCGCCCCTTGGCTGCGGGGGCGGCCTCCGCAGTATCCGCGGCACCCGCATCGGCGGGCGACGCTGCCACGACTGCCACGACTGCCGCGGCCTCGGCCTCAGCCTCGGACATGGCCATGGCCGATTCGACTGCTGCAGAAGCGCTTGCGTCCGATCCTTCCACGGCGGCCTCGGCACCGGCTGCCGGCGCGCGGCGCGATCCGGCGCGTGCGCGCGTGCTCTTGGCGCGTGCGCGGCTGCGCGGTGCGGGTGGCGACTCCGCCGCAGCCTCGCCCTCGGCATCGATCACGGCATCCGCTGCCGGGACAGCAGCCACGCCGGCATCGGCCTCGCCATCGAAGGCCAGCGCAGCGACCGGCTGCAGCAACGGATCGACCAGCGCTTCCATCGACCCGTCCTCGGCCTCAGTCTGCACCGGCGCTTCGCCCTGCCGGTCGCGCGGCGTGCCGCGCCCGGGTCCGCGCAGCGATTCATGCAGCGGCAGCGGCGGCCCGACCATCGGCTGCACGCCGTTGGCATGGCCGTTCTCTCCGGGTCGCCCCGAACCGGCGCGGCGCGGCGTACCCGACCGGCCACGCGGCGCCCGGCCGCGGCCCAGCGGCTGTTCGCGCACCAGGTCGTCGTAGTAGATGAACTCGTCGCAGATGTTGATCAGCAGGTCGGAGGTCGACTGCTTCACGCCGACACCGATCACCGTCTTCGCGTTCTCGCGCAGCTTGGCCACCAGCGGCGAGAAGTCGGAATCGCCGGTGAGCAGCACGAAGGTGTCGAGGTGGGCCTTGGTGTAGCAGAGGTCGAGCGCGTCGACCACCATCCGGATGTCGGCGGAGTTCTTGCCCGACTGGCGTACATGCGGGATCTCGATCAGTTCGAACGAGGCTTCATGCATCGCGCGCTTGAACTGCTTGTACCGGTCCCAGTCGCAATACGCCTTGCGCACCACGATGTTGCCCTTCAGCAACAGGCGTTCGAGCACCTTGTCGATGTCGAACTTCGCATAGTTGGCGTCACGTACGCCGAGGGCCACGTTCTCGAAATCGCAGAACACGGCCATGTTGGTGATCTCAGTCGCCATCGACAGGCATCCTCATGGGGGGTCCCGCGGGCAGCGCCACGCGGGGGGTCCCGCCGCCGGGTGTCCGGCGGATCTTCAGAAATCCGCGCGCAGCTTGCCGACGATGCTCGCCAGTGCCAGCGCACGGTGGCTGATCCGGTTCTTCAGCTCTGCCGGCATCTGTGCCACGGTCATGCCGGTCGAGGGGATCAGGAACCACGGATCGTAGCCGAAGCCGCCTTCACCGGCAGGCGCATGGGCGACTTCGCCCGCCCAGAGACCTTCGCCGATCAGCGGCTGCGGGTCATCGGCCGAGCGCACGACCACGATCACGCAGTAATAGTGTGCGCGCCGGTCGGCGACGCCGTCGAGCGCGGCGATCAGTTTCTCGTTGTTCCGTGCATCGGACTTCGGTTCACCGCCGTACCGCGCGGAAAGCACGCCGGGAGCCCCGCCGAGCGCACTGACGCAGATGCCCGAGTCGTCGGCCAGCGCCGGCAGCCCGGTCGATGCCGACGCGTGGCGCGCCTTGGTCAGTGCATTCTCGATGAACGTGCAGTACGGCTCGGGGGCCTCGGTGACGCCGAGCGCGCCCTGCGGGATCACCTCGAAATCGAGGGGCGCGAGGATGCGGTCGATCTCGCGCAGCTTGCCGGCATTGCCGCTGGCGATCACCAGGCGCCGGCGCATCGCGCCGGTGTCGCCGTCGGATGCCATGTGATTGCCCGCCACGTCATTGCCCGCCACGTCAGGCGCTCCCGCCCGCGACCGGCAAGGACAGTGCCTGCTTCTGCAGTTCGACCAGTTCCGCGATCCCCTTGCCGGCCAGCGCCAGCAGCGCGTCCATCTCTGCCCGCGAGAACGCCTCGCCTTCCGCGGTACCCTGCACTTCGATGAAACCGCCGCTGCCGTTCATCACCACGTTCATGTCGGTATCGCAGTCGGAATCCTCCGCGTAGTCGAGGTCCAGGACCGGCATGCCGCGCCAGACGCCGACCGACACCGCAGCCACGTGGTCGCGGATCGGCAGCTTCGCGATCAGCCCCTGGCGCACCAGCCCGGAGAGCGCGTCATGCACGGCGACGAAGGCACCGGTGATGCTGGCGGTGCGAGTGCCGCCATCGGCCTGGATCACGTCGCAGTCGATCTGCAGCGTGCGCTCGCCCAGCGCGGTCAGGTCGACCGCGGCACGCAGCGAACGGCCGATCAGGCGCTGGATTTCCTGGGTGCGGCCAGACTGCTTGCCGCGGGCCGCCTCGCGCGACATGCGTGTATGGGTCGAGCGCGGCAGCATGCCGTACTCGGCGGTCATCCAGCCCTGCCCCTTGCCGCGCAGGAACGACGGCACCCCTTCCTCGATGCTGGCGGTGCAGATCACCTGGGTGTCGCCGGCGGTGACCAGCACCGATCCTTCGGCGTGGCGGGTGAAACCGCGCTGCAGGGTCACGCGGCGCAATGCGGACGGCGCACGCCCACTGGGCCGGGGCGTGGACGCGGCGGGCGTCGAAGGGGACTGGGTCATCGGGATCGGTCGCTGTGCTATCGTCAATCAAGGCGCGGATTGTCTGCGCTGGCGAGTCCGGTTACAACCCCCGCCGGGTCAAGGCAGCCCTTCCCGGAACACCTCAAGAAAGCCCCAGGCAGACCCATGGCAGGCAACATCAGCAGCATGACCGGCTACGCGGTCGCCACGCGCGAACTCCCCCAGGGCGTGTTCACCCTGGAACTGCGTGCGGTGAACAACCGTTTCCTCGACCTGCAGTTCCGCATGCCCGAGGAAGTGCGTGCGTTCGAACAGCCGATGCGGGAACTGGTCGCCGCGAAGGTGGGCCGGGGCAAGGTCGAATGCCGGGTCTCGATAAACGCCGCGGGGACCGGCGGCACCCAGGGGTCGCTCGACGCCGAGGCCCTGGCCAACCTGCTGCGGCTCGCCACCGCGGTGCGCACGGCCGCGCCGGGCGCGCCCGCCCTGGGCGTTGCCGAGATCCTGCGCTGGCCGGGTGTGATGGTCACCCAGGCGCTGGCCGGCGACGAACTGCGCGAGATCATCCTCGGCCTGTGCGCCGAAGCGCTGGCCCAGTTCAACGCCTCGCGCGAGCGCGAAGGCGACAAGCTGCGCACGTTCATCCTCGAGCGTGCCGACGGCGTGGCGGCGATCATCACCGACGTCAAGCCACGCATCCCGGCACTGCTCGCGGCGCAGCGCGAGAAGCTGATGGCGCGGCTGGCCGATGCCGGCATCGCGGCCGACCCGGAGCGCCTTGCGCAGGAACTGGTGATCTATGCGTCGAAGATCGACGTCGAGGAAGAACTGTCCCGCCTGTCCGCCCATGTCGATGAGCTGCGACGCACCCTGTCGCGCGGGGGCGCGATGGGCAAGCGGCTCGATTTCCTGATGCAGGAGTTCAACCGCGAATCCAACACCCTGGGCTCGAAGTCGGTCGACACCGCGACCACCCAGGCCGCCATCGAGCTCAAGGTGCTGATCGAGCAGATGCGCGAACAGATCCAGAACGTCGAATAGATGAGCGGCTGCCTGTTCGTCGTCAGCGCACCGTCGGGGGCCGGCAAGACCTCGCTGGTCAACGCATTGCTTGCCGCCGATCCGGCGGTGCGCAAGTCCGTTTCGTACACCACCCGCCAGCCCCGGCCGGGCGAATCGAACGGGCACGATTACCATTTCGTCGCGATGGCCGACTTCGAACGCATGATCGAGTCGAACGACCTGCTCGAGCATGCGCGGGTGCATGGCAACTGCTACGGCACCGGCCGTACCTGGGTGCTGGGCGCACTGGCCGCCGGCGACGACATCGTGCTCGAGATCGACTGGCAGGGTGCGCAGCAGGTACGCAGGCTCTACCCGCAGGCGGTCAGCGTGTTCATCCTGCCGCCGTCGATCGATGCACTCGAGACCCGGCTGCGCGGCCGCGGGCAGGACAGCGATGAGGTGATCGACCGCCGGGTCCGGGCGGCACGCGCCGAGATCGCACATGTCGACGAATTCGACTATGTTATAGTGAACTCGGTATTCGCCACCGCTGCGCGTGAATTGCAGAGCATCGCCATCGCGCACCGATTGATGCGTCCCGCGCAGGTCGTACGCCACCAGGCGCTTATCGACGCGCTCAGATGAACCCTCCCGGCGTGCCCCGCACGCCAGGATGCCGGAGACTCCAAATGGCCCGTATCACCGTAGACGACGCCCTCAAGCAGGTCACCAACCGATTCGAACTGACGCTTGCCGCCACCTACCGCGCGCGGCAACTCACGATGGGCGCCACGCCGCTGGTCGAAGCGAACAAGGACAAGCCGACCGTGATCGCGCTGCGCGAGATCGCGATGGGCAAGATCAGCCTCGACATCGCGAACCGCCCGCCGAGCACCTGAGCCGTGCCGGGCGCCCCGCGCCCGCCTGCCCTGATGCATGCCGCGCAGGCCGCATGCGATGGACGACGCCGCCCCACGCCAGACGCGCCGGGCGGCGTTGTGCTTTCTGGTAGGCTCCTGTCGTTGAAGCGTGAACGGTCGATCCACCCAAACAGGCAGCACCGCTGATGGTCGAAGCCGAACTGCTGTTCAAGGACCTCACGTCCTACCTCAAGGCAGACGACGTTTCCCGACTGCAGCGTGCCTACGCGTTCAGCGAAGCCGCGCACCACGGACAATTCCGCAAGAGCGGCGAGCCGTACATCTCGCATCCGCTGGCGGTGGCCAAGATCCTGGCGCAGTGGCACCTCGACCCGCAGGCGCTGACCGCCGCGCTGCTGCACGACGTGATGGAAGACACGGCGGTCACGAAGGAAGAGATCGCGGAGTCGTTCGGCAGGTCGGTGGCCGAACTGGTGGACGGCGTTTCGAAGATCGACGCGATCGAGTTCCAGAGCAAGGAAGATTTCCAGGCCGAGAACTTCCGCAAGATGCTGCTGGCGATGGCGCGCGACGTGCGCGTGATCCTGATCAAGCTCGCCGACCGCCTGCACAACATGCGCACGATGCAGGTGATGGACCCGGTGCGCAAGAAGCGCATCGCGCGCGAGACGCTCGACATCTACGCGCCGATCGCCAACCG
>JBIITW010000324.1:0-3800 GCA_044340265.1 Burkholderiales bacterium | reverse complement strand
ATGGTATTTCCTCTAGAGGTTGGACTGTCTGTACAACTTGCCGAAGTACCTCGGCACTGACAGTAACGAGCCTTTGCATGAACGGTTGACAGGACCACGCAAGGGTTCGGCAACCGCAAGCAGGCACGCCGCTTGCGGCGGGCAGCAGTGTATCCGAGCTTGCGCCGCGCGGCTACGTGGCTGTCAGAAAAATGCAGGAAAGGCACCGCTGCAGCAGTGCCTGCCAGGTGGTTTTCTTTTCACTTCAGCCACTTGGCGCAAGTTGCAGGGCACGGGCAAGACACTGCCCCACCGGTCGGCCAACGGCCGACCGTGGTGTCCTGCGCGTTGCCCGCGGGCTCCGCGCGAAACAGAGGCGTCCCGGCAGCCACGCCGGGCAGGCGACGCCGGACCGGGTTTCGGTGTCGGCGTTACCGGGTCAACGGCATGTCATCCGGCGCGCTGGATGTTCGACGCCTGCTTGCCTTTCTGGCCCTCGGTGATGTCGAAGGTGACCTTTTCGCCTTCCTTCAGGGTCTTGAACCCGTTCATCGTGATCGCCGAGAAATGGGCGAACAGGTCTTCACTGCCGTCGTCCGGCGTGATGAACCCGTAGCCCTTGGAATCGTTGAACCATTTAACCGTGCCAGTTGCCATGACGTACCGTCCTCATCCGTTCTGCGTCGATTGAAGGCGAAGCCCTTGCCCTGACATCTGGCACCTTCATCTGCACCTGAACGAAACCCACGGGGGACGCAGTCCCGTGAACGGACCTCGAAGTCCGCGATTCCAGTTCAGACCCGGCCAGACTTCCGCTTTTCTACGCTCGTTGCGTGAGTGCCGTCAAGCGGGCGAAACCCACTCGGTATTTGGGGAAACAGGCGGGCAGACCCTTGCAGTTTTCACCATAATGCCCACAATGGCAGATGAAGGGTCGCATGAGTGCGGAAGCAGAAAACAACACAGGTGATGGCTACGGTGGCGACGTTTGCAGGGGCGACGAAGGCGATGGCAGTCCAGGGCTCGGACGGAACCGTCCTCGAAGCGAAGAAAAGCCGCGTAAAGCCGCCGCCGATGTTCAAGGTGTTGCTGCTGAATGACGATTACACCCCGATGGATTTCGTTGTGGCCGTTCTGCAGTCGATCTTCGCCATGACCCGCGAGCAGGCGACCCAGGTGATGTTGAAGGTGCACCGTGATGGCATGGGCGTCTGCGGCACCTACCCGCGGGATCTGGCCGAGTCGAAGGTGGAACAAGTGTTGGCGTTCGCGCGCAAGCACCAGCACCCTCTGAAGTGCGTGATGGAAGAGACCTAGATGATCGCTCAGGAACTGGAAGTCAGCCTCCATATGGCCTTCATGGAGGCGCGTCAGAAACGCCATGAATTCATCACGGTCGAACACCTGCTGCTTGCGCTGCTCGACAATCCGTCGGCCTCCGAGGTCCTGAAGGCCTGCGTGGTCGACATCGAGGACCTGCGCAAGACGCTCGCCGAGTTCGTCGCCGAGCACACGCCTGTCGTCAATGGCGAGAACGTCGACACCCAGCCCACGCTCGGATTCCAGCGCGTGATCCAGCGGGCGATCCTCCACGTGCAGTCGTCGGGCAAGAAGGAAGTGACCGGTGCCAACGTGCTGGTCGCCATCTTCGGCGAGAAGGACTCGCACGCCGTCTATTTCCTGCATCAGCGGGGCGTGAACCGTCTCGACGTGGTGAATTTCATCTCGCACGGCATCAGCAAGGCGCCGCAGGCGCCGCAGCCGGCCAAGGCCGATGCCGATGCCGATGCCGAGACCGAACAGGAGCAGCAGGGCGGCGGAGCGCTCGAAGCCTACACCGTCAACCTGAACCAGCTGTCCCTTGCGGGCAAGATCGATCCGCTGATCGGTCGCGATCGCGAGGTCGAGCGCGTGATCCAGACGCTCTGCCGCCGGCGGAAGAACAATCCGCTGCTGGTCGGCGAGGCCGGCGTGGGCAAGACCGCGATCGCGGAAGGCCTGGCGCGCCGCATCGTCGAAGGCGACGTGCCCGACATCCTGCGCAAGTCGCAGGTCTATTCGCTCGACATGGGCGCGCTGCTCGCCGGTACCAAGTATCGCGGCGACTTCGAGCAGCGGCTGAAGGCGGTGCTCAAGCAGCTGCTCGACAACCCGAACGCGGTGCTTTTCATCGACGAGATCCACACCCTGATCGGCGCAGGTGCGGCCTCGGGCGGCACCCTCGACGCCTCCAACCTGCTCAAGCCGGCGCTCGCCCAGGGCCAGCTCAAGTGCATCGGCGCCACGACCTATGCCGAGTATCGCGGTGTGTTCGAGAAAGACCATGCGCTGTCGCGCCGGTTCCAGAAGATCGATGTCACCGAGCCGAGCGTGTCGGAGACGGTCGAGATCCTGCGCGGGCTGAAGAGCCGGTTCGAGTCCCACCATGGCGTCAAGTACACCGCCGCGGCGCTGAGTTCTGCAGCGGAGTTGTCCGCGCGGTTCATCAACGACCGGCACCTGCCCGACAAGGCGATCGATGTGATCGACGAGGCGGGGGCCGCCCAGCGGATACTGCCGAAGACCCGCCAGCGCAAGGTGATCGGCAAGCATGAGATCGAGGACATCGTCGCCAAGATCGCGCGTATCCCGCCGCGCAACGTGTCGTCGGATGACCGGACGGCATTGAAGAACCTCGATCGCGACCTGCGTGCGACCGTGTTCGGCCAGGACAAGGCGATCGATGCGCTGGCCACGGCCATCAAGATGGCGCGTGCCGGCCTCGGCAATCCGCAGAAGCCGATCGGCTGCTTCCTGTTCAGCGGCCCGACCGGCGTCGGCAAGACCGAGGTTGCACGTCAGCTCGCCTACACGATGGGCGTGGAACTTATCCGCTTCGACATGTCGGAATACATGGAGCGGCATTCGGTGTCGCGGCTGATCGGCGCGCCGCCCGGCTATGTCGGCTTCGACCAGGGTGGCCTGCTGACCGAGGCGATCACCAAGCAGCCCTATGCCGTGCTGCTGCTCGACGAGATCGAGAAGGCGCACACCGACGTGTTCAACATCCTGCTGCAGGTGATGGACCACGGCACGCTGACCGACAACAACGGACGCAAGGCCGACTTCCGGAACGTCGTGCTGGTGATGACCACCAATGCGGGTGCGGAGGCACTGAACAAGACGTCGATCGGCTTCACCAACAGCAAGCAGAGCGGCGACGAGATGGGCGACATCAAGCGCCTGTTCACGCCCGAGTTCCGCAACCGGCTCGATGCGATCATCTCGTTCGGTGCGCTGACCGAAGACATCATCATGAAGGTGGTCGACAAGTTCCTGATGCAGCTCGAGGGGCAGCTTGCCGAGAAGAAGGTCGACATCAGTTTCACCCAGCCGCTGAAGGACCACCTGGCGAAGAAGGGCTTCGACCCGCTGATGGGCGCGCGGCCGATGGCGCGCCTGATCCAGGACACCATCCGCAAGGCACTCGCCGACGAACTGCTGTTCGGCCGGCTCGTCGACGGCGGCAAGGTGACGGTCGGCATCGACTCGGACGAGAAGGTCACGCTCGAGTTCGAGGAGCCGCCGGCTGCAAAGGACGCGAAGGCCGAGGTCGCCGAACCGGCTGCGTAAGCGGCAGCCCGCGAGGGGGCCACGAGGGGGTCAGGTCTTGTCTTTTGCATCAAGGTGCAAAAGACAAGACCTGACCCCCTCGTTCCTTTGCTCGCGCTCCGGGGCGATAGCCCTTATCCTCCGCACGGGTGCGTGGCGTGGTGCCGCGCTTTCCGTTGCCACGAGGAGGAAGCTGCATGGTCATAGATCCGCACGCGCATATCGCGCCC
>JBIITW010000323.1:0-3802 GCA_044340265.1 Burkholderiales bacterium | reverse complement strand
AGGCGCATCGTCGCGCCGACGAACCACTCGTCCTCGCCCAGCACCGGCAGCGGCGATCCCGTGGCGCGCGCCGGCGCCAGCGCCACGTGCCGATAGCCGACGTCGAACGCGTCCGGCATCCGTTCGATGAGTTCGCCCTCGCGCGTCAGCATCGTCGCCCGCGCCACGCGCTCCCAGGTCTGCGCGCCATAGCAGCCAGCATTCATCGCCAGCGCGCCGCCCATGGTGCCCGGTATGCCGGCAAGGAACTCCGCGCCTTCCAGCCCGTGCATCGCGGCGAAGCGCGCAACCTTCGGGCAGGCAACGCCAGCCTCGAAGCACACATCGACCGGCGCTGCGCCGGGGATCGGCGAAGGCGCGAGCGAGACCGAGGACAGCACCGCATGCAGCAGCACCACCGTGCCGCGGAAGCCACCATCGCGCACCAGCAGGTTGCTGCCCAGACCGACCACCAGCAGCGGTTCTTCGCGCGGCGTCGCGCGCACGAATGCAGCGAAATCCTGCAGGTCCGCAGGTACATAGACCCGGTCGGCGCTGCCACCGGCGCGCCAGCTCACATGCCTGGCCATCGGCACGTCGGTGCGCAGCACGCCGCGCAGTGCCGGCGGCTTCGGGGTGAACTGGAGGGTCTCGGCCATGTTCATCCCGCCGCCTGCTGCAGGGCACGCAACTGGGCCGGCACGCCGCCGATCGAGCCGGCACCCATGGTCAGCACGACATCGCCCGGCTGCACGATCGCCGCGATCGCGCCCGGCAGCTCACCGATCGACTCGATGAACACCGGCTCGACCTTGCCGCCGACGCGCACCGCGCGCGCCAGCGCACGCCCGTCGGCCGCCACGATCGGCGCTTCGCCGGCGGCATAGACATCGGTCAGCACCAGCGCATCGACCGTCGACAGCACGCGTGCGAAATCCTCGAAGCAGTCGCGGGTGCGCGTGTAGCGATGCGGCTGGAACGCGAGCACCAGCCGGCGCCCGGGGAAGGCGCCGCGCGCGGCGGCGAGGGTCGCAGCCATCTCGACCGGATGGTGCCCGTAGTCGTCGACCAGCGTGAACGTGCCATCCGTGCCGTTAACGGGCACCTCGCCCCAGCGCTGGAAGCGGCGACCGACGCCGCGGAACTCGGCCAGCGCACGCACGATCGCCGCATCGGCGACGCCGACTTCCATGCCGACCGCGATCGCAGCCAGCGCGTTCTGCACGTTGTGCACGCCCGGCAGGTTGAGCACGACATCCAGCTCCGGCCAGGTGGTGCCGTTCACGCGCGCCACCTTGAACCGCATCCGGCCACCTTCGATGTGCTCGATCGAATGTGCCTGCACCTGCGCACCCTCGGCCAGGCCGTAGGTGGTGATCGGCTTGGCGATTCGCGGCAGGATCTCGCGCACGTTGGCATCGTCGATGCACAGCACCGCGTTGCCGTAGAACGGCAGGTGCTGCAGGAAATCGACGAAGGCCTGCTTGAGCCTGCCGAAGTCCTGGCCATAGGTCTCCATGTGGTCGGCGTCGATGTTGGTGACGACCGAGACCACCGGGGTCAGGTACAGGAAGGAAGCGTCCGATTCGTCCGCCTCGGCGACCAGGAACTCGCCGCTGCCCAGCTTGGCGTTGCTGCCGGCCGCCTCCAGCCGGCCACCGATCACGAAGGTCGGGTCAAGCCCGCCCTCGGCGAGCACGCTGGCGATCAGGCTGGTGGTGGTGGTCTTGCCATGGGTGCCGGCGATCGCGATGCCCTGCTTAAGGCGCATCAGCTCGGCGAGCATCAGCGCGCGCGGCACGATCGGCGTACGCGCGGCGCGTGCAGCCACCAGCTCGGGGTTGTCCTCCTTGACCGCGGTCGACACCACCAGCGCATCGGCCCCCGACGCGTTGCCGGCCGCGTGGCCGATATCGACGCGGATGCCGACCTTCTGCAGCCGGCGCGTGGTCGCGCTCTCGGAGAGATCGGAGCCGCTGACCGAATAGCCCAGGTTGGCCAGCACTTCGGCGATGCCGGACATGCCGCTGCCACCGATGCCGACGAAATGCACGTGGCGCACCTTATGACGCATGGGCGAGCTCCATGCAGACCTCGGCGACGCGCCGCGCCGCTTCGGGTTTCGCCACCTCGCGCGCACGCTCCGCCATCGCCAGCAGCTTCGGGCGATCGAGGCCGTCGAGCGCCTCCGCGAGGCGTTCCGCCGTGCACTCGGGCTGCGGGATCAGCCAGGCGGCACCACGCTCGACCAGGAAGCGCGCGTTCACCGTCTGGTGGTCGTCCACCGCATGCGGAAAGGGCACCAGTACCGATGCGAGGCCGACGCAGGCCAGCTCGGCGATGGTGGTCGCGCCCGCGCGCGCGATGACCAGGTCCGCCTCGGCATAGCGCAGCGCCATGTCGTCGATGAACGGCAGCAGCGTCGCCTCGACGCCGGCGCGCGCGTAGTTCTCCTGCAGCGCTGCGAGGTGGTCGCGGCCCGACTGGTGCACCACGACCGGCCTGCGCTCGAGCGGCAGCCTGGCGATCGCGGCCGGCACGCAGGTGTTGAGTGCCTGCGCACCGAGGCTGCCGCCGATCACCAGCAGCCGCAGCGGACCGCTGCGATCGGCAAAGCGCTCGGCCGGCGGCGGCACCGCGGCGATCGCCTCGCGCACCGGGTTGCCGGTCCACTCGGATGCCACCGACTTGCCCAGCGCACCGGGAAACGCGCACAGCACGCGGTCGGCGATGCGCGCCAGCACGCGATTGGCGAGGCCGGGCACCGAGTTCTGCTCGTGGATCACCAGCGGCCGGCGCAGCAGCGAGGCCATCATGCCGCCGGGAAACGCGATGTAGCCGCCCATGCCGAGCACCACATCGGGCCGGCGCCGGAAGATCACCTGCGCGCACTGCCAGAACGCGAGGTTGAGGTCGAAGGGCAGGCGCAACAGGCGCAGCGCACCCTTGCCGCGCACGCCGCCGAAGCGCACCGGTTCGATCTCGAAGCCGTACTGCGGGACGATGGACGACTCCATGCCGCGTGGCGAGCCCAGCCAGACCACGTGCCAGCCGGCGCCGCGCAGCCACTGCGCGACCGCCAGTGCCGGGAAGATATGGCCACCGGTGCCGCCAGCCATCACCATCAGGGTTCGAGGCGCTGCCATCGGGGCCGTGCTCATGCCGACATCCCCTTCATCAGCCGCCGGTTCTCGTAATCCACGCGCAGCAGCAGCGCGAGGGCGAGGCAGTTGGCGAGCATCGCGCTGCCACCGAAGGACAGCATCGGCAGGGTAAGTCCCTTGGTCGGCAGTGCCCCCATGTTCACGCCCATGTTGATCACCGCCTGCGCGGAGATCCACAGTCCTACGCCCTGCGCGACCAGCGCCTGGAAGCCGCGATCCAGGCGGGCCGCCTGGGCGCCGATCGCAAAGGAACGCCAGGCGATCCACGCGAACAGCGCGATCACGCCCGCCACCCCGACGAAGCCGAGCTCCTCGGCGATCACCGAGAGCACGAAGTCGGTGTGCGCCTCGGGCAGGTAGAACAGCTTCTCGACGCTGGCGCCCAGGCCGACGCCGAACCATTCGCCGCGGCCGAAGGCGATCAGCGCGTGGGTGAGCTGGTAGCCCTTGTCGAACGGGTCGGCCCACGGATCGAGGAAGCCCATGACCCGCTGCATGCGATAGGGCGCGGTCACGATCAGGGCGGCGAACCCGGCCACGAGCAGCGCCAGCAGTCCGGCGAACAGCCGCCAGTTCATGCCGCCAAGGAACAGGATGCCCATGGCGATCAGGGAGATCACTGCGAATGCACCGAAGTCAGGCTGGCCAAGCAGCAGCTC
>JBIITW010000008.1:0-49182 GCA_044340265.1 Burkholderiales bacterium | reverse complement strand
TCGTCGACACGCCCGGCAATCGCGCGGCCCATGTCCAGTTCAACAACTCGAACCAGCTGGTGGCCAGCCCCGAGTGGGAGATCGGCCTGTCGAAGACCGGCTTCATCCGCGAAGCGGGCCGTTGCCTGGTCATGCAGACCCGGATCAACGGCGAGGACATGGTCATCGTCCTGCTCGATTCCGACGGCCGCTTCTCGCGCATCGGCGATGCGAACCGGATCCGCCGCTGGGTAGAGAGCGGTTTTTCGCTGCGCCTGATCTGACGCCTGACGACCGGGTCGCATCGATCCGGTCGTCAGCCGCCGGCGGATATCGCCGCGGGACATCGTCGCGCGTCCCCCGATGTGTGCAGCGAGCGGTTAACATCCTGTCGCATGGATGCCGCCCCCGCCAACTTCGCGATCGTCGCGGCCGACACTTTCGGTACTTCACTGCGTGACGACGTGCTCGCAGGCCTTGCCTCACGGCCGATGACATTGCCGGCGAAGTGGTTCTACGATGCCAGCGGCAGCGAACTGTTCGAGGCGATCTGCGAGACGCCCGAGTACTACGTCACGCGCACCGAGCTGGCGATCATGCATTGCCACCTCGACGCGATCGCAGCATCCCTGCCGCATGGCGCCGTCCTGATCGAACCGGGCAGCGGCGCGGGCACCAAGACCCGCCTGCTCATAGAAGCCTGCCGCCCGGCGGCCTATGTCGCGATCGACATATCACGTTCGATGCTCGAAACCGGCGCCGCCGGAACTGCACGGCTGTTCCCGGCACTGCGGGTACTGGCCATCCATGCGGACTACACGCGGCTGGACGACCTGCCCGACGAGCGGCTCCCGTCCGCCGCGAGGCGGGTGCTGTTCTTTCCGGGCTCGACCGTCGGCAACTTCACGCCGGACGAGACGCGGGCCTTCCTGTCCCGCGTGGCACGCTGGATCGGCCCCGATGGCAGCATCCTGATCGGCGTCGATACGCGCAAGGATCCTGCGCTGCTCGAAGCGGCCTACGACGACAGCGCCGGCGTCACCGCGCGCTTCAACCTGAACCTCCTGGCCCGGCTCAACGCGGAACTCGGTGCCTCGTTCGACCTGTCGCGGTTCCGCCATCGCGCGCGCTATGACGCCAGCCTCGGCCGCGTCGAGATGCACCTGGAGAGCGCGATCGACCAGCAGGTGCATGTGGCTGGCGTGCCGCACGACTTCCGCCGGGGCGAGACGATCCACACCGAGAGCTCGTACAAGTACACGCCCGATGGTTTCCGCGCGCTCGCCGCGTCGAGCGGCTACGACTGCCTGGCCCTGTGGACTGACGCCGAGCAGGCGTTCGCGATCTACCACCTGGTTCCACGCGTGCAGGCCGGCGGGCTGCAATGATCGCCCAGTCGCTGCGCATCGCACGCATCGACGTCCATGTGTGGCGGGTGCCGCTGGACGAGCCGGTGCGCAATTCGTTCGGCGTGATGCGCAGCCGGGCCGCGCTCGCGGTGCGCATGGAAGACACGGATGGCGTCCACGGCTGGGGCGAGGTGTTCTCGAACTGGCCGCCGGATGGCGCCGAACATCGTGGCCACCTGATCGATGAAGTGCTGGCACCGCTTGCACTCGGCCAGGACCATGCCTCGCCTGCCGCGCTGTTCGAGTTCCTGACCGCGCGCACCCGCGTGCTGGTGCTGCAGACCGACGAACCCGGGCCTTTCGCGCAGGCGATCGCCGGCATCGACATCGCGGCCTGGGACCTGGTTGCGCGCCGCGCCGGGTTGCCGCTCGCGCGCTGCCTGAACGAGGCGGCGGCCAGCCGGGTGCCGGCATATGCCAGCGGCATCAACCCGACGCGGCCGGGCACGGTCGCGCTGGAGCAGCGCGCGCTGGGTTTCGATGCATTCAAGCTGAAGGTCGGATTCGGCGAGGCGCGCGATGTCGGAAACCTTCGTGAACTGCGCGAGGCCCTGGGCGAGGAGGCCAGGCTGATGGTCGATGCCAACCAGGCGTGGGACATCGAGACCGGGCTGGCGATGGCCGAGCGGCTGGCCGAGTTCCGGCCGATGTGGCTCGAAGAGCCGTTGCGTGCCGATACCTGGCCGCAGACCTGGCGCACCTTCGCCGAACGGTCTGCGATCCCGCTTGCGGCCGGCGAGAACATGCGCGGCCGGGCAGAGTTCACTGCGGCGCTTGCGACCGGGGCGTTCCGTTTCCTGCAGCCAGACCTTATCAAGTGGGGCGGCATCAGCGGCTGCTTCGACATCGGTGCCGGCATCGTCGCGGCCGGCCTCGCATTCTGCCCGCACTACCTGGGCGGCGGCATCGGCCTGACCGCTTCGGCGCACCTGCTCGCCGCGGTGGGCGGCAGCGGCATGCTCGAGGTCGACTCCAATCCCAATCCGCTGCGCGAGGCGCTGGCACAGCCGTTCCCGCGCATCGCCGAGGGCCACTGGCACCTGACCGACGCGCCCGGCCTGGGCATCGAACCGGACCTTCAGGCGCTCGCGCGCTACCGCAGCCAGCGCTAGTCGGGCGGCGCGCGGCCGGGCTGCAATAGCGCGATACTCTCGGTCCATCGAACCGGCCATCCGCTGCCGGCCAGGTCGGGCCCGAGGAAAACCGTGAACGTGATCACCGACATCGAAGACCTGCGCGTGCTCCACCAGAAGCGCGCGCCCCGCATGTTCTACGACTATTGCGATTCCGGTGCGTGGACCGAGCGCACCTACCGCTCCAACCAGGCCGACCTGCAGTTGCTGAAGTTCCGCCAGCGGGTCGCGATGGACGTCGACAACCGCTCGATCGCCACCACCATGCTCGGCCAGCCGGTGTCGATGCCGGTCGCGCTGGCACCGACCGGACTCGCAGGCATGCAGTGGGCCGATGGCGAGATCCTCGCCGCGCGCGCGGCCGAGAAGTTCGGCGTGCCGTTCACGCTGTCCACGATGAGCATCTGCTCGATCGAGGATGTCGCCGCGCACACGACCAGGCCGTTCTGGTTCCAGCTGTACGTGCTGCGCGACCGCGCGTTCATCGAGCGCCTGATCGATCGTGCGAAGGCGGCGCGGTGTTCGGCGCTGGTGCTCACCCTTGACCTGACCATCCTCGGCCAGCGGCACAAGGACGTGAAGAATGGCCTGTCCACGCCGCCCAAGCCGACGCTGGTGAACCTGCTCAACCTGCTGACCAAGCCGCGCTGGTGCAGCAACATGCTCGGCACGCCGCGGCGCCATTTCGGAAACATCGTCGGCCATGTGGACGGCGTCGGCGACACCTCCAGCCTGGCTTCCTGGACCAGCGCGCAGTTCGACCCCACGCTCGACTGGAGCGACGTCGAATGGATCAAGCGCCGCTGGGACGGTCCGCTGGTGCTCAAGGGCATCATGGATGCCGAGGATGCGCGGCTCGCGGCCGACTCCGGCGCCGATGCGCTGGTGGTCAGCAACCATGGTGGACGCCAGCTCGACGGCGCGCCGTCCACGATCGATGCGCTGCCTGCGATCGTCGATGCCGTCGGGCCGCGGGTCGAGGTGTGGTTCGACAGCGGCATCCGCTCGGGGCAGGACGTGCTTCGCGCGGTTGCAATGGGCGCGAAGGCGACGATGATCGGGCGTGCCTGGCTGCACGGCCTGGGCGCGATGGGCGAGGCCGGGGTGACCCGCTGCCTGGAGATCATCCGCAAGGAGCTCGACATCACGATGGCGTTCTGCGGCAAGACCGACATCCGCCAGGTCGACCGTTCGATCCTGCTGCCACCGCGCGCCTGAAGCGGTCTCCTGGTCAGTTGCCAGTCCGTGCCTGCGCGGACCGGTGGCCGGACGGTGATTTCCTGCCTTGCCGGCACCGGCCTGCACGGGCATCATCCTTTCGGTTTCGTCACTCGCCCGTTGCAGGTCCGCCGGTATTCGATGCCGGCCCCTGGCTGGACCCGCGGGTGCGGTGACCGACCCGCACGTTTCCCAGGAGCTGCATCCATGATCAATCGTATGCCTGTCGCGCATGCCTGCTGCGCCGTCTTCCTGCTGCTCGGTGCCGCCGGTACCCTTCACGCGCAGTCGTTCCCGAACCGCCCGATCCGCATGGTCGTGCCGTTCGCGCCGGGTGGCGGCACCGACATCATCGGCCGCCAGTTCGCCGCGCGGCTGGGCGAGGGCCTGGGGCAGACGGTCGCGGTCGAGAACCGGGCGGGGGCAGGCGGCAACGTCGGCGCCGAGATCGCGGCCAAGTCGCCGGCCGACGGCCACACGATCATGTTCACCACCAATTCGATCGCGGTGAACGTCTCGCTCTATCCGAAGCTCAACTACAACCTGTTCACCGACTTCCAGCCGGTGGCCTTCCTGGCCAGCGCACCGCTGACGCTGGTCACGCATCCACTGGTGCCGGCCAAGTCGGTGAAGGACGTGATCGCACTGTCGCAGAAGCGCAGCGGCGGCCTCAACTTCGGATCCAACGGTACCGGCACCACCAGCCACCTGTCGGGCGAGCTGTTCAAGCTCGCCGGCAAGGCCGACCTCACGCACATTCCCTACAAGGGCGCGGGCGGGGTGATCGCCGCCCTGATCGGTGGCGAGGTCGACATGGGCTTCGTCGCCAGCATCAGCGCGCTGCCGCACATCCGCGCCGGCAAGCTGCGCGTGCACGCAGTGACCACCGCGCGCCCGGCCGCCGCGCTGCCCGGCGTGCCGCCCATGTCCAACTTCGTTCCCGGCTTCGACACCGACATCTGGTATGGCGCATGGCTGCCCGCCGGCGTGCAGAAGCCGGTGCTCGATCGCTGGCTGGACGAACTGCGCAAGGTGCATTCGCATCCTGATGTGCGGGCGGCGTTCGAACGCGACGGTGCCGACGCGATCTTCATGCCGCCGGCGGAGTTCGCGGCCTTCCTCAAGAAGGAAGTGGCGAAGTACGCTGAACTGGTCAAGCGCTCCGGCGCACGCGCGACCGACTGACCGATGGCAGCTGCAGCGGCAGGGCGGTTTCGTACTTCACCTGCTTCAGGGCGAAGCTCGACTTGATGTTGCCCACGCCCGGCATGCGCGACAGCACGTCCACGATGAAACGTTCCAGCGCGCGCACGTCGGGCACCGCCACCCGCAGCAGGTAGTCGGAGTCCCCGGTCATCAGGTAGCACTCCATCACCTCCGGGCGTGCGCGTACCGCCTTCTCGAACCGGTCGAGGACCGGCTCGACCTGCTTGTCCAGCGTGACCTGGATGAACACGGTGACGTCGAGCCCGACCGCCGACGGGTCGAGCAGCGTGACATGGCGCGCGATCACCCCCGCGGCTTCCAGCGCGCGCACCCGCGCCAGGCAGGGCGAGGGCGACAGGTTCACTGCCTGTGCGAGGTCGACGTTGGAGATGCGTGCATCACGCTGCAGATGGTCCAGGATGCGCAGGTCTTTGGCATCCAGCGGCACAGGCGGCATCGTCTGCTCCAGGAAAAGACAGAACGGCATGATATGCCGCGGCATGCACTGTCTGCACGTCGTTTCGGCACCCCGTGCGGCTTGCGTCCCGATACCATCCTCGGCAACCGGTGATTGCAGGCCGGCGTATTCGACCAGGAGGTGCAGCCATGCGCCACGCACGCCGATGACCGACAGCATCCCGAACCGCGACGCAGGCGAAAACGCCCTGCCGGCGTCGCGCGCCTTCCTGCGCGTGGCGCCACCCGACCCGGATCCCGACGAGACCCGCGAATGGCTCGAGGCATTCGAGGGGACGATCGCGCGCGAAGGCCCGGAGCGCGCCACCTTCCTGCTGCGCAAGCTGTTCGATCTCGCGCGCTCGAAGCGGGTGCCGCTGCCACCGGTGCTGAACACGCCGTACGTGAACTCGATCGCGCTGGACGCCCAGCCCCAGTATCCAGGCGACCTCGACATCGAGAACCGCCTGTCCGCGATCATCCGCTGGAACGCACTGGCGATGGTGGTGCGTGCCAACCGTGCCCATGCCGAACTCGGCGGGCACATCGCGAGCTATGCCTCGGCCGCGGACCTGTTCGAAGTGGGCTTCAATCATTTCTTCCGGGGCGGGCAGGACGGCGACCTCGTGTACTTCCAGCCGCACTCGTCCACTGGCGTCTATTCGCGTGCATTCCTCGAAGGACGCATCGCCGAGGACCAGCTCGACCATTACCGGCGGGAGACCGGCGGCCGCGGCCTGCCCTCGTATCCCCATCCCTGGCTGATGCCGCAGTTCTGGCAGTTCGCCTGTGCGTCGATGGGCCTGGGGCCGATCAACGCGATCTACCAGGCGCGCTTCCTGAGGTACCTCGAACATCGCGGACTGCTCGCCACGCGCGGGCGCCGCGTCTGGGCATTCGTCGGTGACGGCGAGATGGACGAGCCGGAATCGCTGGCCGGGCTGTCGCTGGCCGGGCGCGAAGGGCTCGACAACCTGGTGTTCGTGGTCAACTGCAACCTGCAGCGGCTGGACGGACCGGTGCGCGGCAACGGCTCGATCATCCAGGAGCTGGAAGGCCTGTTCGCAGGCGCCGGCTGGAACGTGGTCAAGCTGCTCTGGGGATCGGACTGGGATCCGCTGTTCGCACGCGACCACGACGGCATCCTGCTGCGCCGGCTGCACGAGACGGTCGATGGCGAATTCCAGAAGTACGCAGCCACCGATGGTGCGTTCAACCGCGAGAACTTCTTCAACCGTTATCCCGAACTGCAGCAGCTGGTGGCACACCTGACCGATGCCGACATCGATCGCCTGCGCCGCGGCGGCCACGACCCGGTGAAGATCCATGCCGCCTATCATGCGGCGGTGCGCCACCGCGGGCAGCCGACGGTGATCCTCGCCCAGACCAAGAAGGGCTACGGCATGGGGCACTGGGGCCAGGGCAGGATGGGTACCCACCAGCAGAAGAAGCTGGACGAAGAGGCGCTGCTCGCCTTCCGCGACCGCTTCGCGCTGCCCCTGTCGAAGGACGAGGTGGCACGGCTGCAGTTCCACCGGCCGGACGCGGACAGCCCGGAGATGCGCTACCTGCACGAGCGGCGCGCCGCGCTGGGCGGATACCTGCCGCAGCGGACCAGCGACGCGCCGGTGTTGCCGGTGCCGCCGCTGGCCGCCTTCAACAGGCTGCTGGAGGGTTCCAATGGTCGTGAACAGTCGACCACGATGGTGTTCGTGCAGATGCTCGGCCAGCTGCTGAAGGATGCGACGATCGGCAAGCGCATCGTGCCGATCGTCGCCGACGAGGCACGCACCTTCGGCATGCAGTCGCTGTTCCGGCAGGTGGCGATCTATTCCGCGGTGGGCCAGTTGTACGAACCCGAGGATCGCGATGAACTCGTGTACTACAAGGAGGCGCGTGACGGGCAGATCCTCGAGGAAGGCATCAGTGAAGCGGGAGCCATCTCGTCATGGCTGGCGGCGGCCACCAGCTACTCGACGCACGGGCTGCCGATGCTGCCGTTCTACACCTTCTATTCGATGTTCGGCTTCCAGCGCATCGGCGACCTGATCTGGGCTGCCGCCGACATGCGTTCACGCGGCTTCCTGGTCGGCGCCACGGCGGGGCGCACCACGCTGTCCGGCGAGGGCCTGCAGCACCAGGACGGGTCGAGCCACCTGCTGGCGTCGACCTACCCGAACTGCGTCGCCTATGACCCGTGCTACGGGTACGAGATGGCGGTGATCGTGCGCGAAGGCATGCGTCGCATGCTGGAAGCCTGCGAGGACGTCTTCTACTACGTCACGGTGATGAACGAGAACTATGCGCAGCCGGCGATGCCGGTCGGGGCGGACGAGGGCATCCTGCGCGGGATGCATCGCGTGCGGCAGGGCAACGGCACGCCCGGCGCCCGCCCGGTGCGCCTGCTCGGCAGCGGCACCATCCTGCGCGAGGTGCTGGCTGCGGCCGAAGTGCTCGAGGCCACGCACGGTATCGATGCCGAGGTATGGAGTGTCACCAGCTTCACCGAACTGCGGCGCGACGGTCTCGCCTGCGACGCCTGGAACAGGGACCATCCCGACGCATCGCGCATGCCCTGGATCGAGCAGTGCCTCGGTGGCGGCAGCGCTCCGGTGATCGCGGCCACCGACTATGTACGCGCACTGCCCGACCTCGTGCGCGGCTGGGTGGCGGCGCCATACGTGACGCTCGGCACGGACGGTTTCGGGCGCAGCGATACGCGCCAGGCCCTGAGAGCGTTCTTCGGCGTGGATGCGAAGTCGATCGCGGAGGCGACCCTGGCGGCGCTGCGCACGGCATAATCGGCGCCCCGGCATGCTGATCCGGACCACCGACGGCAACGTGCGGAAGTCCGGCAGCGGCCAGCCGAGGACGGCGCAGTCTGTCCCGGCCGCCCGATCATCCAGGAGGAGCGTCCATCGTGACCCACAGGTTCATCAATGCCGCCGCGCTTGCTGCCACCGCCGCGGTGACTGCGCTCGCCGGCCTCGGCGTTGTCGCCGGAAATGCATGGGCCCAGGCCCCTGCAGCCTGGCCCAGCCGCCCGATCACCATGGTGGTGCCGTTCGCGCCGGGCGGGATCGCCGACATCACCGGCCGTCCGCTCGCGCAGGCGATGACCCGCACGCTCGGCCAGCCGATCGTGATCGAGAACCGCCCGGGCGCGGGCGGTGGCGTTGGCATGGTGCATGTCGCCCGGCAGAAGCCCGACGGCTATACGCTGCTGATGGCGCTGTCGAGCATCGTCACCATTCCGGAGGCCGACCGGGTCAACGGTCGCGTGCCCAGCTACCAGATGAAGGAATTCACGCCGGTGGCACTGGTCTCGGCTGATCCGACGGTGCTGATCGTGCGCGCGGACAGCCCGTGGAAGACCGTGGCCGACCTGATGAAGGATGCCCGCAGCCGGCAGGGCAAGATCACCTATTCGTCGTCCGGCATCTACGGCACCCTGCATGTGGCGGTCGAGATGCTGGCGCAATCGGCGGGCGCACAGCTGCTGCATGTGCCGTTCGGCGGCGGTGCACCGGCGATGACTGCGCTGCTCGGCGGGCAGGTCGAGGTGACCGCGCAGGCGCCCGGCGTTGCCAGCCCCCATGTGAAGGCAGGCAAGGTGCGGCTGCTCGGTTCCTGGGGCGCCCAGCGGCTGAAGGCGTTCCCCGACCTGCCGACGATGCGCGAGGCCGGGTTCGAGGCGGAGTTCTACATCTGGTCGGGCGTGTTCGCGCCGGCGGGGCTGCCCGGCGACGTGCTGTCCAGGGTGCGCGGCGCGGTGCGCGACGCAGTCGTCGATCCCGGCTTCGTCAAGGCGATGGCGACGATGGAGACGCCGGTGCTGCACCTGCAGGGCGCAGAGTTCGACGAGTTCCTGCAACGCGATTCGAAGCGGCTGGCCGACGTGATCCGCCGCATGGGCAAGCTGGAATGACCCAGCTGCCGAAGACCTGAAGGCGACGAATTGAAAGTACTGACCTACCTGGAAGACGGGCGCGAGCGCCTGGGATTCGTCAACGGTGCCGGCATGGTGGATGCGTTGCGCGCACTCGAGGCGCACGTTGCCGGGGGTGGCAAGGTGCCGGCCGAAGGCGCGGCGTGGTTCGCCGACTGCCTGTCGTTCATCCGCGGTGGCGAAGGCGCGCGCGCGCTGGCCTCGTCGCTGCTGTCGATGGCACCGGCCGCTGCGATCCGCGCATTGAAGACGGTGCGCCTGGCCGCGCCGCTGCGGCCGTCGACCATCCTGTGCAGTGGCAGCAACTACCACGACCACAATCGCGAGAAGGCAGCCGCACCGATCTCCGGCAAGGAGCCCGAGTTCTTCCTCAAGACCGCCGATTGCGTGGTCGGTCCCGAGGCGAACATCGTGTATGACGAGCGGCTCACGAAGAAGCTCGACTGCGAGACGGAGCTGGCCGTGGTGATCGGCAGGCCGGGGCGGCACATACCGGTCGAGCGGGCACTCGAGCATGTGTTCGGCTACACGATCGTGAACGACGTGACCGCACGCGACCGGCAGGTGCGCTACAAGCCCGACGGGTCGACCTGGTACGAACTCGGGCGTGGTAAGGTGTTCGACAGCGCTGCACCACTGGGCCCCTGGATCACCACCGTCGACGAGATCCCCGATCCGCAGGCGCTGCGCCTGCGCACCCGCATCAATGGCGAGCTGCGCCAGTCCGCCTCGACCGGCAACATGATCTGGTCCTGTGCCGAACTGATCCACTTCTTCTCGACCAACCTCACGCTGCAGCCGGGCATGGTGATCATCACCGGCACGCCCGGCGGCACCGCCTGGTCCACCGATGCCGAACTCGGCGGCAAGTGGATCGGCGCCGGCGAGGGCGAAGAGACCCTGGTGCCCGCCAAAGGCTATTGCCAGCCCGGCGACCTTGTCGAATGCGAACTCGAACGCATCGGTATCCTGCGCAACACCGTCGCCCGCGCCTGACCGACAATCCGGGTACTCGACGATAGCGTTGCCCGTGCGTTCCAGGCGGTCCCGCGGTCGCAGCCAGCGGCGCTGGCCAGGCGGCAGCAGGCGGGTGTGTTTGAGCTTGCAGAGCAGGTCGACGATCTCCCAGCAGTTGTCCGGGTTGGTGATCCAGCGTGCAGGGTCGACCTTCGACAGGTCGAGCGGTGTCGAGACGCTGCGCAGGGTCTTGGTGCCACCGGCGTCCACGTACTCGTGGAAATACGACATCGCGAGTTCGCGCAGGGAGCGGTAGACCGGATCGCGCCCGCGGATCCAGAGATGGTTGCTCTTGGACAGCGCGCCCCAGCAGCCGTTGCGGCGGAACACCGCGACGACATGGTCGTAGTCGTGGCCTTCGGCATGCAGGTCGAGCAGCAGCGGCGGCTCTCCGTTCAGCCACAGGCAGCAGGCGCCGACGAAGGCCGCCTCGATGCAGTGGGCATGCTTCTCTCTCAGCACCGATCGGACCGACAGCACGGTGTCTCCCGCCCGTTCGTGGTTGCATGACAGGCGGTCGGTGAGGAAGTCCTGGATGCGTGCCGGCGTGGTCAGCGGCTTCAGGCGTGCGAGTTCGCGCGCGCTGAGCAGCGTGCGGTCGAAAGGCCGGCTCGCTGCAGGGGCGGCCCGGGCCGCTGGGGTTGCTCGGGTGGTGGTGGCGGTCGGCACGCGGGTCGGATAGCTGCGCAAGGAATGCATCGAGGTGGGTCGAAACTAGCACGCGACTCTCGGGCTTGCCCATCTCGGGCCGCGGAGCGGTAAAGTAGCGGGGTGTCGGATACCACCCACTTCCCTGGTCCGGGCGAATCGCCCGACCCCTCGCGTCCAGGCGCGTCCGCCGGACAGCCTGCGGGCAGTGTGCCGCTCATCCTGGCGAGTCTCGTCGCCTGGCGCGCGGTGAATGATCCCGCGGCCATCCGTGCACTGCCCGATGAAGTCCAGGATGCGGTGGTCAAGCTCAGCGTGCGCACGATCGAGGCGGCGCGTACCGGGCAGACCCTCGGCACCGAGCGCGAAGGTACCGGGCTGGCGATCGTGGCCGAAGGCGCAGACGGCGAGGACACCGAAGGCGGGGCGCTGATCCTGACCATCGGTTACCTGGTGATCGAGGCGCAGTCGGTGCTGGTGATCACCCGAGACAACCGGGTGCTGTCGGCCAGCGTGATCGCATTCGACCATGCCACCGGGTTCGGCCTGCTGCGTGCCAGCGGCCGGGTCACCGACCAGCCCCTGCGGCTCGGCGATTCTTCCGCGGTGCGCGAGATGCAGCCCCTGTTCTTCGTCGCGCACGAGGGTGCCGGTGGTGCCAGCGCGGCCTCCGTGGTGTCGCGCCGGCCGTTCGTCGGCTACTGGGAGTACATGCTGGCCGAGGCACTGTTCACCGTCCCCGGACGGTCCGAACACAGCGGCGCGGCGCTGGTCGATGCCGACGGCCGTCTGGTCGGCGTGGCCTCGCTGTGGGTCGGCGACGCGCTCGACCAGGGCAGTGCGCTGCCGGGCAACATGTTCGTGCCGATCGACCTGCTGCGCCCGCTGCTGCCCGACCTGATCGCCCACGGGCACGGCCCGGCGCCGGCCCGCCCCTGGCTGGGTGTCTATACCGCCGAGCATGACAGCAAGGTCGTGGTAGCCCATGTGATGGACCGTTCGCCAGCGCAGCGGGTCGGCATCCGCGAGGGCGACGTGATCATTGCGGTGGCCGCCGATCCGGTCGCGACCCCGCGTGAGTTCTACGAGCGGCTGTGGGCGGCGGGCGCGGCCGGCACCCGCATCCGGCTGCGCGTGCTGCGCGGCAGGCTGGTGCTCGACGCGCTGGTCAACTCGATCGATCGCGTGGAGTTCTTCCACCCATGGACCGTGCGCCGGTGAGTACGTCCATGGTCGCTTCGACAGGCGACACATGAGCGAGGGCCAGGAACCGGTCGCTGCAGCACAGGCGCTGGCTGCCGTGCCGATGTTCGCCGGGCTCGAACCGGTGGACCTCGCCAAGCTCGCGGGGGTGCTGGAGGAACGCTGGTTCGATGCCGGATCGGTGGTGTTCGAAGTCGGCGGGGAAGGCGATGGCCTCTACATCATGCGCGAGGGCGTGGCCGAGCGCCGCGTGTCGGGTTCCGCGATCGACCGTATCGTGCCGTACGAGAGCTTCGGTCAGCTGTCCCTGCTCACCGACGAGCCGCGCTCGGCCAGCGTGGTCTCGGTGACCGCAGTCCGGGTCTGGATGCTGCCGCGCGTGCGATTCGATTCGCTGCTGCGAGGCGAGCCGGACCTGATGCTGCACCTGAGCGCGGCGATCGGGCTCGACCTGGCGCGCACGCGACGTGCGCTCGGGGAACTGCAGCGGGAAGTCGATACCTGGGTGGCCGGTCGGATGCGCGAACTCGATGCCGGGCAGCGCGATCTGGTTGAGGCGGCTGCCCTGTTCGACCGCGCGCCGCTCGCGGTGCTCGCGAAGCTGGCAGGCGTCGATGAAGACCGTGCCCGCATCCGGCTGGCGTCGCTGGCGCGCCAGTCCCCGCTGTTGCGCGACGAGCCCGATGGCTACCGCGTGCCGGTGGCCATCGGGCGATCCCTGCAGCGCGGGCTGCAGGCTGAGCACCGGCATGTCGGGCTGGCTGCGCGGGTGTGTGCGATCGCAGTCGAACTCGAGCAGCTGGGCCAGCGCAATCCCGCGGCGGCGGCTTACCGGGCGGCGGGTGCGGAAAGTGATGCACTGCGCCTGCGTGCGCGCCCAGTGCCACCGGCAGGCGGGACGGCGGGTGCAGGCGCCGCAGCTTCGTCGGCCGACGATGCCGCGACCGACGGCGAGGATCCTGCCGTTGCGCCGCCGGTCGTCCCCGTGCGCAAGCCGATGCCGGTACGCCGCCTGGCGGGGCTGGTGCTCGCGCTGTTGCCGTTGTCGTTGTGGACCCTCACGCCGCCCGACGGGTTGAGCCCCGCCGGCTGGCAGGCGCTGCTCACCGTGGTCGCGGCGGCCATCCTGTTCGCCACCGAGGCGCTGGCGGAGGAGGTGATCGCCCTGGCGCTGGTGGCCTCGTGGGTGGTCACCGGACTGGTCGCGCCGCGCGTGGCGCTGGATGGCTTCGCCAGCCAGCCCTGGATACTCGTGCTGGCAGTGCTTGCGGTGGGTGTCGCCGTCGGCAACACCGGCCTCATGTACCGGGTGGCGCTGACGGCGCTCGGCCGGCGGCCGGCGGGCTTTGCCAGCCGCTGCGTGACGCTGGCGCTGGTCGGGACGGCAGTGACGCCGACGCTGCCCAATGCGACCAGCCGCACCGCGCTTGCCGCGCCGATGGTGCGCGAGATCGCCGAGGCGCTCGGCTTCGAGCCGGGCGGGCGGGCGGCGACCGGCCTGGCGCTGGCCGCCCTGATCGGATTCGGACAGATGGCCGGCCTGTTCCTCACCGGATCGTCGGTCGGCCTGCTCGTGCATGGCCTGTTGCCCGATGCGATGCGGGCGGAATTCGGATTCGCCGGCTGGTTCATCGCAGCGCTGCCGCTGCATGTGCTGCTGTTCGTCGGCGGTCTGTCGGCGGTGGTCTGGCTGTACCGGCCGTCGAGCTCCGCCGCGAACCCGGGCGACCGCCTCGCCCTGCAGCGCGCCGTCCTCGGTCCGATGCGCCCGGACGAGAAGCTCTGCCTCGCGGTGCTGATCGGCCTGATCGCCGGCTTCCTGAGCGAGCCATGGCACGGCATCAACGGCGCATGGCTCGGCGTCGGCGCGCTGGTGGTGCTTGCGCTGGGTCGGGCGCTGGACACGACGATGGTGCGCACCGGGGTCAACTGGCCGTTCCTGCTGTTCTTCGGCGCGATCTCCAGCCTGGCGACGGTGTTCACCACGCTGGGCATCGATACCTGGCTGGGTACCCGCCTCGCAGGCCTGATCGAATCGCTGGCGCTCGGCAGCCTGTCGTTCTGCCTCGCCCTTGCCATCGTCGGCTTCTGCCTTTCGTTCATCGTACGCTGGCAGGCTGCGGCGCCCCTGCTGACGCTGGTCGCGCTGCCTGCCGCGGGCGCGGCAGAAGTGCATTCGTTCCTGGTGGCGCTGGTGGCGCTGGTGTCGACCCAGGTCTGGTTTCTGCCGTACCAGAGCACGGTCTACCTGGCGCTGTACCACGGTTCGGGCGAGTGCTTCTCGCACACGCATGCGCGCGCGCTGGCCTGGCTGTGGGGCCTGCTGGTGCTCGTGGCGATCGTGCTTGCGATGCCGGTATGGCGGTTGATGGGGCTTGCCGGGGCCTGAGCAGCCGTTGCAGCGCCCGCGCACGGTCAGCCACAGTGCGAAAAAACAGTGGTACATACGCGGAAAATGTACTTCGCACAAAGCGGGAATATTTCTTTACACGAATTCTCACTTTGATGTAGATTCGGCCGCTCACGAATCTCCAGACGCATCCGTCCACAGGATGCGCGCCAGATAATGGGTAGAGCAGGGGGGACAGTGCGCGGCACTCAGCACGCGCCTGGTCCATCGTTGTCGATCTCGAATGCGGGCACGGTGCGCCTGTCGGACCTGCTTGCGTTGCGCGGTCGCAACAACGGCTGGGCGGCGCTGCTTGCATCGGCCGCGCGACGCACCCTGGCGCTGGTGGCCTGCCTGTTCGCGGTCGCTGCGCCGGCGCAGGTGCTTGCACAGGCCGACCTCATCGTCCAGGTATCCGACAGCGTGGATCCGGTCGTTGCCGGTGCGCCCGTGTCCTACACGGCACGACTCACGAACAACGGTCCGCAGGTCGCGACAGGCGTCGTCCTCACGAACACGCTGCCGCTTGGCGCGAGCCTGGTGTCGATCGTCGCGCCGCCGGGCGTCACCTGCGCGCCGACGACGCCGCCGCGCGGCTATACCTGCACCGGCTTCGCGCCGATCGGGCTTGCCGATGCGGCCGAAGTGGTGTTCACCGTCCGGCCCGACGACGCCGCCGCGATCACTGGGCAGGGCGACGTGATCGGCAACACCACGTCGGCGAGCGCCGCGCAGGTCGACCCCACTCCGGGCAACAACACGAATCGCCTGGAGTCCACCACGGTCACCGTCGGAGCCGACCTTTCTGCCACCAAGGCGACGGTCGGTACCGGCCCGTTCATTGCCGGGGCGGTGCTGTCCTACACGGTGACCGGCAGCAACGCCGGCCCGTTCCCCGCGACCGGCGTCATCCGCATCACCGACACGCTGCCGGTCGGGTCCATCTACGCCGGCGCCGCCAACTTCACCCAGAACGGGTGGACCTGTTCCCACAACGGCGTTGCGCCGGGCGTGCTCACCTGTGAGCGCCCGGGACCATTGGCGGTGGGTGCGACCACCCCGTCGTTCACGGTACAGGTCCGTCCGCAGGTCGACGGCAACCTGACCAACGGCATCAACATCCAGTCGACGCTCACCTCCGATCCGGCCAGCGACAACAACAACTTCAACCTGACCACGCCGGTGCAGCCGGGCGCGGACATGCGCATCGCCAAGTCCGGCACGCCGAACCCGGTGCCCCAGGGCAGCGCAGTCACCTGGACGCTCAATGGTTCCAACTTCGGACCGTCCACCGCTGCCGGGCCGATCGTCGTCACCGACACGATCCCCGCCGGCCTGACCTATGTCGGCGGATCGGCGGCGGGGACCGGATGGACCTGTTCCTTCGCGGCGCCGGTGCTGACCTGCACGCGGCCGGGCTCGGCCGGCATCGGCGCGCTGCCGGCGATCACCTACCAGACCACCGCGACCAGCGCCGGTGCCGAGGCAAACAGCGCGACGATCGCTTCGGGCACCGCCGACCCGGACGGCAGCAACAACAACGCGACCGCTACGGTGACGGTGCAACCGGCCGGCACCGACCTGTCCCTCACCAAGACGGCACCGGGGTCGCTGGTGGCAGGGGTGCCGTTCAACTTCATCCTGCAAGCGCGCAACAACGGGCCGTCCCAGACCGACGGCATCGTGCGTGTCGTCGACACGCTGCCTGCGAACCTCACCTTCGTGTCCGTCTCCGCAGCCGCGCCCTGGGTCTGCACCTTCGTGGCTCCGACGCTGACCTGCGACCATCCGGCCGGTGTCCAGGGCAGCCCCGCGACCAACCTGCCGGCCATCACGCTGCGGGTCACGCCGACCGACAACGCGCCGATCACCAACACCGCCACGGTATCGAAGGTCGGCGGCGTGCTGACCGATCCGAACCCGGGCAACGACCAGGGCACCTATACGAACGCCGGTGCCGCGCCGCAGAACAACAACATGACCACGGCGAAGTCGGTGCTGGTACCGGTGCCGCCGATCACCGTGGTCGCCGCAGGCACGACCGTGCGCTATCGCCTGGTGCCGAGAGCGAACGGCAACGTGCCGATACCTGGCGGCGCGACGGTTACCGTTGTCGACACCCTGCCTGCATCGCTCAGCGCGCCGGTCGTGGCGAGCGCGGTCGGCTGGACCTGCAACGTCGACGTCCCGCTGCGCACCCTGACCTGCAGCCGGTTGCTTGGCGCAGCTTTCGGACCGGGCGCCAACTTCCCCGCGATCGAGTACACGGCCGTCGTGCAGGCGCTGGGCACCGGTCCGGATTCGATCGTCAACAATGCGTGCACCTCCGTCACCGGCGGCGGCATTCCGGGGACGACCGGCTGCGGCACCACCACGCTGACCCGTACCACCACCCGGGCCGACCTGCGCATCACCAAGTCCGACAGCGGCCCGACGCCCTGGGGCGGCATCCTGACCTACACGTTGCGTGTGGACAACCTGGGTCCGGATGCGGCGACCAACGTCACGGTCACCGACGACCTCCCGGCCGCGACCTTCATCGATGCGACGGTCTCGCCGGCCGGTCCCGTCTGCACGTTCACCGCGGGCACCGGACGGCTGAGTTGTCCGCTGGGGACCATCGCCAGCGGGGCCGCCCAGCGCGAGATCACGGTGCGCGTGCGTCCCGGCGACAACGGTCCCTTCCCGGCGACGCGTCCGAACACTGCCACGGTAGTTTCGCCGGACGTCGGCGATCCCGACCTCGCCAACAACTCCGCGAGCATCAACACGCAGATCACGGCGGCGGTCGACCTGCAACTCGGCAAGACCGCGAACCCGCCGGGCACGCTGCAGGCGGGATTGCCGCTCGACTACACGCTGACCCTGCGCAACAACAATGCGGCGGTGAACGGCGTCGCATCCGGTCAGGTGCGCATCGTCGATACGCTCCCTGCGCAGGTGGTGTTCGGTTCGATCCAGTCGGTCAGCGGCGGCGGCACCTGCACGACCAACGGACCGCCGGTTACCCAGGTCACCTGTACCTGGGCCTCGATCGCGCCCAACGTGCAGCAGACGGCGGTGATCCGGGTGTTCCCGGTGAACAACGGCGCCGGCAACATCACGATCACCAACTCGGCCACGGCCACCGTGGACACCGGTCCTGCGGAGTCCGATCCGTCGAACAACACGGCCACGGTCGACAGCACGATCACCCCCGGCAGCGCGGACCTGGTGGTGAACAAGACGGTGAGCCCGGATCCTGTCGCCCAGGGCCAGCAGACCACGTTCACCATCCGGGTGGAGAACCGGGGCCCGTCGCGCGCCAGCAATGGTGCGATGCTCGATGTGCTGCCGCCGGCGGCCGGGGTGTTCGCGTTCGTGCCCGGTTCCATCGTGACCAGCGCAGGCACCTGCGCGTACAACGCGGGGCCGAACACGATCACCTGCAACTTCGGGGACCTCGCGGTCAACCAGGCGGTCAACATCACCTACCGTGTGCTCGCCAACGGCGTGGGCACCGAGGCCAACCGGGCGACCGCCAGCTCGGACACGCCCGACCCGATCGCCGCCAACAACGAGACGGTGCGCGATGCCACCTCGCGGGTGGCCTCCGACCTGTCGATCACCAAGACCGGCAGCCCACGCGTCGCGGTCGGGAGCAACGCCACCTACACCCTGCGCGTGTCCAATGCGGGGCCCGGGCCGGCCCGTGCGGTCACCGTGACCGACACGCTGCCCGCCGGTTTCACCTTCGTGTCGGGAACCTTCGCCGGCGTCACCGGAAACGGCAACTGCACTGCGGCGGGCCAGGTGGTCACCTGTGCGATTCCGTCGGCGGTCGGTAACGAACTGCCGGTCGGCACCGACAACGTGACGGTGACCATCGTTGCCACGGCGACGTCAGCCGCAGCTCAGAACGTGACGAACAACGCGTCGGTGTCGAGCGCCTTCAATCCGGATACCAACACCGCCAACAACAGCGCAAGCGCGCCGACCGTGGTGGTCAGGCCGCTCACCGGCGTCAAGGTCTTCAACCCGAACCCGGCTGCGGCAGGCGGGGTGACCCAGCTCACGCTGACCATCGGCAACAGCAACGGCTTCGCCGTCACCGGCAGCAGCCTTACCGACAACCTGCCGTCGCTGCCTGCCCAGATGGTGGTCGCGGCCACGCCTGCTGCCTTGACGACCTGTGCCGGCGGCACGGTCACTGCAGCCCCGGGCGCGGCGAGCTTCACGCTGTCGGGGGCGACCGTCCCGGCCGGCGGCTCCTGCATCGTGCGCGTCGATGTCACGCCGCCCGTCGCGGGTACCTACACCAACGTGGTGCCTGCGGGCGGCATCACCAGCACCGGGGAACCCCTGGCCAATTCCCAGGTGGCCTTCTCCGCGCCGGTGAACGTGCTCACGCCGACCACGCTTGGCATCAGCAAGGTCGCCGGCAGCGCGCAGTTCACCGCGGGCGCGCCCGCCAGCTACACGATCACGGTCAGTAACAGCGGTGGCTTCCCGACCATCGGCACGATCAGCGTCACCGATGTGCTGCCAGCCGGCCTGACCTTCGTCTCCGCCACGGGTACCGGCTGGGCCTGCGGTGCGGTCGGGCAGACCGTCACCTGCAGCAGCACCACGGCGATTGCCGCAGGTGGCAACGCGAACCCGATCACCCTCAACGTGAACGTCGGTGCGGCTGCAGTGCCGCAGGTGGTGAATAGCGCGCAGGCATCGGGCGGCGGTGCGTCGAACAGCCCGGTCGGCACTGCGACGACGCCAGTGCGCGCGGCAGCCGACCTCGCGGTGGCCAAGGCGGCCAGCACGCCGAATCCGCTGCCCGGCGTGCCGTTCAACTACACGCTCACCGTGACCAATGCCGGCCCGAGTGGTGCGACTTCGGTGCAGGTCTCCGATCCGCTGCCTGCCGGCCTGACCTTCAACGCGGTGGTATCGGCGACGCAAGGCACCTATGCCGCAGGCACCGGTGTCTGGACCGTGGGCTCGGTGGCCAACGGCGCATCGGCGACCCTGGTGATCTCGGTCACGCGGGCCGCCATCCCGCCATCGATCACCAATGTGGCGACCGTCTCGGGCGCCGAGTTCGATCCCAATGCGTCGAACAATTCGGCGCAGGTGGTCGTGCCCCAGGGCGTCGCCGACCTGTCGATCACGAAGGTGGTGAGCAACGCGACGCCGCGGGTCGGCAGCAACGTGACCTTCACGGTGACGGTCACCAACAACGGGCCGGATGGCGCCAGCGGCGTGCGTGTCGGCGACGTGCTGCCCGCCGGTTACACCTTCGTGTCGGCGACGCCGAGCCAGGGCACCTTCGCGCAGCCCACCGGCTCGTGGACGGTGGGCACGCTGCTCGCCGGCAACGCGGCGACGCTGTCCATCGTCGCCCGGGTCAATCCCACCGGTCCGTGGACGAACCTGGCGCAGGTCACGGCGAGCGATCAGTCCGATCCCGATTCGACGCCCAACAACCATTCGCCGGGGCGGCCGCTGGAAGACGATGAAGCGACGGCGACCGTCACCCCTGCGCCGGTGGCCGACCTGCGCCTGGTGAAGACCGGTCCGGGGACGGTGTCGCCGGGGGGCGCACTCGTCTGGACGATGGTGGTCACCAACCTCGGGCCGAGCGCGGCCGACGGTGCGCTGTTCTCCGATCCTGTGCCGGCTGGCGTGGTGGTCACCAGTGCGTTGTGCGGCAACGAACTGGGCGGCGCCGTCTGCGGACCGGTCGTGCTTGCCGGCCAGAACGCCACGTCGACGATCACCACGCTGCCGGCAGGTGGCGTTCTGACCTTCACGATCACCGGCATCGCGCCCGCCTCGGGCTCGCTGCTGAACCGGGCCCAGGTGGTCACACCGGCAGGCGTAGAGGATCCGGATGATCCCGCCCGCACCGGTGCCGGAAACAACAGTTCGACAGTGCCGACACAGGTGCAGACCGTATCGGTGGCGAAGACCGTCGTCGACGAGAACGGAAACACGCTGCTGCCCGGCGAGATCGTGACCTGGACGATCGCGGTCGCCAATCCGAGCGGCGAGACGATCACCCTGGCGCGACTGATCGATGCGATCCCGGCGAACACCACGTACGTTGCCGGCAGCACGACGCTGAACGGTGCTGCGGTGCCCGATGTCGGCGGCAACAGCCCGCTTTCCGCGGGCGGGCTGGTCATTGCTTCGCCGGGGCAGGCCGCCGGCATCATTCCGGTTGGCGCAGCACCCGCCGTGGTGACCTTCCGCACGCGGGTGAACGCGAACGTGGTACCGGGTACGGCGCTGTCCAACCAGGCTTCGCTGTCCGGCACCGGCCAGGGCAGCGGCCAGCCAGTGTCGCAACTGTCGGACGATCCTTCCACGCCGGCGACGCCGGATCCGACGCGGATCTTCACCGCCGGTGCGCCGGTGCTCGAGAGCGAGAAGACGGTCGTCGACGACAACGCCGGCACGCTGCTGCCCGGCGAGACGATCACCTGGACGGTGGTGGTGACCAACCGCGGCAGCGCGCCGGCGACCGGCGTGCGCATCGTCGATCCGATGCCGGGCAACGTGACCTACCTGCCGGGCAGCCTGCGCTACACCCCGGTGGGTGGTTCGGAGTCGGCGCTCAGTGATGCAGCCGATGCCGATGCCGGCGACTTCGGCGTGACGGCCGGGAACACCGCGACCATCCTCGTCGGCACGCTCGCGCCCGGCCAGTCGGTGCAGCTGCGCCTGCGGGCGACGGTCAACGCCGGGCCGGTGGTGTCCAACCAGGCGACGATCACATCCGACCAGCTCCCGCCGGTGCGTTCCGATGGCGATGGCAATCATGCCAACGGCAACCAGCCGACCGAGATCGTCGTCGGCAACAGTGCGCTGCTGCGCCAGGCCAAGAGCGTGCTCGACCTGAACGGCGGCGCCGTGCAACCGGGCGATGTACTCGAGTACGTGATCGCCACCCGCAACATCGGCAGCACGGCCGCGATCAATGTCGTGGTCACCGATGCGGTCCCGCCTGCGAACACCACCTATGTCGCAGGCTCGACCACGGCCAACGGCGTGGTCGTTCCCGACGTCGCCGGCAACTCGGCGCTGGCCGGCGGGCTGGGCATCGGCACGGTGCTGCCGGGACAACTGCACGTGATCCGGTTCCGGGTGACGGTCAATGCAGCCGCCCCGGCCGGCACGGTGATCGACAACCAGTCGTTCTTCGTGGCCGACGGCGCGGGTCCGGGCGAAGGTCCGCTTCGCGGCCGTTCGGATTCCGACCTCGATGACGGGATCGAATCGGGCAACGACGCCGGCAACCCGAACGATGATGACCCGACGCGTGTCGTGGTTGGTGGGGCGCCGGGTTCGGCCAGTGTTTCGGGCCTCGTCTACTTCGATGCCGACTCGAATCGCAGCTTCGGCGGTCCGGACCAGCCGCAGGTGAACTGGATCGTCGAGCTCGTGCGCGGCGGACAGGTCGTCGCGACCACCCGGACCGATGCCGCCGGCCAGTACGACTTCCGCGGCGTCGCGCCCGGCAGCGGCTACCAGATCCGCTTCCGCAACCCTGATACCGGCGTGGTGTTCGGCCGCGCCCAGTCGACCGCGCCGGGCGTCGACCTGTCCGATGGCACGATCCGCGGCCTCACTCTCACGGCGGGTACCAACACCCTCAACCAGAACCTGCCGCTCGATCCGAGCGGCATCATCTACAACTCGGTGACCCGCCAGCCGGTGGGCGGCGTACAGGTCTTCCTCGACGGCCCGCCCGGATTCGACCCGTCGATCCACCTGCTTCCCGGACAGCAGGGCCAGATCACGCCATCCACCGGCGCGCTGGCCGGCGGCTACCGCTTCGACATCAACTTCGCCGGCGGTGCTCCGTTCGGCGTCTACACGCTGCGCTTCGGCACGCCGGCGGGCTATCTCAACGCGCTGCCCGGCACGCCGTCGACCACGTTGCCGCCGGCGGCATCCACCGGAGGCTGCGCCGCCACCAATTGCCTGCAGGTGCCCAACGCGCCGCCCGATCCGTTCCTGGTGCAGGTCCAGGCCGGGCCCCCGACCGGTGCCCAGCCGACGACCTGGTACAGCCGCTTCGGCTTCACGGGTGTCGGCAATGCGAACGTCGTGCACAACCACATTCCGCTCGATCCGATCACCGGCGGCGCGATCGTGCTTTCGAAGACCACGCCGCGTCCGAACGTGTCGCGCGGCGACCTGGTGCCCTACACGATCACCGCGACGAGCACGCTGGCGGGAACCCTCTCCAACATCGCGCTGGTCGATGTCATCCCGCCGGGCTTCCGTTACCGGGTGGGTTCGGCAACGATCAATGGCACGCCGGTCGAGCCGACGATCTCGGGGCGCGTGCTGACATGGCCCAACCAGACCTTCGCCGCGAACGAAAGAAAGACCATACGCATGGTGCTGGTTATCGGCGCGGGCGTGGCCGAGGGCGAGTACGTGAACGTGGTCAGCGCGCAGAACAGCATCCTCGGCACGCAGGTGTCGAACACGGCGACCGCCGCAGTACGCATCGTGCCGGATCCGACCTTCGACTGTTCCGACCTGATCGGAAAGGTCTGGAACGATCGCAACGCCAACGGCGTGCAGGACCCGGATGAACCCGGCATCCCGAACGTGCGCCTGGCGACGGCGCGCGGCCTGCTGGTGACCACCGACGCCCATGGCCGCTATCACATCGTCTGCGCCGACGTCCCGAACGAGACGCGCGGGGCGAACTTCGTGCTCAAGATCGACGAGCGCACGTTGCCCTCGGGCTTCCGCATGACCACCGAGAACCCCGGCGTGGTGCGGATGACACGCGGCCGGATGGCGCAACTCGATTTCGGCGCGGCGGTGCTGCGCGTGGTCCGTGTCGAAGTCTCCGCGCAGGCCTTCGATCGCCACGGCGGCGGGCTGTGGCCCGACTGGCAGCGTCGATTCGACGCCTTGCCCGCGCAGTTGCGTGATTCGGTGTCGGTGGTGCGCATCGCCTACCAGGTCGACCCCCGTGTGCCGGGCGATGCCGCGGAGGCCCCGGGTCGGGTGCGGCAACTGGCCGATGCGCTGCGCAAGCTGTGGCAGCGCCAGGCCTGCTGCTATGCGTTGACCATCGAGGAAGAGATCGCGGGAGGCAAACGGTGAAGCGCTTCCGGTCCACGCTGCGCCGTCATGCCCGCCGGCACGGCCCCGAACGCGAGACGTGCGGCCCCGGGTGGCTTTCGTCCGCGGCGGGTGCAATGCTGGCTGCGGGCCTGCTGCTGCCGCCGGTGGCTGCCGCGGCAGAGCCGGCGCGCGACGCCACATTGCACACGCGGCCGGTCGGTGAATGCGTGGCAGGCGATCCGGCCGAGGCGTGCCGGTTGTGCCATGTGACGACGGGTGAAGGCCGCGAGGCACGCACCTGCAACGATGGCGAGCGCGGCAGCATGCAGGATGTATCGCGGGTGATCGTGCGCGACGTACCGCCCAACTCGGAAGCCGTGGCCAACGAGGAGCGATTGCCGTTTTCGCCGGTGCCCTTCCGCATCACCGTCGATGGTGAAGTGGTCGACCAGTCCGGCCGCACCGGCATGCCGGCCGGCGACGGTCGCGGCGAGCCGCAGGACGCATCCGCACAGCGCCGGGTCGATCGCCGGCTGGCCGCCGTCGATGTCCAGGTGCGCTACGACTCGATGGCTGCACGGCCTGCGCTCAACGTCTGGGCGGTGCCGTCCACCGTCGTGCGCGGGCGCCCGATCAGCTTCGGCACCTGGAGCAACTACACCGCCTGGCTGATCCGCGCCGAGATCCGCATCTTCCAGCCGCAGCAGTCGACGCAGCAGGCGCCGATCGCGATCGTGCCGGCGAGCCCGAACGGATTTGTCGACTGGAATGCGGACTTCCCGGTCGGCACCGAACTGCGTTATGTGCTGCGCGTCTACGATCGGCGCGGCCGCTTCGACGAGACGGCAGTGAAGGCGCTGCACATCACCGACGCGGCGCGCCCGCTCGGGGATGAACAGTCGCGGGCGCGCGAGCGGATGACCGGCTGGTCGCAGGACAGCCGCGACCTGGCCAACATCCCGGTGAGCGGCGGCACGGTGACGATCAACGGCAGCAACCTGGCGCCCGGCGACACGGTGAGGGCGATGGGCCAGCCGGTGCCGGTCGACGCGAACGGTCGCTTCGCCACGCAACAGATCCTGCCCGGCGGCATGCAGGCGGTCGAGGTCGAGGTCGCCGATCGCTCGGGCCGCGGCTTCAGCTTCCGGCGCAATCTTTCGATACCCGATCGCGACTGGTTCCATGTCGCCATCGCCGACGTGACGGCGGGGTTGAACAACACCTCGGGTCCGTCCGACCTGGTCACCGGATCGACCAACGGATCCCGTTCCTCCTACGTGGACGGACGACTGGCCTTCTACGCCAAGGGCAAGCTGCCCTGGGACACGCTGCTCACCGCGAGCGCCGATACCCGCGAGCAGCCGCTGCGCCACCTGTTCTCCAACTTCGCCAGCCGCGACCCGCGTTTCCTGCTGCGCCGGCTCGATCCGAACCGCTTCTATCCGACCTACGGCGATGATTCGACCACCATCGATGACGCGCCGACCCAGGGCAAGTTCTTCGTCAGGCTCGAGCGCGGCGACTCGCAGGTGATGTGGGGCAGTTTCCTCACCCGCATCACCGGCACCGAGTTCACCGCCTTCAACCGCGCGCTGTACGGTGCGCGCCTGACCTTCAACGCGCCCGAGAGCACGACCTTCGGCGAGCGTCGCACGACGGTGGAAGGCTTCGCGGCCGACCCCGGCACCGTACAGTCGCGCGAGGAATTCCGGGGCACCGGCGGGTCGCTGTACTTCCTGCGCAACCAGGACATCACGATCGGTTCCGAACGGCTGGTGCTCGAGGTGCGTGATCGCGACTCCGGCATCGTGATCGCCCGGCGCCCGCTGGTGCCGTCGCAGGACTACGAGGTGAACTACTTCCAGGGCCGAATCCTGCTGCGCGAACCGCTGGAGTCGACCGCGGCCCAGTCGTCGCTCGTGCTCGCCGGGCCGTTGTCCGGAAACCCGGTGTTCCTCGTCGCGTCCTACGAGTTCGTGCCGGGCGTCGCGGCCGTGCAGAACCTGTCCCTTGGCGGCCGCGTGTCGCACTGGTTCAGCGACCACTTCCGTCTCGGGCTCAGCGGCTTCAGGCAGGGGGAGCAGGGCGCCAACCAGCGCCTGCAGGGCATCGACACCACCGTGCGCTATGCCGCCGGCACCTTCGTCAAGGCAGAGGTCGCCCGTTCCTCCGGGCCGGGTACCGGCTCGCTCACCTCGACCACCGGCGGCTTCGAGTTCAACGCGCTGACCAGCACGGGCCAGGCGGCCGGTGCCCAGCGCATCGAAGGTGCCGTCGACCTGTCCGAGGTGTTTCCCAACGCCAGCGGTCGTGCCAACGCGTACTGGCAGAACCGCGAGGCGGGCTTTTCCGCGCCCGGACAGATCTCGCTGAACGGCGAGGCGGTGACCCAGCGCGGCGCCCAGGCCCTGCTGCCTTTCGGGCCGTCGACCACCTTCTTCGGCAAGGCCGACGAGCGCAGCGGCAACTCGCAATCGGTGACGGCGGTGGAACTGGGCGTGCGCCAGCGGCTGGACGCGTACTGGGCGGCTGCCGTCGGCGTGCGCTCGGACGACCGTACGACGGTGGTGCCCAACGCGAGCGCACTGCTGTCGCAGAACGGCGGCCGGACCGACGTGATCGTGCGCATCGATTACCTGCCATCGGGACGCGCGGTCGGCCCGGTCACGCTGAATTCCGGCGTCGGTGCGATGCCCGGTACGCCGCCCGCATTCTCCATCCCGCAGTCGTCACCGCTGCAGATGCCCGTGCAGCCGGCCACCGGCATGCCGGCCCTGCCCGGGCAGGCAGCACCCTCGTCGACGCCCGCGATCCCCTCCGCATCGAGCGCGGCGTCCACGCCGCTGCTGCCGGGCGGGCAGGTCGGTCCGTCGGTCACCCGCGCGCTGGTGACCCAGCTGTCGCCCGGCGCGGAGGTTCCGGCGGGCACCGGCACGGCGACGCCGGTTGCCCCGGCGGCTGCTCCGGCGGCACCGGCACCGGGCAGCGACTGGAATGCGTACGGCTTCGTCCAGGGAACCGTCGACAAGAGCGAGTCGCGGACCGACAACAACCGGGCGGGCGTGGGTGCCACGTTCCGGGTGAACGACCGTGTGCGCGTCGGTGCCGAGGCGTCGGAGGGCAGTGGCGGGCTCGGCGGGCGCCTGCTCGGCGAGTACCGGATGGATGAGCGGCGCTCCTTCTACCTCAACGCCCTGTCGCAGTCCGATCGCACGGACACTGCGTTCCAGGGGCGGGCCACTTCATGGACGACGGGTTCGCGCTACCGCTACAGCGACGCGACCAGCTTCTATGGCGAGCAGCGCACGATGCGCGGTGCCGGGCCGGCCACGCTGGTCCATGGCTTCGGCCTGGACCATGCGCCCAATGACCGCTGGACGTACGGGGCGCGTGTCGAGGCGGGCACCCTGTCCGATCCGCTGGCGGGAGACCTCGATCGCCGTGCGGTCGCCGGCTCCATCGGCTTCGTCGATGGCCCCGTGCGTTATGCGGGCGGCATCGAGTACCGCACCGAGAACTCGCCGCTGGTCAAGCGCCAGATCTGGCTGGTGCGCAACACCGCCTCCTACCAGGTCGATCCCGACTGGCGTGCGATCGGCCGCTTCAACTTCGCCACCAGCAGCAACAACCAGGGCAGCTTCTTCAACGCCGACTTCACCGAGGTCGTCGTCGGCGCCGCCTGGCGGCCGGTGCACGACAACCGCTGGAACGGCCTGTTCAAGTACACCTTCTTCAACAACGTGCCCTCGCCGGGGCAGGTCGGCCTGTCGAGCTCGGGCGCGCTGTCGGGCCAGGGCAATGCCTACGACTTCGCCCAGAAGAGCCATGTGCTGTCGGCGGATGCCATCTACAAGGTCACGCCGCGCCTGTCGCTCGGTGGCAAGTACGCGATGCGCATCGGCGAACTCCGGGCCTCGCGCACCGAGGGCGAATGGTTCTCGAGCACGACCCAGTTCTTCGGCGTGCGGGCCGACTACCGGGTGACGCATGAATGGAGCGCGCTCGCCGAGGCACGGCTGTTGAAGGTGTCCACCGCCAACGATGCGCGTGCCGGCATGCTGTTCGCGGTCTATCGGCATATCGACCGCAACCTGCGCGTCGGCCTCGGCTACAACTTCACCGACTACAGCGACAACCTCACCGACCTGTCGTTCCGCAGCAGGGGTGTGTTCCTGAACGTGGTGTCGGTCTGGTAGCGACGCGACACCGCGTCAGTCGCCGCCCCCGCCGTCACCACCACCGTCACCCCCGCCGCCGTCACCGAAGCCATCGGTGCTGCCGTCGAAGCGGGTGTCCTGGAAGTCCTCGGACGTCCAGCTGCGTTCGTGCTCGTGGGTGAAGTCGCCACCGCCGCCATCGCCACCGTGGTCCTTGCGCAACCGCTGCAGCCTTGATGCCTCGTTGGTGAAGTAGAGGTGGCCGTGCGGGATCTTCAGCTTCGAATCGAGCGCGAACAGAAGCGGCACCCGGGTCGGCGCGGCCGGATCGAGGTTCTCTTCCCGGCAGCAGTGCCACCAGCACCGGCGCAACGCGGCGTTGGCTTCGCGCTCCGCCGACAGCGCGACCGGCACTGTGACCGGCAACGTGCGACCCAGCGCGTCGCGGCAGTATGAATCGTATTGCGCGCCGCGCGCCGCGAACGCGGTCCAGAGCGCTCCCACCACGCGCGAGGGCATCGCGACCGGGTGGCGCCCTGCCTTCAGTTGCGCGAGGAAGAACTTGCGCAGGCCGCGTGCCACCAGTTGCCGGTCCTTCAGGCTCAAGTGCGGGAACGGTCCTGACAGGGCGTCCAGCAGTCCGGGTGGCAGCAGCGTCTCGCGGATGAATGCCGCTCGCACCTGGCGCCGCCACAGTCCGTAGACCACCAGCAGTGCGGTGCCCAGCACGACCGTCACCACCAGCAGGCCGATGCTCATCGCGACACCCCGCTTGGTACGGCGGGTCTGCGCCCGGTGCGCGATCGCGGCCTGCCGCAGGAGGCCAGGCAAAAGGGAGTCAGGTCTGCATGATTCATGGCAATCGGTCTTTCGTGGCGCGGGCCACCTGGGCACGGACACCCGGTTGCCTGTCTATCGGCAGCCCGGCGCCGATCCTTGATGGCAGTCTGGCGTCGATCCCTGGACAGCATCTTTGCCCTTTTCGGCTCGGCGCGCGCGCCGGCATGGATCGGAGCCATCGGCAGCGGCGGTTATACTTCAGACCGTCGGTCCGTGCCCGTGGCCCGGGCCCCCTCCACGCACCGAGCGAGCATGCCGATGAACGACCTCGTCACCTTCTGGATCAACGGCGCCCGCCACGCCGCCCGCAGCGCCCGCACTGGCGACGTGACCAACCCGGCGACCGGACAGGTCATCCGCAAGGTGGCCCTGGGCGATGCCGCCGACGTCGATGCCGCGGTACGCGCCGCGAGTGCAGCCTTTACCGAATGGAGCACCACGCCGCCGTTGCGCCGTGCGCGTGTGATGGCCCGGTTCAAGGACCTGATCGAACAGCACCGCGACCGCCTGGCGAAACTGATCACCGAAGAGCACGGCAAGACGCTGCCCGATGCACAGGGCGAAGTGCAGCGCGGCCTCGAGGTGGTCGAGTTCGCGAGCGGCGTGCCGCACCTGCAGAAGGGCGAGCATGCCGAGGATGTCGGTCGTGGCATCGACTGCCATTCGCGGCTGCAGGCGATCGGCGTATGCGTCGGCATCACGCCGTTCAACTTCCCGGTGATGGTGCCGTGCTGGATGTTCCCGGTCGCGATCGCCTGCGGCAACACGTTCGTGCTCAAGCCGTCCGAGAAGGACCCGTCGGCGAGCATGCTGCTCGCCGAACTGCTGAAGGAAGCCGGGCTGCCCGACGGTGTGTTCAACGTGGTGCACGGCGACAAGGTCGCCGTCGATGCGCTGCTCGGTCACCCGGCGGTGCGCGCGGTGTCGTTCGTGGGTTCGACGCCCATCGCGAAGTACGTCTACGAGACCGCGGCGCGCGGCGGCAAGCGGGTGCAGGCGCTCGGCGGGGCGAAGAACCATGCGGTGGTGATGCCCGATGCCGACCTCGATTTCGCCGCCGATGCGATCGCCGGCGCGGGCTACGGCTCCGCCGGGGAACGCTGCATGGCGATCTCCGCCGTCGTCGCGGTCGGTGACATCGGCGATGCGCTGGTCGAGAAGATCGCGAAGATCGGTGCCGGCTACAAGGTCGCGCCGGGCGACACGCCGGGGGCGGACATGGGCCCGCTGGTGTCGAAGGTGCACCGCGACAAGGTCAGGGGGTATGTCGACAGCGGCGAGTCCGAGGGTGCCGCGCTGGTCCTCGATGGTCGCAAGCTCGCGGTGGACGGGCACGGGCAGGGTTTCTTCCTCGGGCCCACGCTGTTCGACCATGTAAGCCCCGAAATGTCGATCTACCGCGACGAGATCTTCGGGCCGGTGCTGTCCGTGGTGCGCGTCGATACCCTCGACGAGGCGATCGCGCTGGTCAATCGCAACGAGTTCGGCAACGGCACGGCGATCTTCACCGGCTCCGGCGGCGCTGCGCGCAAGTTCCAGAACGAGATCGAGGTCGGCATGGTCGGGGTGAACGTGCCGATCCCGGTGCCGATGGCCTTCTTCTCCTTCGGTGGCTGGAAGCAGTCGCTGTTCGGCGACCTGCATGTGCACGGGATGGAAGGCGTGTACTTCTACACGCGGACCAAGGTGATCACCGAGCGCTGGCCATCGTCGGCGGTGCCCGCGCCGGTCGCAGGGCGGTCAACCGTGATGCCCACCCATGGCTGAGTGAGGCAACGACGAGCGGATATCTGCATCGACATTGATCGTCGTCAATATTCCGTAAGGATAAGGGGCGGTACAGTAGGGACATCGAAACCGTGGCAGGCAAGGGGCGCAAGGGTGCGCCCCGGCAACCACCTGATGGAGGGTACGATGTCGATAAAGGTACTGCTGGCAGTCGATGGTTCCGAGGTCTCCGATCGTGCGACCGACCGCCTGATCGCGCTGAAGCGCGCCGGCGCGCCGTTCGAGGCGACGGTGATCCAGGTGCAACCGTTCATGAGCATCGAGGCGCAGGCCATGCAGCTGCAGTCACATGGCGAAGCCGCGATGAAATCGGCGCTGTCGCGGCTCGATTCAGCAGGGATTCCGTACGACACCCATATCGCAATGGGGCCTGCGGGCGTTAGAATCTGTGAATTCGCCGATGCCGGTGGCTTCCAGATGATCGTGCTCGGCACGAAGGGCCTCGGCTGGGTGAACACCGTCCTGGTGGGTTCGGTCGCCAAACACGTGATCGAATCTTCGAACGTGCCGGTCCTCCTGGTTCGCTGACCGGGATCGGAGGGGCAGGCGGGCCGCGCGCCTGCCGACGCGCAGGTGTCGGCGGGTGGCGGGCCGGCAGCACGCCGGGTCGCCTTCATGCGGGCCGGGTCCGCGACCGGCCAGCTTTGAACAGCAATAGGAGAGTCAGATGGAGAAGGTGCTGTTGGCTGTCGATGGTTCGCCTTGTTCGGACCGTGCAGTAGGCTGGGTCATCAACGTGATCTCGGCGATGGTAAAGCCCGCGCAACTGCATATCGTCACGGTGCAGCCGGCGATCACCTCCGGTGGTATCCGCGGTTTCGTCGGCAATGACGCGATCGAGACCTACCAGCGCGAGGAGGGCGACAAGTGCCTCGCATCGGCGCGCAAGCTGCTCGAGGGCGCCGGGATCGCTTACACGCCGCACATCCTGCTGGGGCCGATCGGCCAGTCGATCGCGGATTTCGCCACGCAGAACGGATGCGACAGCATCGTGATGGGTACCCGGGGACTGGGCGGCGTCAGTGGCCTCGTGCTCGGATCGGTCGCCACGCAGGTGATCCAGGTCGCCACCGTCCCTGTCACGCTGATCAAGTAATCCCGGCTTCGCGACCCGTTCCCGCCGATGGCAGCCCGAAAGCCGCGTGTCGATCCGCTCACCGAGAGCGAGCTCGATGAACTCGACCGCTTCCTGCTGTCGAGCGCGACGCCGGAAGACTCGATGGACCTCGAGGAACTCGACGGATTCATCACCGGGCTGGTCTGCAGCCCGGTCGTGGTCGGTGCAATCGAGTGGCTGTCGCTGATCTGGGGCGACACCGAGGACGGCCGCCGACCGGTGCGGTTCAGTTCGGCCGCGCAGTGCCGGCGCATCCTCGAACTGCTCGACCGGCACTGGGCGACGATCGCCTGGACGCTGCATGCGGGCATGCCCACGATGCCTATCCTTTTCGAGTACAAGTCCGGACCGCCGGTCCCCGCGGGTGACCGTACGCCCGAACTCGTTCCCGGCAGCACGTGGGCGATCGGGTTCATGCGTGCGGTCGGCCTGCATGCGGACGACTGGCAGGATGCGTTCGATGATGACACCGCGTCCGAGTCGCTGACGCCGATCGTCACGCTGGCTCACGCCGATGACCGCGAGATCGTCGAACAGCCGCTGCTGCCGCCGCAGGTCGAGGCGCTGATCGAGGAACTGCCCGACAGCACGCTCGAGCTTCACCAGTTCTGGCACCAGCGCGACCTCGGGCCGGATGAACGCCCGCCGGTGCGCAAGCCGCCGCGCCTGAAGCCCGCCGATCCCTGCCCGTGCTGCAGCGGACGCAGGTTCGCCCAGTGCTGCGGGGCGACGGCCTCGTTGAACTAGGCGTCAGTTCGGCAACGTCAGTTCGGCAACGTCAGCGCAGCAGCGACAGCGCCAGCTGTGGAATGGCGTTGGCCTGCGCCACCATCGACACGGCCGCCTGCTGCAGGATCTGCGCCCGAACCTGCCTGGCCGATTCCTGCGCGAAGTCGGCATCCATGATGCGTGACCGACTGGCGGCGAGGTTCACCGAACCGCTGCGCAGGTTCGCGATCACGCTGTCCATCCGCGACAGCTGGGCGCCGATCTCGCCGCGCTGGCTGTTGAGGAAGGTCAGCGCCTCGTCCAGGTGCACGATCGCCCGGCGCGCATCCTTCGCGATGTCGACCTCGCCCAGCCCCAGCGCCTGCACGTTGACCGCGCCGATCCGGCTGTCGATGGTCTGGCCGCCTTCCTGCAGCGCGGACTGGGTGCCGACGTGGAAGGACAGGTCGCGCGTCGCGGTACCGGTCGGATTCGACTCGTCATACCTGAGCCTGAACCCCTTCAGCGTATTGTCGCCATAGGAAGTGCCGCTGATGTTGTCGATCACGCTCGCAGCGGTGAAGGCCGGGCCGCCATCGGCATCGAGGCCACCGATGGCGCCGGTGTCCGCGTTCGACAGGTTGACCCGGCTGTTGAAGAAGGCGGCGCCATTGGCCGCGAAATCGGTCTCGAAGGTGGCGAGCGAAGTCGGACCACCGGACGCCGTGAAGAACTGGCTGAAGGCGGCGTCCATCGTGGCGCCCGGTTGCGAAAGGGCCTGCATGAATTCCTTGAGCCCGCCGCTGGCGCCTGCGTCCTTCAGCGCCTGGTGCAGGTAGCGTGTCGCCAGGTATCCGGTCGAATAGTTCGCCGAGGTGCTCGACCAGCTGCTGATCGGTGCCGCGGTGAGCAGCGCACCGATGCCGCCGGCGGCCTGCACGTCGACCGCCAGGCGCTCGTCCGCGCCGTGGATGAATTCAGCGACGCCCTCCGTGAACCAGGTCGGCAGCGCCTGGAAGTCGTCCATCGCCCGGTACATCACTGCATGCACCATCTCGTGCGCGATGATGCGGTCGTTGTAGAACGGCGCATTGCCGCCGCTGGGCAGGTTCGGCGGCGTGAAGTCGGCCATGTCCACCTGTAGCCGCACGTCGGTGCCCTTGACGCCCGGACCGGCAGCGGCGAACGAGCTGACCACGCGGGCAGCGGTGCCGCTGGCGCCATCGGTGAAGGTGGTCAGCTGGATGCGCAGTTCCGCGCCATCGCCCTGGATCCCGAAGAAGCGGCTGATCCGCGATTCCGCTTCTTCCAGCCAGCCGAGCTTCAGGCCGTCTAGCACGGCGCGCACGTTCACGTCCCCGGCGATGCCCTGGCTGTCCTGGGCGAATACCTGCATGCCGTTGAAGGTGGTGGCGCGTCCGACACGATCGATCTAGGCCATCAGTTGCGAGACCTCTGCCTGCAGGGCGGCACGGTCGCTGCTGTTGTTCGTCGAATTGGCAGCCTGCACCGCGAGTTCGCGCGCACGCTGCAGCCCTTCGACCACCGTGCCCATCGCGCCCTCGGCGGTCTGCAGCAGCGACACGCTGTCGTTCGCGTTGCGCTCCGCCCGGTTCATGCCGCGCAGTTGCGCCGACATGCGTGAGCCGACCGCCAGTCCCGCAGCGTCGTCGGCAGCGGAGTTCACCCGCAGGCCCGAAGACAGCCGCGACAGCGAGCGCGTCAGGTCGTTCGACGTGCGGTCGAGCGAGCGCTGTGCATTCAGCGAGAGCAGGTTGGTGTAGATCTGCATGGTTGCGGAAGATCCGAGCCCGGTGCCGGAAGGGGCAGCAGGGAATCTGTTTAGCGGCCTGAATCCCGGATTGTTTAGATCCGCCTAAAAAGTCCTCTATCGGTCAATAATTACAGACATTGCAAGGCAGGCAGATCTTTCCGGGTGTTCGCATGGCTCCGCGGCAGCTATAGTCTGAAAACGGATGCGGTACACGTACCCCTCGTTGCCCGGCGCTTCACGCGCCTGGACACGAAAAAGAGGGACGGGAGGAGCCGCAGCATCCGGACCCGTGCAAGGGGCTGCGCGTTCCAGGCGTAACCCGTCGCGCGTCTTCCATCCATCAGGAGGCAGCACACATGAGCAGCAAAGACAACGAGGGGCAGGCCCCGAAGCGCCGGAAGTTCCTGGCCGGCGCGGCGGCGGGCGCGGCAGGCGCTGCCACCCTGGCGTTTCCAGCGGTGGTGCGCGGGCAGGGGGCACCGATCACGTTGCGGTTCCAGAGCACGTGGCCGACGAAGGACATCTTCCACGAGTACGCACTCGACTTCGCCAAGCGCGTGAACGACATGTCCGCAGGGCGCCTGCGCATCGAGGTGCTGCCGGCCGGCGCGGTGGTCAAGGCCTTCGACCTGATCGACGCCGTGAACAAGGGCGTGCTCGACGGTGGCCATGGCGTCGCGGCGTACTGGTACGGCAAGAACACGGCCTACTCGCTGTTCGGCACCGGCCCGTCGTTCGGCATGGACGCCAACATGCTGCTCGGCTGGATCCACTACGGCGGTGGTCGCCAGCTCTACACGGAACTGCAGCAGAAGGTGATGGGCTTCGACGTCGAAGGATTCCTCTACGGCCCGATGCCGACCCAGCCGCTGGGCTGGTTCAAGCGGGTGATCAAGGGGCCCGAGGACTTCAAGGGCCTCAAGTACCGCACCGTCGGTCTGTCGATCGACGTGTTCCGCGAGATGGGTGCCTCGGTGGTGGCACTGCCCGGGGCCGAGATCGTGCCGGGGCTCGACCGTGGCCTGATCGATGCAGCGGAGTTCAACAATGCGTCCAGCGATCGCCTGCTCGGGTTCCCGGACGTATCGAAGATCTGCATGCTGCAGAGCTACCACCAGCCGCTCGAATGCTTCGAGATCCTGTTCAGCAAGAAGCGCTACGACTCGCTTTCCGCGGACCTGCGCGAGGTGATCTCGAATGCGGCAACCGCCTCGTCGGCGGACATGTCGTGGAAGGGGATGGCGCGCTATTCGCAGGACTACATCGAGATGCGCACCAAGCAGAACGTGCGCTTCTACCGCACGCCGAACTCGGTGCTGCAGGCCCAGCTCAACGCATGGGACCGCGTGGTCGATGCCAAGGCCAAGGAGAATCCGCTGTTCGCGAAGATCCTGGCCTCCCAGCGCGACTGGGCGGAACGGGTGGTCAGCTGGTCGAACGACACTGTCGTTCCGAACGGCATGGCCTTTGCGCACTATTTCCAGCGCAAGGCAGCGCCTGCGAAGAAGGCCTGATCCGCGGCACGGCGGCACCGCCCTGCGCTACCGCGGGCGGTGCCGTTTCACTCGAACGCGGCGGATGCCTGGGGGCTTGCATTGAACGTACAGAAGACGCTGATGCTGATCGACGGGATCAGCACCTGGACCGGCAAGGCATTTGCATGGACGATCGTCGCGCTGATGCTGGCGATCGTCTACGAGGTGGTCGCGCGCTACGTCTTCAACGCACCGACCCAGTGGGCGTTCGACGTGAGCTACATGCTATATGGCACGCTGTTCATGATGGCCGGTGCCTACACGCTGGCACGCAACGGCCATGTGCGCGGCGACGTGCTCTACGGTTTCCTCCCGGTGCGCATGCAGGCCGGGTTCGACCTCGTGCTGTACTTCGTGTTCTTCATCCCCGGCATCGCGGCACTCGCCTGGTTCGGCATCGGTTTCGCGCAGACATCCTGGGCGCTCGGTGAACATTCCAGCCTGACCCCGGGCGGGCCGCCGGTCTACCATTTCAAGACGCTGATCCCGATCGCCGGGGCGCTGGTGCTGCTGCAGGGCGTGGCCGAGATCATCCGCTGCATCCTCGCCCTGAAGACGGGGCAATGGCCGCGGCGCCTGCACGATGTCGAGGAGGTCGACGTGGCAGGCCTGAAGGGCATGATCGACGCGCGCAGCAGCGCAGCCGGCCTGGCGGGTGAAGGTGGCTCACCGACCATTGCGTCCGCCCCGGGAGCCCGCTGATGAATCGCGCCATGTTCCTCGGGCTGGGCTGCATCGCGGCCATCGTGCTCGCGATCCTGCTGCTGATGCCGCCGTTCGCGCAATGGCAGAACGGCCACTACGGGCTGCTGATGCTGGCCCTGATCGTGGTCGCGATCCTGCTCGGGTTCCCGACCGCGTTCACGCTGATGGGCCTGGGCATGCTGTTCGGTTTCGTCGCCTTCCATCGCTCCGACCAGCAATGGTTCGAGAACTCGATCTTCGAACTGATGGTCCAGCGCACCTACGGCACGATGACCAACGACGTGCTGATCTCGGTGCCGCTGTTCGTGTTCATGGGCTACATCGTCGAGCGGGCCAACATCATCGACAAGCTGTTCGGCAGCGTGCAGCGCGCGATGGGCAACCTTCCCGGCTCACTGGCGGTGGCCACGATCATCACCTGCGCGGTGTTCGCCACGGCCACCGGCATCGTCGGCGCGGTGGTCACGCTGATGGGCCTGCTCGCGCTGCCCGCGATGCTGCGCGCCGGCTACGACGTGCGCCTGTCGGCCGGCGCGATCACCGCCGGCGGCTGCCTGGGCATCCTGATCCCGCCCTCGGTGCTGCTGATCCTGTACGGCGCGACCGCGGGCGTGTCGGTGGTGCAACTCTACGCGGGCGCTTTCTTCCCCGGCATCATGCTGGCCACCCTCTACGTGGTGTACGTGATCGTGCGCGCCTGGCTGCAGCCGTCGCTGGCACCGCGCCTGCCGCCGGAGCCGGTCAAGCCGGCGCCCACATGGGTGAGTGCGCTGCAGGGCCCGTCGGGACGCAACTTCACGCTGTCGGTGCTGTTCGCGCCGATCTCGATGGCCCGCGCCCGGTTGTCCGCCAACGGCGATGCGACGCTGAAGGCGACGCCATGGCCCACCGTGCTGAAGACCTCGGGCAGCCTGCTGTTCCCGCTGCTCGGGATGCTCGCGCTGGTCTGGTTCATCCACCACATGGGCACGCTGGGCGGTGGCGCGCAGCCGGCTGCGGGCGGCGCGACGCCGGTCGAGCTGTCCGTGCCGGGGTTGACGGGCACCGAGGCGCCCCAGGAACTGTCGGGGGGCCTCGGCGAACAGCCGCGCGAACTCGGTGCGTCGCCCGAGGCGCCGATCGCGCTCGGCGAGCCGCCGCGGGAACTGGGCAGCGGTGAGCCCGCACCGCTCGACGGATCTGCTGCGGTTGCCGCCGGGGGCGATGCGCCGGTGGCCCTCGGAGGGGGCGCGCCTGATGCTGCGGCCGGGCCGGTCGATCGCGGGACGTTCTACAAATGGTTCGCCGCGTTCGTCGCAGTGGTGGCAGTCGTGCTGCTGGTCTACTACCGGCGCCTCGACTACAACTCGTTCGACATCCTGCGCGAACTGGTCACCTCGTTCTTCCCCCTTGCCGTGCTGATCATGGCGGTCCTGGGCAGCATCGTGTTCGGGCTCGCCACGCCGTCCGAGGCTGCGGCCATGGGCGCGCTCGGCGGCATCCTGCTCGCGCTCGCCTACCGGCAGCTCACGTTCTCGCGGTTGAAGGAGGCGGTGTTCCTGACCTCCCGCACCACCGCGATGGTGTGCTGGCTGTTCGTCGGGTCGGCGCTGTTCTCCGCCACCTTTGCGCTGCTCGGCGGGCAGGAACTGATCGAGAAATGGGTGCTGTCCCTCAACCTGACGCCGATCGAATTCCTGCTGCTGTCGCAGGTGATCATCTTCCTGCTCGGCTGGCCGCTCGAGTGGACCGAGATCATCGTGATCTTCATGCCGATCTTCATCCCGCTTCTCGCGCACTTCAACATCGACCCGCTGTTCTTCGGGCTGATCGTCGCGCTCAACCTGCAGACGGCATTCCTGTCGCCGCCCGTGGCGATGGCTGCGTTCTACCTGAAGGGTGTCGCCCCACCGCATGTCACGCTCAACCAGATATTTGCTGGCATGATGCCGTTCATGGCGATCCAGGTATTCGCGATCTTCCTGCTGTACCAGTATCCAGGCATCGGACTCTGGCTTCCGTCTTACCTGTACAAGTAGGGGCGATGCGATGGCGCGCAAGGTGGTGGTGACCCGCGAGGTGTTCGATGACGTGCTCGAGCGGCTGCGCGCCACTGCCGTCGTCGTCGACAACCAGGGCGACGAGCCGTTGACGCCGGTGCAGCTCGCGGAGCGCTGCGCCGATGCGCACGCCCTCGTATGTGCACTGACCGACCGTGTCGATGCCGCCCTCCTGGCGCGCTGCCCGAAGCTCAAGGTGGTCTCGAACATCGCCGTCGGGCACAACAACATCGACCTCGCTGCATGCACTGCACGGGGCGTGATGGCGACCAACACGCCCGGTGTGCTCGACGAGACCACCGCCGACTTCGCATGGACGCTGATGCTCGGTGCAGCGCGGCGCATCACCGAAGCCGAGCGCTACCTGCGCGACGGGCAGTGGACCGGATGGCAGCTCAAGCAGTTGTTGGGCGCGGACGTGCACCATGCGACGCTGGGCATCGTCGGCATGGGCCGCATCGGGCAGGCCATCGCACGGCGCGCGCTCGGATTCTCCATGCAGGTGCTTTACTGCAACCGCAGCCGGCTCGATGCGCAGGTCGAGCGCGGGCTGAACGCGCGCTGGGTCGCGCAGGACGAACTGCTCGCCGCGTCGGATTTCGTCGTCCTGATGGTGCCCTACTCGCCGGCCACGCACCACCTGATCGGCAGGGCCGAACTCGCCCGGATGAAGCCGACGGCGGTGCTGGTCAACACGGCGCGCGGCGGGGTGGTGGACGACGTGGCGCTGGTCGATGCGCTGCGCAGCCGCACGATCGCCGCGGCCGGCATCGACGTGTTCGAAGGCGAGCCCGCGTTCAACCGCGATTTCCTCGCGCTCGACAACGTGGTATTGGCGCCGCATATCGCCAGTTCCTCCGCGGCGACCCGGCGCGCGATGGCGATGCTGGCAGCGCGCAATGCGCTTGCCGCACTCTCCGGCGAGCGGCCGCCCAACCTGCTCAATCCGGAAGTTGCGATATCCTGAGGGTCCGTCTGCGGAGATCTGCATGGACCTGAAGCGTCGCTCCCTCCTCGGCTCCCTGGCTGCAGGGCTGGTGGCCGCGCCCCTGGCCCGGGGGCAGCATGCCGGGCATGCAGGTCATGGCGCAGCTGCGGCCGATGCCATCCCGCATCACGACAGTCCGTATTCGCACCTGTTCGATCCGAAGATCCGCGACCTGCCCGCGGCCGCGGCCGAGGTTCGCTTCAGCGCCAGTTCCGCGCCACCGGCGGCCCGCCAGGGGCGTTGGGTCGTGCGGGCGAACCTGCCGATCCCGCGCAGCGAGATGGCCTGGGCCACGGTCTGCCGCGGAAGGATGCACGTCATCGGTGGCTACGGATTGCAGCGGGTCGACCGCAACTACCACCATGTGTATGACCCGAAGGTCGACCGCTGGGAGCAGGCTGCCGCCATTCCGTACGGCGCCAACCATATCGGCGTGGCGACCATGGATGATCGCTACATCTATGCGCTGGGCGGTTTCATCGAGCAGAACCGTGCCCCGCATTCGCAGAACCATGTCTGGGACGCAGAGACCAACGAGTGGCGGCGCATCCGTCCGCTGAGCCGGCCGCGCGGCGCGATCGCGGTCGAGGTGCTGGGCGGGCGCGTGCATGCGATCGCCGGTCGCGATTCGCGATCGGTCGACTGGCACGAAGTCTACGATCCGAAGTCCGACCGCTGGGAAGGCGCGGCACCGCTGCCGGGCCAGCGCGACCACATCGGCCATGTCGTCCACGAAGGACGCATCCATTGCATCGGCGGGCGCATGGACACGTTCCACTTCAACACCGGTCTGCATCATGTCTACGATCCGAAGGCGGACCGATGGACGGAACGGGCGCCGTTGCCGACCCCGCGCAGCGGTCATGGCGTGGGGCTGATCGGCGGTCGGCTGCACGTGGTCGGTGGCGAGGGCACGCGCCGCGTGTTCGGGCAGAACGAGAGCTACGATTTCCGCGCGGATCGCTGGGAGTCCCATGCGCCGATGACCACGCCGCGCCACGGACTCGGCGCGGTGGCGATCGGCGACACGCTGTACGTGGCCGGTGGCGGGCCGATCGTCGGCGGATCGATCCAGTCCTCGATCCACGAGGCCTTCACGTTGGGCTAGCGTTGCTGGCGGCCGGTCATTGCCTCGCCAGCAGGCGCTGCGCAACGTCGATCACCGCCGCCTCCGATGCCTTGATCCGCGCCAGAAGGCTGGCCGGGCTCTCGGCTTCCGCATCGGGTGCGGCGTCGGCCGCCGGCGCGGGCCTTGCCAAGGTCCCGGGCCGGCCAGGGCCGGCGGGTGCGGGCGCCGCGGCCTTGGCGGGCGGGCGCGTCGGCCGGGCGCCGCCGGTGCTGCGCCCACCGGTCGATGCACGTGGCAGGGAAAGGTCGCGCTGGCGCGGGCCTGACTTCACCGGCTTGTCGCGCTGCGCAGGGGCGTCTCCCGGGGTCGCCTGCGCGCCTTCGGCTTCCGCGGCTGCCGCGACCTGTGCATCCACCTCCTGGAAGAAGGCGACCAGGCGCCCGAGGTCGGAGCCGAGCCGATCGAACACGCGCTCGGTGAAGGCGTGGTGGCGCGCATAGGTCATGCGATTGGCAAGCACCACGTTGTTGATGCTGCCCACCGCCGAACCGCTCGAGGCTTCAGCGCGGGCGAAGACGGCGGCACGCTCGGCCAGCAGTGCCGATTCGCGCAGTTCGCCGCGCGCATGGCGTTCATAGAGCAGGGCAACCTGCTGGTAATAGCGGAGGTTGAGCGGGATCTGCCCCGAGTTCACCTGTGCATAGTCGCGGATGGCTCGCCGTTCAGCGGCCGTCCACGGCCCGGGTTGCGTGGCGATCACCTTCATCGCGTGGTAGGCGATGGTCTCGCACAGCGGTTCCTCGATGCCGTAGGGCAGCGCGAACTGGTCGTGGCAGTCCTCGTGGACCACCAGGTAGATCATGCGCGGCACGCCGCTGGCGATCATCGCCGGGGTCACCGGCGAGGCGACTTCACCGATGGCTTCCGACATGCCGTGGTAGATGTCCTTTGCCGGGGCGGCACTGCGGCATTGCGCGAGCGAGACCGAGTCCAGCCATTCGATCGCCGGATCCTCGTAGGAGTAGGGCAGCAGGAGCCGCGACGCCCGGCCGCAGAATGGAAAGTCCTGCAGGTCCGCGCTGGCATGAGTGAAGTTGGCGGTGGGCACGTAGCCGATGCGCAGGGTGAACGCCTTGGCCTGCGCGATCACCACCTGCCAGGACGTGGACGGTTCGGCCGGCAGGCGCGCATCCCGGGTGTCGCGCTGCACGCAGCCGCCGGCGGCAACCGCCAGCAGCAGTCCGGACAGCAGCGTGCGCAGCAGGCGAAGCCGGTCTGACACGCTGCGGCCGCGGCCTCTGGATGGCGGTGGCATGGCGACCGGGCCTGCGCTCAGAGCGGATCGACGGTGATGCCGGCCTTGCGTACGACGCCGGTCCAGGTCGACCTGTCGCGGATCACCCGCGCCTGCAGGTCTGCCGGCGTACCCGCCTCGAGCTCGATGCCCTGGGCAGCGAACTGTGAACGGGCATCGGCCGAGTCGACGAAGCGGCGGATCTCGCCGTTGATCCGGTCGATGATCTCGCGCGGTGTGCCGCGTCGGGTGACCAGCGAAAACCAGGTGCCTGCCTCGTAGCCGCGGTAGCCCGATTCCGCGATCGTCGGAAGGTCGGGTGCGATCGACAGTCGCCGCGGCGAGGTGACGGCGATCGCCCGCAGCTTGCCTGCCTTGACATGGGGCAGCGCCGAGATCGGCACGTCGAACTTGAGCGGGACGGCACCGGAGAGCAGGTCGGGCAGGCCCGCGGATCCGCCCTTGTAGGGGATGTGCTGCATCTTCACGCCGGCCAGTGCCATGAACAGTTCCACCGATACATGGGTGATGTTGCCGGTGCCCGAGGACTGGAAGTCGAGCTTGCCCGGGTTCGCGCGCGCGTATTCCGCGAGGTCGCGCATCGAGCGGATCGGCAGCGATGGATGCACGACGACCATCAGCGGTGAGGAGCCGACCATCCCGATCGGGGCCAGGTCGCGTTCGACGTCGTAGGGCAGCTTCGGGTAGAAGATCGGGTTCATCACCATGCCGTTGAAGCCGCCCATCAGCAGGGTGTAGCCGTCCGGTGCCGCCTTCGCCTGCAGTTCGAACGCGATGATGGTGTTGGCGCCCGGGCGGTTGTCGAACACGACGGTCTGGCCGATGCCCTCGGCGATGCGCGCGCCGACGGCCCGCGCGAGCAGGTCGGTGGATCCGCCGGGGGTGAACGGGATGATCATGCGCACCGGTCTCGCCGGCCATGCCGCCTGTGCCTGTGCCTGCGCTGCGGACACGGGCACAGCGCCCGCGACGAACGCGGCGGCCACCCATGCAAGGAGAGGGCGGATGTCCATCAGTCGAGGGCGGGCGGCGGCACGAACGCGTGGTAGTCACGCTCGATCAGTCCGGCGAGCCTGATCGTGGACAGGTCGGCATACTGCGGGCCGATGATCTGCACGCCGGTCGGCAGCCCGTCCGACGTGATCGCGATCGGCGCCATGGTCGCGGGCAGGCAGCCCAGGCTGGCAAAACCCATCCAGAAGATCTGCAGCACGTCGGCCATCGGTTCGCCATCGATGTCGACCATGCGTTCCCAGCGCCGGCCTGCCTGGTTCTGCGGGTATGCGGTGGTCGCGGCGCCCGGGCAGAGCAGGAAGTCATGGTCGCGGAAGAAGCCGTCCCAGACTCCGCGCAGTCGCTGGCGCTCGTTCTCGAGCAGCATCCATTCGCGGTGCGCCAGGGTGTTGCCACGCAACTGATCTGCCGCATAACTGCGGTCGCTGGCCGGCAGCGCGTCGCGCTCGGCAACCGCGCGCTGGAAGCCGGCATCGTCGAACGCCCGCATCGAGGTGGCCGCCCGGCGCAGCAGCACGTAGAGCCGGTCATGCTCGCGCACGTCGAACGGCAGTTCGACCGGCATCTTCACCTTCGCGCCCTGGCGGGCGAGGAAGCGGCCGAGCTTCTCGACTTCGTCGGACACCTTGCGTGACACCCGGGTCGCGGCATGTGCAGGCAACACGCCGATGCGCAACCCCTTGAAACCGTCGAACGCCGGGCGCGGAAGCGACAGGCGGTACGCACGCGCGTCGTTGTCCGCCGGCCCGGCGGTCGCCTTCAGCGCGATGGCGAGGTCACCGGCCGACCGTGCCAGCGGCCCGACCACCGAGATCTCTGCAGGGGACCAGAAGCCGGGCAACCCATGGCCGCGTCCCGGCACGATCGCGAAGCTGGTCTTGTGCCCGTAGACGCCGCACATCTGGGCTGGCCCGCGGATCGAGCCACCGATGTCGGAGCCGTATTCGAGCGCGGTGATGCCGGACGCCAGCGCCGAGGCCGCGCCACCGGACGAGCCGCCCGGGGACAGCTTTTCGCCCCATGGACTGTGGGTCGTGCCGTAGATGGGGTTGAAGGTCTGCCAGTCGGCGAGCATCACCGGCACGTTGCTCTTGCCCCAGACCACCGCGCCGGCGGCGCGCAGCCGCTCGACCACCAGCGCATCGCGCGCGGCGCGGTTGCCGCGGTGCGCCTCCAGGCCCCAGGTGGTCGGCAGCCCGCTGACGTCGAACGATTCCTTGACCGTCATCGGCACGCCGGCCAGCGGCCCCGGCCGTTCCCCGCGCGCCAGCGCGCGGTCGATCGCGCCCGCGTGCCGGCGGGCCTTCGCGAGGTCGGTGACCACGATCGCGTTGAGCGACGGGTGCAGCCGTTTCTGGCGGTCGAGGAAATACTCGAGCGCATCGCGCGCACTGAACTCGCCGCGCGCGATACGCCGCGCGATGGATGCTGCGGAGTCGAAGGCGATCTGCCGCATCGCGTCCTCCTTCAGACCGGATCCCAGCTGAACACGTCCTGCGAACGGTCCAGCGGGTAGAACGCCTTCGCCAGCGACGGCATCGCATGTTCGGCGATCGACTCCGGGGTCCAGCCTTCCGAGCGGTGCACGCTGCGCACCGGGCGCGGCTGGCTGAACAGGAAGACCTCGTTGTTGCGCACGCCGAACACCTGCGCGTTGACGTCCTTCGCAGCATCGGACAGCAGGTACACGGCAAGCGGGGCGATCTTCGCCGGCGTCATCTGCTGCAGCTTGGCCACGCGCGCGACCTGGTCGGGCGTGTCGGTCGGGATCGAGGCGATCATCCGGCTCCAGGCGAACGGCGCGATGCAGTTCGATCGCACGTTGAACTTCTGCATGTCGAGCGCGATCGACTTCGACAGGGCGGTCAGCGCGAGCTTGGCCGCGGAATAGTTCGCCTGGCCGAAGTTGCCGACCAGCCCCGAGGTCGAGGTCATGAACACGTAGGCACCGCTGCCCTGTTCCTTGAAGTGGTTCGCCGCGGCACGCGCGACATGGTACGAACCATACAGGTGCACCTTGATCACCGCATCGAATTCGACTTCGCTCATCTTGTGGAAGAAGCGGTCGCGCAGGATGCCTGCATTGTTGATCACGCCGTCGATGCGCCCGAACGTGGACAGCGCGCTGGCGACGATGCCTTCGCCGCCCTTCGGATCGGCCACGTTGTCGGTGTTCGCGACCGCCCGGCCGCCGGCGGCGACGATCTCGTCCACCACCTGCTGGGCCGGGCCGGCATCGAGGCCTTCGCCGGTGAGCGATGCGCCGATGTCGTTGACCACCACGCTGGCACCGCTGGCTGCACATGCCAGCGCGAGGTCGCGGCCGATGCCGCCGCCCGCACCCGTGACTGCTACCACCTTGCCTTCGAGCATACCCATCCGGATTCCTCCCTGCCTATCGCGTGGCCGCCACGCTGCCGTACCAGGCGGCAATGATCGCACGCTCGTCATCGGTGATGCCGGTCACGTTGCCCGGAGGCATCACCTTCGCCAGCACCGTCTGCTGGTGGATCTTCTGCGCGAGCTGCGCGATACGCTCCGGTGTGTCGAGCATGATGCCGCCCGGTGGTTGCATGAAACCGGGCTGTGTCGGGGTGGCGGCGTGGCAGGACTCGCAGCGCAGCGCCATCACCTGCTGCACGTCGGCCAGGGTCGCACTGCGACCGGCGAGGCCTTCCGGTGCGCGCGGCATGATCAGCGCGGCCAGCACCACCACCATGGCCGCTGCGGCGGCCGGCAGCCAGCCGATCGTCTGCCCGGCATTGCGCCGGTTGAAGTAGTGGCGCACCACGCCGCCGATGAAGAACACGGCGACCAGCACTGCCCAGGCATGCGGATGCCCGTAGGTCATCGGGTAGTGGCCCGAGAGCATGATGAACACGACCGGCAGCGTCACATAGTTGTTGTGCACCGAACGCTGCTTGCCCCAGCGGCCGTACTTCGGGTCGGGCACCTGTCCGGCGGACATCGCCGCGACCATCTTCTTCTGGCCAGGGATGATCACCATCGCCACGTTCGCCACCATGATGGTGCCGACCATCACGCCCACCTGCAGGTAGGCGCCACGTCCGCCGAAAAGCTGGGCACAGCCCCATGCAGCCAGGGCGATCAGGAAGAATCCGACCAGTGCCAGCCAGCCGTCATGCCGGCCCAGCGGCGAACGGCACAGCAGGTCGTAGACCACCCAGCTGGCGACGATCAGCCCGAGGCTCGCCAGCACCGCGGTGGCCGGCGTGATGTCGAGCACCGCGCGGTCGATCAGCATGGTGTCGGCATGCAGGTAGTACACGACCACGAACAGCGCGAAGCCGCTGATCCAGGTCCAGTAGGCTTCCCACTTGAACCAGTGCAGCCGTTCGGGCAGCTGGTCGGGCGCGACCACGTATTTCTGCTTGTGATAGAAGCCGCCGCCGTGGATCGACCAGTTCTCGCCGAGTACGCCCTTCTTCGGCGGGTTCGGCGGGTCGAGTGAATTGTCGAGCGCCACGAAGTAGAAGGAAGCGCCGATCCAGACAATGCCGGCGATCACATGCAGCCAGCGAAGCAGCAGGCTGGCCCAGTCGAGCAGGTACGCTTCCATCGGGGTAGGGGGGCGCGTTGCGGTGCAGCGATGGTACTACGCGCACCCGGCCTGCTTTGCGCTACGCTGGCGCCGAAGGTGAAAAAAGGACTGCGCGCATCCGTCGTGCGGCCGAACCGGAGGAGGAATGACATGAAGCGTGCTGCATCTGCCGTATCCGTTGCACTTGTTGCGTCCTTGCTGTCGATCCCGTTGCTTTCCGCCCTGCAGACGACATCGGCGCAGGCACAGGGTACGACCTGGCCGAACCGGCCCGTGCGCATGCTCGTGCCGTTCGTGGCCGGTGGCTCCTCCGATATCGTCGGGCGCACGGTCGCCCTGCGCATGCAGGAGGCGCTCGGACAGACCGTGATCGTCGACAACCGGCCGGGCGCGAACGGCGCGATCGCCGGCCAGATGCTGGCCAAGGCGAACCCCGACGGCTACACGCTGATGGTGGGATCGATCGGCGTGTTCGCGATCAACGTCGCGCTGTTCAAGGACCTTCCCTACGACCCGCTGCGCGACTACGACCTGCTGACGGTCGCGGTGCGCAACCCGAACGTGCTGATCACCAGCCAGAAGGTTGCCGCGACCAGCGTCAAGGACCTGATCGGCCTGCTGCAGAAGAACCCCGGAAAGCTGACCTTCGTCTCGTCCGGAACCGGTTCTTCCGACCATCTGTCCGCCGAACTGTTCTGGCAACGCACGAAGACAACCGGCATCCACGTGCCCTACAAGGGCGGCGCCGCGGCGATGGCCGACATGGTCGGCGGGCAGGTCGACGCCTCGTTCCAGAACCTCGGCGCGGCAACCGGCCACATCAAGGCCGGGCGGCTGCGTGCGCTGGCCGTGACCGGCGACCGCCGGTCGCCCCAGTTGCCGGAGACCCCGACGATGGTCGAACTCGGCTTCCAGGGCTTCGAGGTGTTCTCGTGGCAGGCATTCGCGGCACCGCGCGGGCTGCCGAAGGACATCCGGGGCCGGATGGAAGCGGCTGTGGTCGGCGCCCTGAAGCTGCCCCCGGTGCGCCAGGCGATGGATGAACTCGGCTTCGAGGTGGTCGCCGGCACCGGTGCCGAATTCGAGACGTTCCTCAAGGGCGAGATCGCGCGCTGGAAGCAGGTCGTGCAGACTGCGAACATCCAGCCGAACTGATGCCGCCCAGAGGAGCCTGCCCCCGATGCTTGCTGCATGGTATGAAAAGAACGGTCCTGCTGCCGAAGTGCTGCAGTTCGGGGAACGGCCCGACCCCGAGCCGGGGCCGCACGAGGTACGCGTGCGCCTGCATGCCGCGGCGGTCAATCCGTCCGACGTGAAGGCGCGCGGCGGCTCACGCAAGGTGATCCCGCCTTTCGTGATCCCGGGCAGCGACGGGGCCGGCATCATCGATCGCGTCGGCCCCTGGGTCGACCCCGGTCGCCTTGGCGAGCGGGTCTGGGTCTACAACGCCCAGTGGGGGCGGCCCTTCGGCGCCAGCGCGCAGCAGGTCTGCCTGCCCGAAGCGCTGGTGGTGCCGCTGCCGCCGGCACTCGATTTCGTCCAGGGAGCCTGCCTCGGGATTCCCTGCATGACGGCGCACCGATGCCTGTTCGCGGATGGGCCGGTGAACGGCCTGAACGTGCTGGTGACGGGCGGCGCCGGCGTGGTCGGGCATTATGCGATCCAGCTCGCGAAATGGGCGGGTGCCCGGGTCGTCGCCACCGTGAGTTCGCCGGCGAAGGCGGCGCATGCGCTGGCCGCGGGCGCCGATGCCGTCGTCGACTACCGGCGCGGGGACGTGGTGCGCGAGGTGCGCGCGGCGGTCGGCGGCATCGACCGGGTGGTCGAGGTCGACCTCGGCGTCAACCTGCCGGTGACTTCGGAACTGCTGCGTCCGAACGGCTCGATCGCCGCCTATGCGACCACCGGCAAGCCCGTGCCCGAGCTGCCGTATGGGTCGATGCTCTGGAAGAACCCGCTGATCCGGCAGGTGTTCGTCTACACGATGCCCGAGGCGGCGAAGCGACAGGCGATCAGCGACATCGCGCGCTGGACGCGCGAGTCCACGCCGATGTTCGCCATCGCGGCCCGCCATCGGCTGGCGCAGGTGGTCGACGCGCACCAGGCAGTGGAATCCGGCACGAAGATCGGGCAAGTTATGCTGGAGATTCCGTAAGGCTGCAGCGTCCCGACTGCAGGCCCCGGGGTCCGGCTGCGTACAGGAGACCGATGATGGAAGCCCGCGAACGCGAACTGCTGGACGGCCTGGTGAACCGGGTGCTGCGCCATCCGGACGAGGCACGCGATGTCGACGCCGAGCGCGCGGTGCAGCGGCTGGTCGCCGCGCGCGCCGACGCCACCTACCTGCTGCTGCAGCGGGCCCTGGTCCTCGAGGTCGCACTCGCACACGTGCGGTCGGAAGTGGACCGCCTGCGCAGCGAAGCAGGCGGTGCCGCGAACGATCCGCGACAGCCTGCGGTGGCCGAGGCTGCCGGCACCACGGCCTCAGCCGTGGCTTCGCTGCCAGCGCGCGGCTTCCTGCGCGATGCGGCGGTGATCAGCGCCGGCGTGCTCGGTGGATCGTTGCTGGTGCGTGGCGTCGAGTCGCTGTTCGAGGGCGAGTCGGCGGCGGATGCCGACCTCGACCTCGACGGTTGGTTGTGACGGCAGCGCGCTGACGCCTTCGGCTAGCCGCCGAAGAAGTCGCGCACCTTGTCGAACCATCCCTTCGCCTGCGGGTTGTGGCGCGACGGGTCCTCCTTAGCGATCGACTCGAACTCCTCGAGCAGTTCGCGCTGGCGCGCGGTGAGGTTCACCGGCGTCTCCACGTAGACATGGCACATCAGGTCGCCGAAGCCGGTGCCGCGTACCTGCTTGATGCCCTTGCCGCGCAGGCGGAACACCTTGCCGGTCTGT
>JBIITW010000322.1:0-3812 GCA_044340265.1 Burkholderiales bacterium | reverse complement strand
GCGCGCGGTGTCGGCGCCGTAGGTCTCGATCAGCGACTGCGGATCGACCCCGTTGCGCTTGGACTTCGACATCGTGCCGATGCCGTCGTAGCTTACCGGCTGGCCGTCGGCGACCGACTTCGCGCTGGTGACCTTGCCCGCGGCATCGAGCGCGAGCTCGACCTCTTCCGGGGCGAAGTACTGGATGCCGCCCTTGTCGGTGCGCCGGGTGAAGATGTGGTTGAGCACCATGCCCTGGGTGAGCAGGTTGGCGAACGGCTCGTCGTACGACACCAGCCCGAGGTCGCGCATCACCTTGGTCCAGAAGCGCGAATAGAGCAGGTGCAGGATGGCGTGCTCGATGCCGCCGATGTACTGGTCGACCGGCATCCAGTAGGCCGCCCGCTCGTCGACCATCGTCGATGCACCGGGACAGGCAAAGCGTGCGTAGTACCAGGACGAGTCGACGAAGGTGTCCATCGTGTCGGTCTCGCGCCTGGCCGCCGTGCCGCACTTCGGACAGGTGCAATCGACGAAGTCGGACCGCTTCGCCAGCGGGTTGCCGCTGCCGTCGGGCACGCAGTCTTCCGGCAGCACCACCGGCAGCTGGTCGTCGGGCACCGGCACGTCGCCGCAGTTCGGGCAATGGATGATCGGGATCGGGCAGCCCCAGTAGCGCTGGCGCGACACGCCCCAGTCACGCAGCCGCCACTGCACCTGCTTGTCGCCGAGGCCCTTCGCCTTCAGGTCGGCGGCGATCGCATCGACCGCCTCGAGGTAACCCAGCCCGTCGTAGCGCCCGGAGTGAACACAGGTGCCCTGATCCTTGTCGGCGTACCACTCCTGCCAGGCGTCGAGCGAGAACGCCTTGCCTGCCACCGACACCACCTGCCGGATGTCGATGCCGTACTTCTTCGCGAATGCGAAGTCGCGTTCATCGTGCGCCGGCACACCCATCACCGCGCCGTCGCCGTAGGTCATCAGCACATAGTTGCCGACCCAGACCTCGACCTGCGCACCGGTCAGCGGATGGCCGACGAAGAGCCCCGTGGGCATGCCCTTCTTCTCCATCGTCGCCATGTCGGCTTCCATCACCGAGCCGTGCCGGCACTCGTCGATGAAGGTGGCCAGCGCCGGGTTGTCGCGCGCGGCGCGCGCGGCCAGCGGATGCTCCGCGGCGACGGCGCAGAAGGTGACGCCCATGATCGTGTCGGCGCGCGTGGTGTAGACCCACAGCTGCCCGGCCTGCCCGTCGAGTTCGTACGGGAACGCGAAGCGCACGCCATGGCTCTTGCCGATCCAGTTCGCCTGCATCGTGCGCACCCGCTCGGGCCAGCCCGGCAGCGTGTCGAGCGCGGACAGCAGCTCGTCCGCATACTGCGTGATGCCGAAGTAGTAGCCCGGGATCTCGCGCTTCTCGACCAGGGCACCGGTGCGCCAGCCGCGGCCGTCGATCACCTGTTCATTGGCGAGCACCGTCTGGTCGACCGGATCCCAGTTCACCACCTGGGTCTTCTTGTAGGCGATGCCCTTTTCGAGCATGCGCAGGAACAGCCACTGGTTCCAGCGGTAGTAGTCCGGCTGGCAGGTGGCCAGTTCGCGCGACCAGTCGATCGCCAGCCCGAGCGACTGCAGCTGTCGCTTCATGTAGGCGATGTTGTCGTAGGTCCACTTCGCCGGCGGCACCTTGTTCTGCATTGCCGCGTTCTCGGCCGGCAGCCCGAACGCGTCCCAGCCCATCGGCTGCATCACGTTGTGGCCACGCATCCGGTGGTAGCGGGTGAGCACGTCGCCGATGGTGTAGTTGCGCACATGACCCATGTGCAGCTTGCCCGACGGATACGGGAACATCGAAAGGCAGTAGTACTTCGGGCGACCTTCGGCCGCGACGCCCTCGCGGGCGAGGAACGACTGGTGTTCCGTCCACCAGGCCTGGGCGGCCTGTTCCACGGCTGAGGGTTGGTACTGGGGTTGCATGCGGACGCTCTTGCCGAAGGGAGATAAAGCAGCGGATTATAGCGGGCCGGGGCGCGCATCCCTCCCGTGCCCGCCGGCGCCTCCGCAACGGACGCCGCGGAAGAACGGATGCCCGTGGAGAACCGGATGACATTTCCGTACCGTCCCCGCCGCACGCGCGGTGCCGCCGACCTGCCTGCAGGCTGGCGCCGCCGTATGTTTATGCTGTTGCCGGCGTTGCTGACCGCGCCTGGACTGTTGACTGCAGGAAACGCGCTCGCACGGCCGGCGCCGCCACGGGCGGCGCCGGCGCGGGCCGATGCCTGGATCGCGGCCGTGCAGATGCCCGGCTGGATCGAACGCGCCGGCGTGCGGGAACCGCTGTCTCCGGGCGCGGTGCTGCGCACCGGCGATGCAGTGGTGACCGGCACCGGCGGACGCGCGCTGGTCCGGCTCGCCGAAGGCAGCACGGTGAAACTGGGCGAATCGGGCCGCCTCGCCTTCAACGACCTGCGCGTGTCGCGCGGCACGACCACCGTGCTCGCCGGGTTGTTCGATATCGCGCAGGGCGCGTTCAGGTTCACCACGGCCGCCGTGCAGCGCAGGAACAGCGAGCGCGACCTGCGGATCCGCATCTCGACCGTCACCGCCGGCATCCGCGGCACCGATCTCTGGGGCCGTGGCACCGCCGAGCGCGAGATCGTCTGCCTGATCGAAGGCAGCATCACGGTCACCCGCGGCAGCGAGCCGCCGATCCAGATGAGCGACCCGCTGTCGTTCTTCATCGCCCCGGTCGGCGCCCCTGCACTGCCGGTGGCGCCGGTAGACCCGAAGCAGCTCGCCCAGTGGGCGAGCGAGACCGACCCGGTCGCCGGCGCAGGCGCCGCCGTGCAGGGTGGCCGCTGGCGGGTCAGCGTGCTGCGCAGCGCCGACCAGGAAGAGGCCCTGAAGTCCTACGATGCGTTGCGCAGCGCAGGCTTCGACGCGCGCATCAGGACCACCCGCGGCACGGATGCTTCACCGGGCGCCGGCTATGACGTCGGCATCGGCAGCCTGTCCAGCCAGGCCGAGGCCCGAGGACTGGCCGCACGCCTGGCCGGGCAGGCCGGCGTGGCCGGCGAACCACTGGTTGGCCGCTGAAGGCACGCGCGGTCAGGTGTTTTTCGGGCCTGCGTCCGTGCAGCCGAGGAAAGAAAGTGCCGAGAACTTCCTTATCCCGCGATTGTCGGGTTGGTAACATCAAGAGTCGATCTCCCTCCAGGTTGAAACACGTGCAGCCTGGACAGGAGACTCCCCCCGCCGGCGCATCGAATCGGAAATCGAAAACATGCTTCCCTACTCGAACTTTCTTCGCGGCCACGCAAGTCGGCGTACCGAGCCCGTGCATGGCGGCAAGCCGCGTGTACTGATCGTCGAGAATGAGGCGCTGATCGCGGTCGATCTGGAACGACGCCTGAATCGCATGGGCTTCGAATCGGTCGGTGTCGCCGACAACAGGGACGACGCCGTGGACCTGTTCCGGAAGATCCATCCGGATCTGGTCCTGATGGATATCTGCATCCGCGGGCCGGCCGATGGCATCGAGACCGCACGCGAGATGCTCGACTTCGCGGACGCCGCAGTGGTGTTCCTGACCGCATACGCGGACGATGCAACCGTTGCACGGGCAGCGGAACTCTCGCCCTACGGCTACCTTGCCAAGCCCTTCGACGACCGCACGTTGAGTGCCACGTGCAAGGTCGCCACGACCAGGCACGCCATGGATCGGGACCTGCGCGTGCTCGCCCACGTGGCCTTGCAGGCGTCCATCGGACTGGTCGTGATGGAAGTGGTCGGCGACGACCGGCCGATCATCTTCGCCAACGACGCCTTCGCCC
>JBIITW010000321.1:0-3817 GCA_044340265.1 Burkholderiales bacterium | reverse complement strand
GGCGCGCTTCAACACCGCCATGATCTGGCTGTCGGTGAACCTGGACTTCCTCATGCAGAACTTCCTCCTTAACGAGAAAATTCTACCTCTGGACCCTACGGTTTTGCGGGGGGATTACCAAACAATGACATTCACGTCACGAGCGTTTTACGGAGAGCTGCGCTTCGAATTGGCAGCCCTCATGAAGGCGAACGGGTTCAAGACTGCCAAAGAGGGGCGTCTGGGGTGGATTCGCACCACTCCGATCGGGCACACCAAGGTCTGGTTCCAGTGCGACAAATGGGGATGGGAACGGCTTTGGGGGTCCCGCTTTACGGTGGAATTCGAGTTTGAGCCCGCGCCGGAAGGCGGGTCAACGCTGAAAGCAAGGTGCGAGAGGATCGGATACCTCCTGGAAGGTTTTGAAGATCTCGATGAACTTCGAATCAAGAACAACGCAGTCATAGCTCGCCTGCCAGGTCATGTCGAAGATGCGCTGGTCAGCGTAGCTCTTGCTGACGGCAGCCAGTTTACGGCGGCCGGATACGTAATCGACACAGAGAGGGCAGTATACGGACGAGACGTCTGGTTGAATTACTACTCGAAAGAGGATGCGAACGACTGGGGTCTGTTTTTTCACGTCAAGTCACCCCATTACATCGATCTATTCGAGAACGCTCGACGCAGCGAGATCGGTCTCGCACGCATGCAATACAACGAAGCACTGAAGAAGGCTCAAGCGGCCAGCGATGCCTACGCCAAGCGAAAGGTACTGGAGGCATTTCTTTCGGACCACCCCGCCCACCTTTTCAGGCCGGAGATCCAGGAGTGGCTTTGTACTGTCGATGAGTGGATTGTGCAGCAACGGACTCCGAGCACGAGTCTTCCCGCGTCGCAATAGTTGTCGACGATAGCAAGTGAATGTCTGGGGGCAGTTCGTGGCGGGCCTTGAAGAGATTCGACAGCGCGGCGGACAGTGAAACGACAACTACCTGGATCCGTGATCTCCGCAATCTGGGAAGACAAAACTTGATGGGCGGCACGGTGCTGGCGCGGCGCAAGGGAACCGTCTCGCACCGGATGCTAAGGCTGGACCGGGGTGCTGCTGATGGCCTCGGTGGCGAGCATCTCGTTCGCAATCCGCTTCGACGGCTTTTCCTGGATCCACGGCTTGTCGGCCTACACGCTGATTTCACTGGTGTTTGGCGTGGCGCATACGCGCCGGCGCAACATCCAGGCACACCGCATCACGATGATTTCTATTTTCGTCGGCGCCCTGGTGATCACGGGCTTGTTCACCTTGCTGCCGCAGCGGCTGCTCGGCCAGATGGTGAGGGGCGCGCTGGGCTGAGCGCTTGTTCCGAGGGCTGGCGCCTAGTGGGCCCTCCGGTCCTCGGCCCGCGTGGGGCCCGGCCCTTTCAGAGAATCCCCATGCGCCGGAAAACGCTGGCCAGCGATTCGCCGCGCAGCAAGGCGTCGCGCGTGTCGTTCCCGCCCTGCACCTTGGCCAGCGCGCGCTCGATCACCTCATGCTCGCGCGCCTGCGGGATGACCACCAAACCGTCCACATCGCCGAACACCAGGTCATCGCTGGCCACGGCCACGCTGGCGCACTCCACCGGCACGTCGCGCTGCATCATGCGGGCGCGGCCTTTGGTGTCCAGCGGGCCGATGCCGCCATGGAACATGGGAAAGCGTAGCTCGCGGATCTGGCGCACGTCGCGCACCAAGCCGTTGATGACGCAACCGGCCGCGCCGCGCGCCGTGGCGGCGGTGGACAGCAGTTCCCCCCCTGGGCGCAATCCGGTCCGTGGAGCCGTTGCAGGCCAGCACCACCACGTCCCCTGGCCTCAGATCGTCAACCAGGGCGATCTCCGCCTCGTAGGGGTGCTCGCGGTCTTTCACCTCGTAGGCCGGCATGTACAGGCCCGCGCGCGCGCGGCCCACCAGCACCAGGCTGTCGTCCAGCGGCCGTACGAAGGGCTTCATGGCCTGGTGCATCGGGACCAGGCTGTCCATCACGTCGCTCAGGATGGCCGCGCTCAAGGGCTTGAGGGCGGCAGGGTCGATCATCGGCATGGCGGGGCTCCGGAGCGTTGAGGGGCGGTAGGCGGAAGGCTTGCCTTTCATCGAAGAGGCCACCACAGTGCTGCGGGAGCGGTGTTTGCCGCGGGGCCTGCCGGGGCCCGCCAGGAAGCACTGCGGAGTGCTGCCCGGTGCAGGCGAAGGCCCGTGAGGGCCGCTGAAGACCGGCCTGTCAGCCCAGCCCCCCTGCGGCGGACAAAAGTCGCCGTTCATCGCAGGGTCATGGCCCAAGCACTGTTGCTCTTGACGGTGAATTCCATGCGTGCAAAATTTGCGCCACGCATTGCAATACAACCGAAAAAGCAAGATGACATCCCATTCGCGCATGCTTTCCGTCTTTACGGTCATGATCCTCCTGTCCATGGCGGCAATCCCCGGTGTCATGGCGCAGACAAGCGATGCAGACGCACGCTTTGCCCAGCTCGATAGCGACGGCGACGGCCGGATCTCAAAGGACGAGTTCGACAAGCTACCCGTCAGGCGCGCCGATGCCTTCAAGCGCCTTGATCGCAATGGCGACGGGGCCATCGACCGCACCGAATTCGCAGCCTTCGCCGATCGCCGCGGCCAGGGCCGCACCAATGGAGGCGCAACGGCACAGACAACCGTAACGCCCGGCAAGCTCGCCAACCCCATCGTGGCACTGGGTTCCCCGGTTGACATCGCGCGTTATCGCGCGGCCTCAGTCTATTCGGCGGAAACAGGGGGCCTGCATCTCCTCGTCATGCAGGACGGTAACATTGTTTTCGAGCAGGGCGTCGAAGGAAGTACAGCGGACAGGGCCTACCAGATCGCGTCTGGTACGAAGAGCTTCTGGGGACCAGTCGCCGCTGTCGCCATGGCACGAGGCCTCTTTACCCTCGATGAAAGGGTCGCTGACACGATCAGCGAGTGGCAGGGCGACCCGCGCAAGTCGCGCATCACGGTCCGCCACCTCCTCAGCTTTTCCAGCGGGCTTGAAGCCCCTCGCCGCCTCTGGGCCGACAAAACCGTCGAGAACAAGGGCGCCTTCGCGATCGCACAGAAAGCTGTCGCCGACCCGGGGACGCAATTCGCCTATAGCGAGGTGCACCTCTACGCATTCAGCGAATTCATGCGCCGCAAACTTGCAGCGCGTCTCGGGGGTCCCAGTTCAGCATTCGCCTTTCTGAAGGAGACCATCCTCGATCCGATTGGATTGACCCCGACACGCTGGGCTACCGAGCGAAACGGCGAGCCGGCCATGGGCCATGGCGCCGTGCTGACCGCACGCGAATGGGCTAAGCTCGGTGAACTCATTCGCCTGGGCGGCACCTGGAATGGGAAGCAGCTGGTTCGACCAGATCTGCTCGCTGCATGCTTCAGCAGTTCCAGCGCGAACCAGGCCTATGGCTTGACGTGGTGGCTGAACAAGGCTTCGCTTAACCCGGCCGCGACTGCAGACGATGCCGGCGCAGTCCGGCGCCGATCAACCGAACGCATCAGCGCCGATGGCATCTGGCCCGGCCAGGCACCCGATATTGTCATGGCCGCTGGCGCAGGGCAGCAGCGGCTTTACGTCTGGCCGTCACGCGGACTCGTCATCGTCCGCTATTCCAACGCCGACATGGCCGCCGCCGTGATGAGCGGCGACTACTCTCGCATGAACTTTAGCTTTGAAGACAAGCGCTTCTTCGAGCTGCTGACCGGTGTGAGGTGAGCTCGCCTGACCACGCAGCACCAAGGACCGGTCTTCCAGCAAAACGCACCGGCGCTAGCTTCGTCGCCTCCTCGC
>JBIITW010000320.1:0-3821 GCA_044340265.1 Burkholderiales bacterium | reverse complement strand
GAACTGATCGTGGTGCTGGTGGTGCTCGGCGTGCTCGCGGCAGTTGCCTTTCCCCGATTCATCGGACTCGCGGCGGATGCCCGTCATTCCAGAATGACCCATCTGTTCGGGACATTCCAGAGCGGCACCCAGCTCGCGCACGCGTTCTGGACGGCACGCGCGCAGCCGCCCAGCGGCATGATGACCGTTCAGGGACGGCCGGTGCCGATCGTCAACGGATGGCCGTCGCCGGCCGGTGCGCTCGGGATGCTGAACGCGGCCAACCCGCCCCCGTTCGTGCCGATCCTGTCCGCCGAACAACTCGAGATTCGAGAGAGCGCCGATCGGCCGCAATGCCGGTTCATCTATCGTCCGCCCGCAACATGGGGCTCGGCTCCCGAGTTCGTGAACGAAGTCAACCGCGCCAACTGCGCCGACTGACCCGGCACGCAGGGTCAGTCGGCGCGCTGCACGCCCCGCCCCACGGCGCCTAGCCTTGCCCCGGCCACCGCGGATCGCGCAGGTATCATCTGCGTTTTCCCCGCGGGAACAAGGCGACCACACCCATGCCACCATCGATCCGGACGATGCCGTGAGCGGCACCCCGTTGCGCGCGGCCGATCGCGTGCTGCGCGGTGGCCGTCTGCTGACGCAGGATCCCGCCCGGCCGCAAGCCCAGGCGCTGGCGATCGAAGGCGACCGACTGGTCGCGGTGGGCAGCAACGAGGAGATCACGCAGCGGATCGGCCCCGGCACCCAGGTGCATGAACTCGAGGGGCGCACCGCGCTTCCCGGGCTGGTCGACGGCCATGCACACATGGACCGCGAAGGACTGAAGCGGGTGTTTCCGGCACTGGGCCCGGTACGTTCGATCGTCGACATCCAGCAGCGGATCGCCACCCTGGCCCGGGAACGCCGGCCGGGCGAGTGGATCGTGACGATGCCGATCGGCACGCCACCGGCCTACTACGATGCGCCCGCCTGCCTGCGCGAGAACCGCTGGCCCACCCGCTACGAACTCGACGAGGCAGCCCCCGACAACCCGGTGTTCATCCGCCCCATATGGGGCTACTGGCGCCACACCGCGCCGCTGGTGTCGATCGCCAATTCGCTCGCGCTGGCGCGGGCAGGCATCGACCGCCACACGCTGTCCCCGACACCCACGATCACCATCGGCCGCGATGCACGCGGCGAACCGGACGGCCTGTTCTCCGAAGACACGATGATGCCGATCGTCGAGCATTCGCTGATGCGCTGCGTACCCGGATTCAGCGATGCGGACCGGGCGGAGACGCTGCCCGCCGCCATGTCGGCCTACCACGCCTACGGCACCACCAGCATCTTCGAGGAGCACGGCGCGGCCGCCGAACTGATCCGCGCCTACAAGCAGGTGCACGCGCGCGGTGCGTTGACGATGCGCACCGCGCTGGTCGCCAGCCCCGACTGGAGCGCACTGCCGGGCAGCACCCATCCGGAGCAGTATGGTCGCCTGCTCGATGCCTGGTGCGCAGGCCTCACCGAGCCCGCCTGCGGCGATGCCATGCTGCGTGTCACCGGCCTGTTCGTCGACATCGACGTGGTCTCAGACAACCGGGTACGCGCATGGTCGATGCCCTACACCGGATGGGCGGGGTTCAACTACGACACCGCACTGGCCCGGGAGAAGGCCCGCGCGCTGCTCGTCGCCTGCGCACAACGGCGCATCCGGGTGGTCGCGATCTGGCCGAACATGCTCGACCTGTTCGAGGAAGTCGATCGCATCGTGTCCATCCGCGACCAGCGCTGGGTGCTCGGCCATCTGTCATCGCTGTCGACCTCCGATGTCGGACGCGTGCGCGACCTCGGGCTGGTCACCACCAGCCACACCAATCGATATGTCTACAAGGAAGGCCATCTGCTCGAGGCGAAGCTGGGGCCCGGTCGTGCAAGCGAGGTATCGCCACTGCGTGCCCTGGTCGACGCCGGCGTCCCGGTTTCGCTGGCCACCGACAACGTGCCGGTGTCCATGTTCTGGCCGGTCTGGCAGTCGGTCACCCGGATCAACCGCTACACCGGGCAGCCGATAGCCCCGGACCAGGCACTCTCCCGCAGCCAGGCCCTGCAGGCAGCGACCGTGTCCGGGGCGATGCTCACCTTCGAGGAAGGCGTGAAAGGACGGCTCGCGCCAGGCCTGCTGGCCGATGTGACGGTGCTCGACCGCGATCCACTGAAAGTGCCGGACGAATCGCTGATGGACCTGCGCGCCGAGCTCACCCTGGTCGGTGGGCAGGTGGTCTGGCCGCCCGCCGATGCAGCCGATCGCGGGACAATGGCATAGTTGCTGCTTTTCCCGGTGTTCCCACTACAGACAGGTTCCCATGAATTCCGATCGATCAGTGCCTCAGCCCCGAATCACCTCCGCGACTGTTCTCGCAGCCCTGGCAACCCTGGCCGCGTCCGCCCTGCCCGGCGCCACGGCCGCACAGTCGTTCCCGACCCGGCCGGTGACCATGATCGTCCCGTTCGCACCGGGTGGATCGGCCGAAGTGCTCGGCCGCGAGTTCGGCATCGAGATGACGAAGCTGCTCGGCCAGAACGTGATCGTCGAGCTGCGCCCTGGCGCCGGCGGGAACATCGGTGCTGAGTACGTCGCCAAGCAGAGCCGCGCCGACGGCCATACGATCCTGCTCGGATCATTGTCGGTCTCGACCAACGTCAGCCTGATGCGGCTGGGCTGGGATCCGCGCAAGGACCTGGTCCCGGTGGCGGGCGTCGCGACCGTACCCAACCTGCTGGTCATCGCCTCCGACAGCCCCCTCAAGAGCGTCACCGACCTCATCGGCGCAGCCAAGGCGAAGTCGGGTGCGCTGTTCTTCGGTTCGTCGGGTCCCGGCACCAGCAGTCACCTGGCGGGCGAACTTTTCCAGGATCGTGCCGGCGTGACATTGACCCATGTGCCCTACAAGGGCAGCGGCGCGGTCTACCCGGACCTGATCGCGGGGCGCGTGAACATGCTGTTCGACCTCGCTGGCTCCGCCGTCGGCCAGATCAGCGGCGGCAAGGTGCGCGCGCTGGCCACCACCGCACGCAAGCGATCCCCGTCGATGCCGGACGTGCCGTCGATCTCCGAGACCTTCCCCGGCTTCGAGTTCGGCAGCTGGTTCGCCTTCTTCGCCCCTTCGGCCACGCCGAAGGACGTGCTGTCGATCCTCGAACAGTCGGTGATCAAGTCGATGCAGACCGAGCGGCTGAAGTCCCGGCTTTCGCAGATCGCCGCCGAGCCGGTGCCGCACCCTGGCGCAGAGTTCAGCAAGTTCCTGGCCAACGACATCGAGCGCTATGCACGACTGGTGCGCGACGGGAAGCTCGCCCCGCTGCAGTGATCGGAATGCGCGCAAGCCCGGGCTTGCGCGCATCGTCCTGCGAGCGAACCGCGCCGCAGGCAGGGCGGCCGTCCTGACCCTGCAGCGCATGTCGCCCGGCGCGGCGAGTGGTCTGGTTATACTGCCGCGATGGATATTGCCTCGCCCCAGAGCGTAGCCTACGCCGCCGTCGCTGCGCTTCGGCCACCCGCACCGCCTGCCGCCATCCGCTTCGCGGGGCCAGTTGCCGCGGCGCCGCCCGGGCAACTGGCGCTCGGCGGCACGGCCGCGCCTAGCGCGCGGGTGCAGTTGTCGCCGCTGGGCCAGGTCGCCGGTGCCGTGGGTGCGCTGCTGTCCTCGACCGCCTCGGCCAGCGTCGCTGCTGCGGCCCAGAGTGCCACCCGGATCGCACAGGCGATCGCCGTGCTGGACCAGTCGATCTCCGGCCTCGCCCAGGTCAGCGACGGCAATGCGGACGAACTCGATTTCCTGTCGGGTGCG
>JBIITW010000319.1:0-3849 GCA_044340265.1 Burkholderiales bacterium | reverse complement strand
AACGAAGTAGAGGAGGCCCTGGCGGGCGCGTCGCCGCGCCCGCCAGCGGGGTACATGAGTGGAGTCGGCAACCCGATGCACGCGTCTGCTCGATTTCCGTCCGGTGCGAAATAGCCGGCGGGGCGTGAGGACCGCGCATCCAGCGCAGCTGAATAGCCTGGCCCGGCGCAACTGCGTGCGGGCAAGGCCCGACGTCGGTACGGCTTCGGGCTGTGCAGCGCACCTCCGCTGATCGAGGGGCTGGGACACCTTGCGCGGCGAGGCAAAGGAGGAGGCCCCGGGCGCGTGATCGCGCCCGGGGCCGGGGGACACGAGCCGCGCAAGGTGTCCCAGCCCCTCGATCCGTACCGGCCGATACCGATACCGGCCGATACCGATACCAGCCCCGGCAGCCTTCCCGCAGTCCGGCAGACGCGCCCTCAGCGCGCCACCGGCACCCCGACCCCCACCGCTGGCGCTGCCACCGCGTGGATCGCCGCCGGCACCGGCGCCTCCGCCTTCGCCGCCGGCTGGGTCACCGGCAGCAGCGGCACGATCAGCAACGCCACGATGTTGATGATCTTGATCAGTGGATTGACCGCAGGACCCGCGGTGTCCTTGTACGGATCGCCGACGGTGTCGCCGGTCACCGCCGCCTTGTGCGCATCCGACCCCTTGCCGCCGTGGTGGCCCTCTTCGATGTACTTCTTGGCATTGTCCCAGGCACCGCCGCCGGTGGTCATCGAGATCGCCACGAACAGGCCGGTGACGATGCATCCCATGAGCAGCCCGCCGAGCGCGATCGGGCCGAGCAGGAAGCCGACGGCGATCGGGATCAGCACCGGCAGCAGCGACGGGACCATCATCTCCCTGATCGCAGCCTTGGTGAGCATGTCGACCGCGCGCGAATAGTCGGGCTTGGCCGTGCCTTCCATGATGCCCGGGATTTCCTTGAACTGGCGCCGCACCTCGACCACCACCGCACTGGCTGACCGGCCCACCGCCTCCATGGCCATCGCGCCGAACAGGAACGGGATCAGGCCGCCGATGAACAACCCGATGATCACCATCGGGTCGGACAGGCTGAAGGTGAACGTGACGCCGGGATTGGTGATCTCCAGCTTGTGCGTGTAGTCGGCGAACAGCACCAGCGCGGCGAGGCCGGCCGAGCCGATCGCGTAACCCTTGGTCACCGCCTTGGTGGTGTTGCCCACCGCGTCCAGCGGATCGGTGATCGCGCGCACCGAGGCCGGCATGTCGGCCATCTCGGCGATGCCCCCTGCGTTGTCGGTGATCGGACCATAGGCGTCGAGTGCCACGATCACGCCGGTCATCGACAGCATCGCCGTGGCCGAGATCGCGATGCCGTACAGGCCGCCCAGCGAATAGGCGCCCCAGATGGCCAGGCAGACGGCGAGCACCGGTGCCGCGGTCGACTTCATCGAGATGCCGATGCCGGCGATGATGTTGGTCGCATGGCCGGTGGTGCAGGCCTGTGCCACGTGGCGTACCGGCGCATATTCCGTGGCGGTGTAGTACTCGGTGATCACCACCATCGCCGCGGTGAGGGCGAGGCCGATCAGCGCGCAGAAGAACAGCGGCATCGCGCCGCCCGCCGCCTCGGACATCATCGAGGTGGTGATCGGGTAGAAGGCGATCGCCGACAGCAGGCCGGCCACGATCACGCCCTTGTAGAGCGCGTTCATGATCTTGCCGCCCGGAGACGCCTTGACGAAGAAGCAGCCGATGATCGACGCGATGATCGATGCGCCACCGAGCACCAGCGGGTAGAGCACGGCGTTCGGGCCGAGGTCGGCGGCGAACATCGCACCCACCAGCATCGTCGCGATCACGGTGACCGCATAGGTCTCGAACAGGTCGGCCGCCATGCCGGCGCAGTCGCCGACGTTGTCACCGACGTTGTCGGCGATCACCGCAGGATTGCGCGGGTCGTCCTCGGGGATGCCGGCTTCCACCTTGCCCACGAGGTCGGCGCCGACGTCCGCGCCCTTGGTGAAGATGCCGCCGCCGAGGCGGGCGAAGATCGAGATCAGCGAACTGCCGAAGGCCAGCCCGATCATCGCGTTGAGTACCGTGGTGTTCACGTCGTAGCCCATGCCGACCAGGATCGCGTAGTAGCCGGCGACCGACAGCAGCCCCAGCCCGACCACCAGCATGCCGGTGATCGCCCCGCCTCGGAACGCGACGGCCAGCGCTTCATCGAGGCCGGTGCGCGCCGCTTCGGCGGTGCGGATGTTCGCCCGCACGGAGACGTTCATGCCGATGTAGCCGGCTGCGCCCGAGAACACAGCGCCGACCAGGAAGCCGAAGGCGGTCAGCCAGGACAGCACGAAACCGATCAGCACGAACAGCACCGCGCCGACGGCGGCGATCGTCGTGTACTGTCGGTTCAGGTAGGCGGCGGCACCTGCCTGGACCGCTGCTGCGATCTCCCGCATTCGATCGTTGCCGGTCGGCTGCCTGAGGATCCACTGGGTCGACACGATCCCGTAAATGATCGCGGCGAGCGAACATGCCAATGCAAACCACAATGGTGCGGCCATCTGGAACTCCCCCTCGTCTGTTCTCGGTTCGAACTGCCTGGAATTACATGCGTTGCGTGCTGCGTGCGACGGTGATTTCGACGATGACTCCGACGAACTGCGTCCCGCGCTCGATCAGGTTTCGAACGGCGCGAGCTTCTTCTTGATGGAGATGTTCTTCAGGCGCACATAGGCAGGCAGCCCGTTGCTGAACTTCAGGGCCGCCTCGCCGCGGATCAGCGGCTGCAGGTAGGTACGTGCGCGTGCGGTGATGCCGAAGCCGTCCCGGCTGATGAATGCGCGGGGCAACATGTGTTCCCGGTTGGCCACCCGGGACAACGGGACCTGGCCGATCGACCACCGATAAGGATGATCGGACGTGCGTTCGATCGAGACCATCACGGCCGATTCGCCGCGCAGCGCGGCCAGCACGGCGGCGCGGCCGACGGCATATGCCTGCTCGACATCGGTCTTCGAAGCGATGTGCCGGGCTGCCCGCTGCAGGTAGTCGGCCAGCGCGAAGTGGTACTTGTGGCCGAGCCGGTCGCGCACCAGACGGGCGATCAGTTCGCCAGCGCCGCCGAGCTGGGCGTTGCCGAACGAATCGCGCAGGCCGGACTCGGACAGGAACTTGCCAGCCGCGTCGCGCAGGCCTTCGGACACGCCGATGCAGCAGTAGCCGCGGGTCTTCACGAGATGGTCGACGCGCGCGATGAACCGTGCTTCGTCGAACGGTACCTCGGGAAACAGCAGCACCAGCGGGATCGGGTGGTCTTCGTCGTCGGCCAGGCCGATCGCCGCGGTGATCCAGCCGGCGTGGCGGCCCATCACCTCGAACACGAACACGCGCGTCGAGTTGCTGGCCATCGAGGCGACATCGAACGCCGCCTCGCGCATCGAGGTCGCCACATACTTGGCCACCGAGCCGAAGCCGGGGCAGTTGTCGGTACCGGCGAGGTCGTTGTCGATCGTCTTCGGCACCTGCACGCAGGCGAGCGGGTAGCCCATCGCCGTCGACACCTGGGCCATCTTCAGGCAGGTATCTGCCGAATCGTTGCCGCCGTTGTAGAAGAAGTAGCGGATATCGTGCGCGCGGAACACGTCGACCAGCCGCGTGTACTGCGCACGGTGCTCGTCGATGCCCTTGAGCTTGTAGCGGCAGGACCCGAAGGCACCACCGGGCGTGCGCACCAGCGCGGCGATCGCCGACGCACTTTCGCGGCTGGTGTCGATCAGGTCTTCATGCAGCGCGCCAAGGATGCCGTCGCGTCCGGCGAACACCTTGCCGATCTTCGTCGGATGCCTGCGGGCGGTTTCGATCACGCCC
>JBIITW010000318.1:0-3859 GCA_044340265.1 Burkholderiales bacterium | reverse complement strand
TGAAGCGCAAAAACGGCAACTATATCGAACGGTTTCGGTGGCTCAGGCTGACCGCCGACGCGATTCCGGCCGCGATTGGAAGCCGACGCGCATCATCCATGACTTGTTCAGACGTTCCTTAGAGGGGAATATCCTCTCCGCGCTCATGTATTCCGTCCGCAAGGTTGCAAGCGTCGTACATAAGAGCTTCTCTGTGTCGACCGAGTATGGCCTCAAGCTGCTGATGTTCGAGTTGGTTTCCCCAATGGTCTTGATCGTGTTGCTCATTTCGGCGAGCGTTGTTCTGGCGGGTCGCCACCACAAGAGTAAGGCCAGCGGGGTCTGAATCGAGGATGCCGCCGGCGGCCGCATCGACTACACCCTGGACGCCATGGGCAACCGCACCCGCGAGGACGTGCGCGACGTCAACGGCACCCTGCGCCAGACCCGAAGCCGCGTGTTCAGCACCCTGAACCGGCTGTCGCAGGAACTGGGCGCGCTCGGCCAGGTGAGCGCGCTGTCCTACGACAACCAGGGCAACCTCACCGCGGTCAACGGCCCCCTGTCCGGCACCGGCGACACCACCCGCTACGCCTACGATGCGCTGCACCGGCTGATCCGCGTCACCGCCCCCGACACCGGTCAGGTGCGCACCACGTTGAACGCGCTCGACCAGGCCACGCAGATCATCGATCCGCGCAACCTCGCCACCGCCTACGCGCAGAACGCACTGGGCAACCAGACCCGCCTCACCAGCCCCGACACCGGCATCACCAACCGCACCTTCGATGCCGCCGGCAACGTGCTCACCGAGACCGATGCCGCCGGGCGCACGGTCACGCGCACCTGGGATGCACTGAACCGAATGCTCACCGAAGTGCATTCACAGACGGGGCGGCCGACGATCTCGCTCGGCTTCAGCTACGACCAGGGCACCCACGGCCTGGGACGGCTCACTGGCTTCACCGACCCCTCCGGCAGCACGGTGCTCGAATACGATGCCCGCGGCCGGTTGAGCGTGCGCCGGCAGACGGTATCCGGTGTCACCACCGAACTGCGCTAAACCCGCGATGCCCAGGGCCGGTTGTTCGAGATGCGCTACCCCTCCGGCCGCCAGGTGCGCTACGGCTACGACCTGCAAGGCCGGGTGAACCGGATCGATCTGGGCAGCCAGCCGATCCTGCAGAGCATTGCCTACCACCCGTTCGGCCCGGCCGTCTCCGGCACCTACTGGAACGGCGTGGCCTGGTCACGCCCACTGGACACCGACGGGCGGGTGCAGAGCTACCGCACCGGCAACGCCGCGATCCACGTGCTCGGCTACGACCTCGCAAGCCGCATCACCTCGATCACCCAGCCCGCGCCCTGGGCGAACCACACCTTCGGCTACGACACCTCCGACCGGCTCACCAGCTGGTCCTCGGGCACCACCAGCTACGCCTGGACCTTCGACCTCAACGGCAACCGGCGAACGCAGACCGTGGGCGGCAACGTACAGGCCTCGACCTTCATCGACCCGCCCACCGCCGGGGCGAGCAATCGGCTGCAGGCGGTGTCCAACGTCACCCCGCCGCGTGCCTTCACCTTCGACCCCAGCGGACGCACCACCGCCGACGGGCTGCGCACCCTCGTGCACGATGCCCGCGGGCGGCTGTCGCAGGTCACCGCTGCAGGGGGCACGACCAGCTTCACGATCAACGCGCTGGGCGAACGCATCACCAAGTCCGGCCCGCTGACCCCGGGCGGGACGAACGTGTTCCACTACGATCCCACCGGCAAGCTGATCGCCACGTCCGTCTCAGGACAGGACAACTGGACGGACATCCTCTACCTGGGCAACACCCCGGTGGCGATGCTCACCGGGGCGGCGGCAACCCCTGCGATCAGCATCCTGCAGGCCGATCACCTCGATACCGTCGTGTCGATCATGAATGCCGCAGCGGTGCAGGTGTGGCGGTGGGATCGGGATCCGTACGGGGCGTTCGTGCCCAATGAAGACCCGGACGGCGATGGAAACCTCGTGCGCTTCGATCTGCGGTTCCCGGGGCAGGTCCTCGATCGCGAGACGGGGCTTCACTACAACTACTTCAGGGATTACGATCCGGCCATCGGGCGGTATGTGCAGTCGGATCCGATTGGGTTGGCGGGGGGCGTGAATACGTATGCCTACGTGGGGGCGAATCCACTCAGCATTGCTGATCCGCGCGGCCTCGCTGCACCCCTTATCCCGCTGGGCTGGGCGGCGATAGCTAAGGCTTCAGCCATTGGCGGTTCTGTCGGAGCTGCGGGAGGGCTCGCGTCGTCGATCTTGACCCAGCAAGATCCTGTGTCGGGGATGGTTTTTGGGGCGATACAAGGTGTCGCCATCGGATTGACCCCTTGGACGGGCGCTGCCGGCGCTTACATCGGCGCAGGCATCGCCGGATACGTGAATCTTGTTCAGCAAGGATGGGATCGGAAAAACGAATGCATGCCGAACATACCGGCGGCGTTCGGCGCGGCAGTAGGCGGAGCATTTGGTGGATCGATCGGCCGCCCCCTCGGTGCGATCACTGGCGCGGCAGCCTCGAGGGCCTTCAGCGGAATCGGGGGGACGGGCCGCGAGGTCGTAGAACAGTTTCCTGGTGCTGCGGCCGGTGTGATTACCGAGACTGTTGGCACCAATCGAGGTCAGCGCGAGCGCGCCGGCCTGCCACTGTGTACATGCCAATGAAGAGTTCACGGGTCCGAACGAGCGCCGCGCCGACGTCCCCCCGCAATCAGTAGCACTTCGATCTAGAGTGCGGCAGTCATTGTAAGGGCCTTGCCGGCCAGTTGCTTCGCGTAAAGGGCGGGGGTCAGGCCGCCCAGGGACTTCTTCGGTCGTTCCTCGTTGTATTCCCTGCGCCAGCGTTCGATCTCGACTCGCGCATGGGCCAGGCTGGTGAACCAGTGCTCGTTCAGGCATTCGTCGCGCAAACGCCCGTTGAAGGATTCGACGTAGGCGTTCTGGTTCGGCTTCCCCGGTTCGATCAGCTTGAGCACGACCTGGTTGCGGTAGGCCCAGTTGAGCATTGCCTTCCCTGTGAACTCCCTGCCGTTGTCGGTACGCATGATGGCGGGCTTGCCTCTCTTCGCGCAGATTTCGTCGAGCAGGCGCGTCAGCCGTTCGCCTCCGATGCTGTGTTCTGGCACCACTGCGATCGCCTCGTGGGTCGCGTCGTCGACGATCGCGAGGCACTTGATGGATCTTCCGGTACTGACCCGGTCGAATACGAAGTCCATCGACCAGACCTCGTTTGCGGCGCCGGGTCTGATCAATGGCTGCCGTTCGGAAACCGGTATCTTCTTGCGCTGTCGCCGTCGAACCTGCAGTCCTTCCTGCGTGTACAGCCTCTCCACGCGCTTGTGATTGACCTGTTCCCCGGCCTGCCGCAACTTCAGGTAGATCATCTCCGAGCCGTAGCGCCGGTGGCGTTGCGCGAGCTCGACGATCGCCTGGCGGAGCGCGACATTCTGATCGGGGCTGGGCTCATAGCGCAGCGAACTGGCGCTCATGCGCACGACCTTCAGCGCTCGGCGTTCCGACAGGCCCTTGCCCTGCATCCACCGCACCAGTTCCCGTCTTGCTGGTGCGGTCACCACTTTTTTCTCAGCGCTTCCCGGGTGATTTCGTTTTCCAGGACAGACTCCGCAAGCAGCTTCTTCAACCGGGCGTTCTCGGCCTCGAGTGCCTTGAGCCGCTTTGCGTCGGACACATCCATCCCGCCGAACTTGCTGCGCCACAGGTAGTAGCTCGCTTCGGAGAAGCCATGCCGTCGGCACAGCTCCTTGACCGACACGCCCGAATCGGCCTCCTTCAGGAACCCGATGATCTGCGCTTCCGAGAACCGCTTCTTCA
>JBIITW010000120.1:0-14869 GCA_044340265.1 Burkholderiales bacterium | reverse complement strand
AGTCGCCCTCCTTGAACGTGAACTGCGTCCAGTCGTGGCCGTGGCCGGTGCGTGCCCGCACCCAGCCCTTGGACGAGAAGATCACCGTCACCGGCTCGTCGACCACCGCGACCTCGACGCTGGCGCGCTCCGACGCCTTGATCAACGTCCGGCGCGCATCACCGTGCTGCTTCGCGTCGCCTTCGATCTCCTTGATCACCAGCTTCTTCATCGACGACGGGTTCTCGAGCAGTTCGACCAGTTCCGCACGCTCCCCGCGCTTCGCCTCGAGGTCCTGCTCGACCTTGAACGCCTCGAGCCTGGCCAGCTGGCGCAGGCGCATCTCGAGGATGTCCTCGGCCTGCCGCTCGGAAAGCTTGAACGCCGAAATCAGTTCGGCCTTGGGCTCGTCGGCGTTTCGGATCACCCGGATCACCTCGTCGACGTTGAGCAGGACCAGCATCCGGCCCTCGAGCACATGGATGCGCTCGTCGACCTGTGCCAGCCGGTGCTCGCAGCGCCGGCGCACGGTGTCGAACCGGAACTCGATCCATTCGGCGAGCACGCCACGCAGCGACTTCTGCTGCGGCCGGCCGTCGCGACCGATGGTCACCAGGTTCACCGACACGCTGGACTCCATGCTGGTGTGCACCAGCAGCGTGTTGATGAACTCGTCGCGATCGAGGCGGGAACTGCGCGGCTCCAGCACCAGCCGAACCGGCGCATCCTTGCTCGACTCGTCGCGCGCCTTCTCCAGCACCGACAGGGTGAGCTGCTTGAGCTGCGTCTGCTCCTGGGTCAGCGTCTTCTTGCCGGTGCGCACCTTCGGGTTGGTCAGCTCCTCGATCTCGCCGAGCACCTTCTGCACCGACACGCCGGGCGGCAGCTCGGTGATCACCGCCTGCCACTGCCCGCGCGCCAGTTCCTCGAACACCCAGCGCGCACGCACCTTCAGGGAACCGCGTCCGGTGTCGTAGGCCGAACGCAGGTCCTCGCCGGGCGAGATGATCTGCGCGCCGCCGGGGAAATCGGGGCCCGGCACGAGACCGCGCAGCGCCTCGGCGTCGAGCTTCGGGTTGCGGATCAGCGCGACCACCGCCGAGGCCACCTCGCGCAGGTTGTGCGATGGCACCTCGGTGGCCATGCCGACCGCGATGCCCGATGCGCCATTGAGGAGCAGCATCGGAAGCCGCGCCGGCAGCAGCGTCGGCTCGCGGAACGCACCGTCGTAGTTCGGCACGAAATCGACCGTGCCCTGGTCGATCTCCGACAGCAGCAGCTCCGCGATCGGCGCCAGGCGCGCTTCGGTGTAGCGCATCGCAGCCGCGCCGTCGCCATCGCGCGAACCGAAGTTGCCGTGGCCATCGACCAGCGGGTAGCGCATCGTGAAACCCTGCGCCAGCCGCACCATCGCGTCATAGGCCGACTGGTCGCCATGCGGGTGCAGCTTGCCGAGCACCTCGCCGACGATGCGCGCCGACTTCACCGGCTTCGAGGTCGAGGTCAGGCCCAGTTCGCGCATCGCGAACAGGATGCGGCGCTGGACCGGCTTCTGGCCATCGCAGACATCGGGCAGTGCCCGCCCCTTCACCACCGACATCGCATAGGAAAGATAGGCGTGTTCGGCGAACAGGGACAGCGGCAGTGAATCGCCATCGGGCATCGCCGGCAGCGCGCCAGGCGCACGCGGCGGTGCGCCGCTGCTGCCGCCGTCGCCGCCCCCCGCGCCAGCGGGTGCGGCCGGCTCCACCGCGACCGCGACGTCGCGGTCGCTGCCGAACAGGTCCGGCTGGTCTGCGTTGCCGCTCATCGCGCCCCACCCCCGGCTTCAGCTTCGGACATGCGGTCAGACATCGGCTTCGACCTCGTTGCCGTGACGTTCCATCCAGGCGCGGCGCGAGGCCGCTTCTCCCTTGCCCATCAGCATCGTGAATACCTTGTGTGTCTCTGCCAGTTCCGCCCGGGTCATGGACACCGGCAGCAGCCGGCGCGTGGCCGGGTTCATCGTGGTCTCCCACAACTGCTCGGCGCTCATCTCGCCCAGGCCCTTGAATCGCTGCACCTGCCAGGAGCCGTCGCGCACCCCCTCCTTGCGCAGCTTGTCCTCGATCGCCGCGAGTTCCGCGTCGTCGAGTGCGTAGACCTTGCGCGCGAGGCGCTTGCCATGGCCGGGCACGTCGACCCGGTACAGCGGCGGCTTCGCGATGTAGACATGGCCACGCTCGACCAGCTTCGGGAAATGGCGCAGGAACAGCGTCAGCAGCAGCACCTGGATGTGCGAGCCGTCGACGTCTGCGTCCGCCATGATCGCGATCTTGCCGTAGCGCAGGTTCTCGACGACTGCATCGGGCGCCTCGAGGTCGTGCGGATCGACGCCGATCGCCACCGCGATGTCGTGGATCTCGTTGTTCGCGAACAGCCGGTCGCGTTCATGCTCCCAGGAGTTGAGCACCTTGCCGCGCAGTGGCAGGATCGCCTGCAGGTTCTTGTCGCGCCCCTGCTTGGCCGAACCGCCTGCGGAGTCGCCCTCTACCAGGAACACCTCGTTGTCGCGAGGGTCGGACGATTCGCAGTCGGTGAGCTTCCCGGGCAGCACCGCCACCCCGGACCCTTTCTTCTTCTCGACCCGGCTCTGCGCCGAACGCATCCGCTGCTGTGCCTGGCGGATGGCGAGTTCCGCGATCGCCCGACCGTACTCGACATGTTCGTTCAGCCAGAGGTCGGACGGATCGCGCACCATCGTCGACACCAGCCGGACCGCGTCGCGCGAGGACAGCCGTTCCTTGGTCTGGCCCTGGAACTGCGGGTCGAGCACCCGCGCAGACAGGATGTAGCAGGCGCGGCTGAATACATCCTCGGGCTGCAGCTTGACGCCCTTGGGCAGCAGGTTGTGCAGGTCGATGAAGTTCTTCACCGCGTTGAACAGGCCTTCGCGCAACCCGCTGTCATGGGTGCCACCTGCCGCGGTCGGGATCAGGTTCACGTAGGACTCGCGCACCACCGACCCGTCCTCTGCCCAGGTGATGGCCCAGGCCGCACCCTCGCCTTCGGCGAAGCTGTCGTTCTCGCCGGGCTTGCCCGCGTACTTCTCGCCGGTGAAGATCGGCGTCAGCGTCTGGGCGCCGCCGAGCAGTTCTTCCAGGTATTCATTGATGCCGCCCTTGTAGCGCCAGGTACGCGATTCGAAGGTGCCGCCGGCCTTCTCGGTGGCCAGCGTCACCGCCACGTTGGGCAGGAACGCGGCCTTCGATCGCAGCAGGCGCTCGAGCTCGTCGAGCGGAACCTTTGGCTGGTCGAAATACTTCGGGTTCGGCCAGATACGCAGCCGGGTGCCGGTCTCGCGTCCGGCATCACCCGCCTTCTTCAACTGCCTGACGACATCGCCGTCGGCGAAGCCGATCTGCCACAGGGCGCCCTCGCGGCGAACCTCGACATCCAGGCGCTGCGACAGCGCGTTGGTCACCGACACGCCGACCCCGTGCAGGCCACCTGCGAACGAGTACGCTTCTCCGGCGCGCTTGTTGAACTTGCCCCCCGCATGCAGGCGGGTGAACACGAGTTCGACCACCGGCACCTTCTCTTCCGGGTGTGGCCCGACCGGAATGCCACGGCCGTCATCCGATACGCCGATGGAACCATCGACATACAACGTGACCTCGATCTTCTTCGCATGGCCGGCCAGGGCCTCGTCGACGCAGTTGTCGATCGCCTCGGCGATGATGTGCCCCGGATCGCCCGTGCGCGTGTACATGCCGGGACGTTCCTTCACCGGCTCGAGTCCTTTCAGGACCCGAATCGAACCTTCATCGTAGCGAGCGTTGGCCATTCGATCCGTTCAAGAAACAAAAGTAGGGCGCAGAAGACGCCGAAAACACGGAAATCTATTCACAGCGATTGTGGATAACAGGTCCTCATCCGCCCCGCAGCCCGCATCGTTGCTTGCGATCGACCGGGTTGCCTTCATAACGGGCAATCGACCCTGCCACTCACCGATCGCGCCCCGCTTGCTTGAACCACGCTGCACTGTCAAGACTTGACGTCGGGCGCCGCTTGCCTCACTGCGCCTCGCGCAACGAACACCGGCGTGGTGCGCGCGGATCGGACCGTGCACTGCGGCGCAATTATAGTGAGCGCGCAGCGCAGCGCGGCATCCGCCTGCGAATGATCGTGCTTGACAAACCCGGCGCGGGCGGGCGCACCCGTGATCAGGACAGCGCCACCCGGGCCAGCAGCAACGCGCCACTGACCGTGAGCAGCATCGCGATCACCCGCAGCAGCCGCTCGCGCGACAGCCGTTCGACCAGCCGGCCGCCGACCAGCACGCCGATGGCACAGGCCGGCAGCACGACCGCGAGCAGTTCGGGCAGGCCGGGCTGCAGCAGCAGGCCGGCGACCAGGAAGACGAGGAACCGGATGAGCAGGCTGATCAGCACGATCACCGCGATCGTGGCACGCAACCGGTCGCGATCGAAGATCCGCCGCGACAGGTAGATCACGTAGGGCGGGCCGCCGATTCCGAACAGCGTGCCGAGCAATCCGCCCATGAAGCCGGACGGCCAGGCCCATCGCGCGGACAGCGGTCGATCGGGCAGGCGCGAATGCAGCGACCACGCACCGTAGACGAGCAGGAACACGCCGAGGGCGAACATCGCCGCCTCCCTGGGCAGGCCGACCAGCAACGTGACGCCGATGGCAGCCCCGACCACGGCGGTGGAACCCAGGCGCAGCAGTTCGGCACGGTCGGCGCGCACGCGCAGCGGCGGTCCACTGCCAACGGCAGCCGCAACGCGTGCCTGCCTGCGCGCACGCAGGCGCGTGGAGACCGAGACGATGCAGGCGGAGAGCAGGTCGGTGGCCACCGTCATCGACAGCAGCAGCGGCAACGGCACCAGTTGCGACAGCAGCGGCACGGTGATCAGCGATGCACCGAAGCCCGACATGCCGAACACGATGGATGCGGCGGACATGACCAGCACGCACGCAGCGAGCACCGGCAGGCTGACCGGCAGCGATCCGGTCACGCCCAGGGCCGCGGCGAGCGACGGCAGCAGGTCGCCAATCAACGAGGGCATGGCCGCGGCAGGCCGGCGGCCTGCGATCGCCTGGAAGGAGACATCGTGCGCGATGATACTGTGGGTAACACCACCGGAGACCGTCCTTGAAGCCCGTGCGACTGTTCGAATTCCTGCGCCTGTTCTGGCGTCTCGCCAGTCCCTACTGGCGCTCCGAGGAACGCCTGGCCGCCTGGACCCTGCTCGGCACCGTGGTCGCCCTGAACCTCGCATCGGTCTACATGCTGGTGCAGGTCAACGCCTGGTACAACGACTTCTACAACGCGATACAGGCCTACGACCAGCCCGGATTCGTCGCGCTGCTCTGGTACTTCCTGTTCCTCGCTGCGGTCTACATCCTGATCGTGGTCTACCAGCAGTACCTCAACCAGATGCTGCAGGTCCGCTGGCGGCGCTGGCTGACCGGCCGCTACATGGATCGCTGGCTCGCCGGGCAGACCTACTACCGCATGCAACTGGCGGACGCCGGCACCGCGGCCGGTACCGACAACCCGGACCAGCGGATCAGCGAGGATGTGCGCCTGATGTGCGACCAGACCCTGGACCTCGGCCTGGGCCTGATGAATGCCGTGGTGACCCTCGCCTCGTTCGTGTTCGTGCTGTGGGCCCTGTCCGGTCCGGCGACCCTAAATGTGGGCAGCTACGACCTGACCATTCCCGGCTACATGGTGTGGGCGGCGGTCGCGTACGCGGCGATCGGCACCTGGCTCGCCAACCTGATCGGCCGTCCCCTGGTCCGGTTGTCCTTCGACCAGCAGCGCCATGAGGCGGACTTCCGCTACGGGCTGATGCGGCTGCGCGAGAACAGCGAAAGCGTCGCGCTGTACCGCGGCGAGCCGGATGAACGCAGGCGGATGGGCGAACGGTTCGGCGAGGTGTTCGCCAACTACTGGCGCCTGATGAAGCGGCAGAAGAAGCTGACCTGGTTCAGCAATGGCTACAACCAGCTCGCGACGGTGTTTCCGTTCGTGGTCGCGGCACCCCGCTACTTCGCGAAGGAGATCCAGCTCGGCGGGCTGATGCAGATCTCGTCGGCGTTCGGCCAGGTCCACGCCTCGCTCTCGTACCTGATCAACGCCTATCCTGCGATCGCGGCGTGGAAGGCCACCGTCGACCGGCTCACCGGGTTCGAGGCTCGCATGCTCGAATCGGAACGACAGTCCGCCAGCGCGGACCACTTCGTGTTCGAGCAGGGCGGCACGGACGAGGCTGCCGCAATAAGGACGCGCGCGCTGGACGTGACGCTGCCTGGTGGCAGGCGGCTGGTGACCGGGCTCGACCTCGAGATCACGGCCGGCGAGGCCTTGCTGATCAGCGGCGCGTCCGGCTCAGGCAAGAGCACGCTGCTGCGCGCCCTTGCGGGCATCTGGCCGTATGGCAGCGGCACGGTGAGGCTGCCGCCGCCCGGCCAGGTGCTCTTCCTGCCGCAACGGCCCTATCTGCCGCTGGGCACCCTGCGCGAGGCGATCTGCTATCCGGGCAGCCCGGTCGCGGACGACGACCGCTTCGATTCCGTGCTGGAAAGCTGCGGCCTGGCGCACCTGCGCGACCGCCTGGACCAGCGCGACCTCTGGGCGCAGGTTCTGTCAGGGGGCGAACAGCAGCGGGTGGCCTTCGCGCGCGCGCTATTGCGCCGACCGGCGCTTCTGTTCCTGGACGAAGCCACCTCGGCACTCGATGAAGCGGCCGAGGCCGAGCTGTATGGCCTGCTGACCCGGTCGCTCCCGGACGCAACCCTTGTCAGCATCGGACACCGGAGCACGCTCCGGCGCTGGCATCGCTCGACGCTCATCGCGCGCGGTGACGGCCTGTGGGAACGCATGTCACCGGGCGCGGCGGGTGGCTGACGCGGGCGAGCGACTGTCAGGATCCGGGCGAGGCTCGCCGTTTGTACATGGACAAACGGCGAGCCTGGCAGATGACGGAATCCGTTCCGGTCAGGGAAGAGGCAAGGCATCGACGGCGACGGCTGACCGGCGAACCAGGGCGCATAGGCCGCTTCATGACAGATTCTTGTGCACTACGGCAGCAGCCGCCTTGCGGCTCGGCCAGCGGTCGGGGCGCGGCGACCCACGAATCCGGGGCAAAAAAAAGCGGAACCTGTCGGTTCCGCGGAAAATCCACCAAAGGAGGAGGTTTCGGAGGATTATGCGAGACGCTGTTAACGTCTGGCACGAGCGGATTGTACGGGCACGCCTGGCCAAAATCAAGCTTTTCTTGTGCGGTGCGCCATTGTCCACCCTCCGTGGGGTCCGGTCGCTGTCGACGAGAGGTCCGTACCTCGACACCGGAATGCGCCTCGCCCGGGGGAAGCCACAACCTCGAGAAAGCTCAGTCCAGCCAGTCGGTTGGACAATCCTGGAAGACCGGAACGAGGCTGCGTGCGCGACACCGCAAAGAACATCGCCTGCCGACCTCAAGTCGGGCTCGGGTGCAGCCGTTAAATGGCTTGAGCAACAGACCCCCCCCTCCTCTTCTGTTGTCTCCTTCACGGGCGCGCCTCACGGCGTGCCCGCTTTTTTTCGGCCATCAGCCGGGCCCGCTCATCGCGGATACGGCGCGCCAGCCGCGGGCCGGGCTCTGGCTGCGCGCGCAGGCCGAGGCGCTCGAGCCAGGCCTGCTGGGCCGGCTCCGCCACGCCTGCCTGCAGGGCATCGCCCAGCGCCATGACCTTGTCGGTCGGCCATCCCGGTCCGGCCAGCACCGCGAACCAGCCCTCGGCCGGCACGACGAGCGCGGCCGGGGGCACGGGGCCAGCCTGCAGCGTGCCGTCGTCGATCCACGGACCTGCCAGCGCGCGCGGAAGGACCGCCATCTCCAGATGGCCTCCGAGCAGCGCCTGAAGGGCTGCAGCACCTCCATTGAAGGTGACCTCGCGGCAGGGAATCCCGCCCGCCTGGAGCGGAAGGCGGGCAGCGACGGCTTCCGCCAGCGCCGTGGAGCGTCCGCCATGACCAGCACTGCCGACGCTGCAGCCGGCTGCTGAGGCTGCAGCGTCGGCACGCACCAGCAGGTACGGCACGGAAATGCAGGTCGCGACTGGCTGCAGACGATCGAGGTGGCTGGCGAGTTCCGGTCGCTCGATCGCGGCGTGCACGCAAAGCGCCTCGCTGGCCAGCAACAGCGCGCGTGTGCCGGCCGCCTCGCCGAGCAGGCGCTCGACCGCGCGCGCGCCAGCCCCGGCAGCCATCCGCTCGATCGGCACGGCAGCGCCCAGATGGACCTCGACGATGCGGGCCAGCATCCGCGCCACCACGTCCGACAGCGCAGAACTGGAAGCGGCCTGCATTGCGCGCTGGATGCGGCTGGCCGGCACGGTGCCGACCAGTTCGGTCGGCCCCGAGGGCAGGAACGGCAGCAGGAGTCGCGGGGATCCGACTGCAGCGGAAGAATGCCCGCCCGAAGCAAGGAGCATTGCTCCCATGGCGAACCGCCGCCGCGATACACTGATCACAGCCGACGGGCGGCCGGGTAATTGCCGGCGCGTACACGGAGGCACCACATCGATCGGCGCACAGCACGCCGGCACTTGTCCCGGGGCCTTCCAGGCAAGAGGATCAATCCCATGCATGCTTCCAGTTGTGCGCGCCGCTCGCGGACGCGCTCGTCGAGAGGGTCGCCCGGCTTGCAGGCCGGGACCGCCATCCTGCTTTTCGCGCTGCAGGCCGTTCCGGCAGCCGCCCAGGTGCAGACGCTCGGGACGCCACCGCCGCCATCCGGCACGCTGTCCACGCCGTCCGGACCCCGCACGGTCTCGTCGAAACCGGTCAACTCCGCGCCGGTCACCTCTCGATCGCTCGGCTCGACGCAGGCGCTGCCGAGTTCCGCCGCCGGACTGCCGTCCATCGCGTCCGGCGGGTCGGCGCCGCCGACATCCTGGCCGGGGGCGTCCGGCACGCAGGGCGCCCGGTTGTCGACGTTCGCCTCGCCTCGCCCAGCGCCGCGGCCAGAACCTTCGACCGGCATCGGCACCGCCGCCCTGCCGTTCCCGGAGCCGGTGATCGACGCCCGGCGGCTGCGCCTGCCGATCGCGCCCGACCGCCCGCAGGACTGATCGCGCGCCCGGATACCGCGTCCGGTCCGGCAGCGGGCCGGACGCGATCCGCAATCGGGGAACTCAGAAGCCCGGGCCGCGGCCACTCACTGGCCAGAGCGTTTCGACCCGCCCCTCGCGCACGCCGACGAACCAGTCGTGCAGGTTCACGGTAGGGTCGCAATGCCCGGGTATCAGCCGGATCTTGTCGCCGATCGCCAGCGCCACCGTCGGCTTGTCGAGGCGGATCACCCCGTGCTCGTCCGAGGCGCCGACATAGGTTGCGCCATCGATGTCCGGCACGGTCGGATAACCCGAGTCGGAAGACGACGCCTTGTGCCCGGCATCGCATACCGCCCGCTCAGGCACCGGCCGGCTCATCACCGTCGCCAGGATGAACAGGCTGTGTTCGAACTCGGCGAAGGTACTGCCACCGGCCGCGTGGTTCCGCGCGTAGTCAGCATCGAGGAAGATGTAGGACCCGGCCTGGAGTTCACTGTAGACCCCGCTCGCACCTTCGAGTTCGAAGGTGCCGGTGCCGGCGCCGGTGATCTTCGGTACGGCAACACCCAGTGCCTCGATCATCGCGCGCGTATGCGACGCCTTGTCGACCGCGCTGGCGATCGCCTGCTGCCGCTCCGCCACCGTGCGCAGGTGTTGCGCCGACCCGTGGTAGGCCTGCAGCCCCGCGAAGCGCAGGCCGGGCGATGCAGCCACCTGTTGCGCGAGGGCTGCGGCCGGTTCGCCCGGCGGCACGCCGCAGCGCCCGGCGCCGACATCGATCTCGACCAGCACGTCGATCGACGCGCCCGCCTCGACCATCGCCGCAGACAAGGCGCGCACGTTGTCGGGATGGTCGACGCACACCGAAAGCCGTGCACGGCGCGCCAGGGCCGCCAGGCGTGCCAGCTTGGATCGGCCGACCACCTCGTTGCTGACCAGCACGTCGGCGACGCCGCCATCGACCAGGGCCTCGGCCTCGGCCACCTTCTGCACGCAGACGCCGACCGCACCGGCGGCGATCTGCCTTGCCGCGATGTCCGGTGACTTGTGCGTCTTGGCGTGCGGACGCAACTGCAGCGAGGCATTGCCACCGGAGGTTCGCATCGCGACCACCTTCGCCGCCATGCGCGCGATGTTGCGCTCGAAGGCATCGAGGTCGACGATCAGCGCAGGCGTGTCGACCTCGGACAACGGATCGCCGATGCGCGCCGGCGCCGGGGTGTGTGCGTTGCGGTGGCTCACGACAGGCGACCGATCGACAGGTCGTCGGCGAGCTTGCCCAGGATGTCGAGCAGCGGCGCCGGCAGCGCGATGCCGTCCTTCGACTGCTGCGCATGCCGGCGATGACTGTCCTCGCCCGGAACGCGGATGCGATCGACCCCCGGCATCTTCTGCGCCGATCGCATCTCGCGCGACACGCGATCGACGTCACGCTTGATCGTCTCCGGGTCGCCGAAGGCCGACAGGCTGACTGCGACGATGCACTGCCCGGTGTTGGTCACGCTCTTCGAGTCGGCGTTGAAGTCGACCACGTCGCGGCCCATCGCCGCGCCGTTGAGCGAGCCACCGAGCAGGCCGATGATCAGCGCAAGCCCGTAGCCCTTGTGACCGCCGATCGGCATCAGGAAACCTTCGGCCGACCGTTTCGGATCGAGCAGCGGCTTGCCGTCGTTACCCATCATCCAGCCCTCGGGCATCATCTCGCCGCGCTGCGCACGTGCCTTGATCTTGCCGTAGGACGCCACGGTGGTCGCCATGTCGAGCACCACTGGCGGCTCTTCGTGCGCGGGCACGGCGATCGCCAGCGGGTTGGTCGACAGCAGCATCTCGATGCCGCCCCAGGGCGGCAGGTGGTTGGCGCTGCCGACCGCACCGTAGATGCCGACCATGTCGTGCTTGAGCGGCATGCGCGCATAGACCGCACCGGCGCCGGCATGGTTGCCGTGGTGCAGGCCGACCCATGCGACGCCGGCCACCTTGGCCTTGGCGATCGCGGTCTCGGCGGCGAAGCGCATCACCAGGTGACCCATCGCGTTGTCGCCGTCGATCAGCGCGGTGGCGACCGTCTCGCGTTCGATGCGGATCTGCGGATGCAGGTTGAAGCCGCCGGCCCGGAGCCGCTTCACGTACTGCGGCAGGCGGAAGATGCCGTGGGCGTCGGAGCCGAGCAGGTCGGCCTCGATCATCATCTCGGCGGTGGACCGCGCATCGGCCTGCGGCACGCCGCACGCAACATACGTGCGGGTCATGAAGTCGACCAGCTGGTCGACGCTGAAAACCTGGCTCACGGGGGTCGCTCCTGGACACGGGACACCGCGAAGGGTACCGCAACACCGTGGCCCGGACCGGCGCCGACGGTCGTATCATGACGCCCTGGAATTCATTCACCGGCGCACGGCTCCACGGCCATGCGCCTGCCGCGAGCCACGCCCATGCCTCCGCCGACCATCGCCACCCTCCCCGCCGCCGAAGGCCCGTCCGGGGCACCTGCCGGGTCGGACACCGGCTCGCGCCGCACCCTCGGCCTGCTGATCAATGCAGGGCACCTGATCGACCACCTGATGCTGCTGATCTTCGCCACCGCGGTGTCCACCATCGCGGCCGAGTTCGGCTTCGCGCGCTGGGAAGACCTGATGCCCTACACGATCGGCGCGTTCGTGATGTTCGGGCTGTGCTCGCTGCCTGCCGGCCGGCTGGGCGACCAGTGGGGGCGGCACCAGATGATGCTGCTGTTCTTCTTCGGCATCGGCGGCTCGGCGATGCTGGTCGGGCTGGCAGACGATGAATGGCAACTGGCCGCCGCATTGACCCTGGTCGGTGTGTTCGCCGCCATCTACCACCCGATCGGCATCCCGATGCTGGTGCGCGATTCGAAGAACGCCGGCCTGACCATCGGCGTCAACGGCCTTGCCGGCAACCTGGGCATCGCGGCGGCGGCGGTATCCACCGGCCTGCTGATCCAGTACTCGGGCTGGCGCTCGGCGTTCGTGGTGCCCGGGCTGTTCGCGATCGCCTGCGGCATCGCGTTCGCACTGCTGGTCCCGAAGGAAGCCGGCTCGCCGGCCAGGCGGCCCACGAAGAAGCCGATCGAAGTACCGAAGGGCGTGCTGGTGCGGGTGGTGGCGCTGATGACCGGTACCGCCATCTTCGGCACCATCGTGTTCAACTTCACCACCAACGGCAACCTCGAGCTGCTGCGCGAGCGGCTGCAATGGCTGGGCGAACAGCCGGCCACGCTGGGCGCGCTGCTCGCCGCGGTGTACGTGGTGGCCTCGCTGGCCCAGGTCGCGGTGGGTACCCTGCTCGACCGATTCCATGTGCGCCAGGTGATGGCGCCGATCGTCGGGCTGCAGATCCCGCTGTTCATCCTCGCGGCCAATACCGACGGCTGGGCGTTCTACGCGGTGCTGACCGCGCTGATGGTGTTCGTGTTCGGCGCGATCCCGTTCACCGACACGATGGTCGTGCGCTTCGTCGACGACCGCATGCGTTCGCGGGTCACCGGCATGCGCTTCTTCATCGCCTTCGGCGTCAGCTCGGCGGTGGTCGGCATCCTCGGACCGGCGGTGAAGGCCGCCGGCTTCACCACCATGCTCTACGTGATGGCGGCGGTCGCCGTGTGCACCACGGTCTGCGCGGCGATGCTGCCGCGGGATCCGCAACGGCCTGGGGACTGAGCCGCGCACCCGGGCACGGCGCCCGGGCCGGCTCAGCGCGTGGCGCCCGTGGCCGCAGTAGCCGATGACGGTACCGTATGGCCGCCTTCGGCAAAGGCCGCCGGGTCCCAGCCACCGCCGAGCGCCTTGTAGAGGCCGACGGTGGCGGCGAGCAGCGCGCGGCGCGCATCGTTCTCCGCCAGCTGCACCGCGAGCAGCTCCGTCTGCGCATCGATGACTTCAAAGTACGCGGCAAGGCCGGCCTTGAACCGCTGCTCGGCCAGCGTGGCCGCACGTTCCAGGGCCTTCGCCTGGCCTGCCAGTGCGTCGCGCAGTTCGGCCTGGCGGGTGCGCGCGACCAGCGCGTCCGACACTTCGCGCAGTGCCTGTTCGGCGGCGCGCTGGTAGCGCACCAGCGCCTGGCGTTCACGTGCCGCCTGCGCCTGCGCGAGGAACTTGTTGCGCGAGGCATCGACGATCGGCTGCAGGAGGCCGGCACCGAGCCCCCAGGTCGTCGCCGGACCGCTCAGCAGGTCGGCGAGCGAACGGCTCTGCAGCCCCAGGGCAGCGGTCAGCGAGATCGTCGGCAGCAGCGCAGCACGCTGGGCGTCGGCGCGGAACGAGGCCGACTCGAGTTCCTGCCGGGCCGCCAGGAGGTCGGGGCGACGATCGAGCAGCGCCGAAGGCAGCCCGGCGGGGACGTCCGGCGGCAGCGGCAGGCGCGCATCCACGGCAACCAGGGCCTGAGGATCGCCCGCGAGACCGCCGACCAGCAGCGCGAGCCGGTTCTCGAGCTGTGCCAGCTGCTGCTCCAGCGACGGAATGCGCGCCTGCACGCCGAGCAGCGCCGCCTGCGCGCGGCTCACCTCGACTGCAGACGATCGTCCACCCTCGAAGCGGCGGCGGGTGAGATCGAGGAAGGCACGGCGCCCGTCGAGCGTGCTGCGCGTGAGCACCAGCTGCTGGCGGATGGACAGGATGTCGAAGTAGGCCTGCGCGACATCGCCAATCAGCGCGATCGCCACCGTCTCGCGCGCGAAACGCGACGCCAGGTAGTCCGCACGCACTGCCGCTTCCAGGCTCTTCAGCCGCCCCCACAGATCGACTTCATAGGATGCATTGGCCGTGAGCCCGTACAAGCGCAGGTCGCGGCTGGCACCCGGGGGCAGGTTGAAGCGGTAGTTCTGCGGCTGGCGCTCGCGGCCGAGGTCGGCACCGATCGACAGCCGCGGCAGTTCGGCGTATTCCGCCGGGCCGATCAGCGCCCGGGTCTCCTCGATGCGGGCGACCGCCAGCTGGATATCCCGGTTGCGTTCCAGCGCCTGCGCAATCAGTCGGGTCAGCGCGGGATCGCGGTAGGTCTCCCACCAGGGCAGTTCGGCACCGCTGCGCAGGCGCTCCTCCATGCTGCCCCCGCGGAAGGTGTCCGGCAGCGCGAGCTCGACCTCGACCGGTGCCTGACGCGCACCGGCACAGGCACCGAGCAGCAGCGCCGCGGCCAGCGCAATCCCCATCCCCATCCCTATCCGCATTGCACCCGCGCATCGCGGTCGGCTTCGGCAGCGGTGGTCAGCCACGGGAGGAACCTCCGTGCACGGCCGCAGGACTGCCACCGGTCGCGCCGCCGCCGGACATCCGGCTCGCCAGGCCGCGGATCATCACGTAGAACACCGGCGTGAGGAACAGGCCGAAGAAGGTGACGCCGATCATCCCGGAGAACACCGCCACGCCCATCGCCTGGCGCATCTCGGCACCCGGCCCGAACGACACCACCAGCGGCACCACGCCCATGATGAACGCGAACGAGGTCATCAGGATCGGCCGCAACCGCAGGCGGCTCGCCTCGATCGCCGCCTCGACGTAGGTGCGCCCCTGCATCTCGAGTTCTCGCGCGAACTCGACGATCAGGATCGCGTTCTTGCAGGCGAGCCCGACCAGCACGAACAACCCTATCTGCGTGAAGATGTTGTTGTCGCCACCCTTGCCGAAATGGCCGAACACCCAGACGCCGAAGATCGCCGACAGCACCCCCATCGGCACGATCAGGATCACCGCCAGCGGCAGCGTCCAGCTCTCGTACTGCGCAGCGAGCACCAGGAACACCAGCAGCACGCACAAGGGGAACA
>JBIITW010000317.1:0-3868 GCA_044340265.1 Burkholderiales bacterium | reverse complement strand
GGGCCCTGGCGAGCCATCCAGCCTTTCAGGCCCCACGCCAGCCCTGCAAGGACCACGGCCAGCGGCCACAGACCATGGCAGACCTCCGCGATCAACTCCGCGATACCCAGCAGGACGACCCGGGCGAGCACTGGAAACAGATCGCCCCAACTCGCCTCGGCAACGGCCACGGCGGGCCAGCCCGCGGCGATCACCGCCCCTGCGCCGACCGCCTGGCGGACCCGCGATGCGCGATCAGGGCGCACAGCGCGAGGACGCCCGGCGGTCGAGCAGGTCGAATCGGGACACGCGCCCGTCGCCCTCGAACAGATCGAACGAGGTAGCCGTCTCGCTCACGATCCGGTTGATGTCCGGAGGCTCGCGGGCCGACTCGGGGTAGCGCCAGACGAAATGGCCGCTCTGCACCATCCAGAAGCCTTCGTGGTGACGGCGCCCCGCAGCGTCGGTGACATTGCGGTCCATCCGGAAGCGTCCGTCATCCGTCAGCGTGATGCGAAACATCGCACCGCGCTGCACGGTCGACCACACGCCCACGAAGCGACACGGGATCTGCGGTGGCGTCTGGTGAGGACCGCTGCCCTCCAGCTTCGGCACGCTCGGGATCAGCCCCGTACGCGGGTCGACGCAGGCACGCGCATCGACCTTGCAGAGATCCGCCTCGTCCTCGACCTGCTCGTATCGGCTCACCATCAGCACCTGGGCGCCCCAGACCAGCACCAGCAGGCCGACTGGCACGTAGATCACCAGTCGCACCACCACGGCCACCCAGGTGGGCAGGCGAATGCCGAGCAGGCCCGTGGTCTTCTCGGGCAAGGTCCTTCGCGCCGCCGCCCGGACCCCGGGGATCATCAGACGCCGGATGAGCAGGTACGCCAGCAGCGGCAGCAGCAGCGCCGCGGCGATCCACAGGGGCTGGCGCGGCCACCACGCCGTCAGTCGTGCCCACCCGCCGGGCGGCTGCGCGGAGTCCTGTGCCTGTGTCGGCACCTGCGGCTGCGCGGCGGCTGCGACGCGATAGCGCGCATCGTCGGCCCGCCACGGATGGAGTACCAGCGCCTCGTCCGGATCGGCGGCCAGGCCCGCGCAGGTTGCGCGTGTCTGATAGAGACCGGTCCCGACGCCACCGACCGGCATTCCCACCACCACGATCTCGTCGCCCGCGAGCCGCAGCACGTGCGCCGTCGCTGGCTCGAGGCCCATGCCGGGGTCGGGCAGACCACGCGGGGTGCTCGTGTTCGGGTCGAACAGCGAGAGCGGATCGGGCGAGAGCGCGCACCCTTCGGCCAGCAGCACTCCCCGACGCCCCATGCCCTGGTGCTGAAGGATGTAGGTCCATCGCTGGCGGGCCGCATCCCACAGCATGCGCGGCCCGGCGTCGGCGACCCAGTCCACTTCGATGGAGCCCGAATTCACGTTCACGCCCGACTGCGATCGCCACCCCTTGAACAGGGACTCCCAGAACTGCGCGGCGACCGCGCTGACGTCCAGCGGCGTCGCCGAACCCGGCAGGCTCAGCTCCACCATCGGCCCGGACGGCAACACCGGCGCGCCGTAGGTCAGGCCCGCGAGTTGCCAGCGCAGGCTGCCTGCGCTGAACGCGTCCCGGCCTTCGTCGTAGACCGCCGCGTGGTCGTTGCCGGTCACCACCACGAGCCGGCCATCGGGCAGCAGCCCGGCCGTGATGGAGGCGTCCGCCCAGCGCGCCAGGGCGAGTTCCCCGCAGGGCCGCCAGGTCGACTCGGTCGGCAGCAGGCACTGGGCCAGCAGGCTATCGCCTCCGGCACTGCCCGGCCCGACGCCGACATGCACGACACGCCCCGAGGGCAGTTGCGCGACCGCGTGGTGCCGGCTGCGGCGCGGCGCCGGCCGCCCCGCCTCGCTCCAGCGCCGCTGCGCAGGGTCCCACTCGTAGGCGTGGCTCTCGAGCCTGCCCTCGGGCGGCACGGTCGATCCGACCACCAGCACCCGGCCGCTGGCCAGTCGCGTGGCCGCCGGCGGAAGGAACCACGCCGGGGGCCGTGTCTCGGGCACCGGCGAGCGACGCGTCCACAGCAGCACGCGACTGCCAGTGAAGATCCGCACGCGATCGTCCGGCAGGCGCTGCAGTACCGGCGTGACTTCCGACTCGACGTCGGTCGCGACGATCGCGCTGCCGGCGGGCAGCCAGCGCTGCTCATCGCTCGACCGAATCGAGCGCCATGCCGCTGGCGTCGCGCCCGCCCACCACCAGCACCGAGCCATCCGCGAGCAGCGTGGCCGTATGCCCCGCGCGCGCGACCGACAGTGGCGGGAGGACCTGCACCCGGTCGCCCTGGACGCGCTCGACGCTGGCCAGCACCGGTTCGATGACCGGGTTCGAAGCCGATGGGCGGGGGGCACCGCCCCCGCCACTGCTGCGCGCATCGGCAACAGGATCGGCGGCGAGCGCCGGATCGCTGATGCCCCCGACCAGCAGCACGCTGCCATCGGCGAGCCGCGTCGCGGTATGCCGCAGCCTCGACCCGTTCAGGTCGGGCCCGGTCTCCCACTCCCAGCGCGTGACGTTCCAGATCGCCGTGGCGACATGCGGCGCGCGAGGGGTGGTGTCGTTGAGCAGGCGCGGCAGGTCGCACAGGCCACCGGCCAGCAGCACGCGTCCGTCGCCGAGCGGCGTGGCGCTCGGCAGGAAGAGATTGCCCTTGCACGACGGTGGCCGCGGCAGGCGCTGCCAGCCGCGCCGGTCTCCGCGCCAGGCCAGCGGGTCGGCGTGCGGGAACTGGTGCGTCTCGGTTCTTCCATCCCCGAATCGCTCGCGCAGCGATCGTATCGGGCCGCCGTCGGCACCGTAGGCCAGGTCATCGCCGAAGAGCAGGACGGTGCCGTCCTACAGCGCGGTCACGGTCGAGGCCCTGCGGCCGTGCTCCAGGTAGACGCCGATCGCGCGAAGAGTGCCGACCGATGCAGCACCGCCGGCCGCGCCGTGTACGGCCCCAACGGAGGCGTCCTGTGCACCCGCGCGAAGCGGCACGCACAGCGCAGTACCCAGCGAGACCAGGCATGCCGCCACAGCCCCCGCCCGGGCCAGCCGCGTCCCGCCTACCCTGATGCTTCTCATGATCCCTCCTCTTCGAAGGTTACAAGGCTTCGGGCCCCTCGGACACGCGCCGAAGTCGGCGGCTCGATACGACCGGCGCGAGAGCAGCCTCACCGGGGCCCACCGGGAACACCGCTGCGCATGCGAATGGTACTTTCAAATGTCCCTGCGGCCGCGACCTCGCGGACGCAAGCGTCGCGCCGACGCGCTGCACGAGCAACCATGGCCCCGGGATCAGGCGATCGACCCGGCCGGGCCGCACCAGATGACCCTCGAGTCCCTCGTCCTCGACCGCGCCCCGATCGTCGAGCACAACACGTCCCGCCCTGCACCTGTAGCGCCAGTGCGCGGTGTGCGCTCGACCTCCCGATGCCCGCCTGGCAGCATCGCTGCGCCAGATCAGCTCAGCCAACGCGCTCGGCCATCTGCTGCACCAGCGCCCGCTGCTCGCCTGCGCCCGTTGAGCGCACCGCCCGGAAAACCGGCGCTGCGCCCCCCTTTCACGCACACGCCATCGACGAAGATCATGTGAACCTCGGACTGCGGGATATCGCCAGGCCTTTCGGGCGAAAGGCCTGGTAACACCGGTCTTCGACCGCAGCGATGTTGTCAACGTGCCTCCGGACCCGGCCATGGGACACGAGCAGAAGGGAACCAGGCTGGCTCTAGTGCCCACCTCCCGTGAGCTCGATCAGATGGGCTGCGTACTCGTCGCATCGATTACGCAAGATGGTGGCCTTGCGCGCTACGCCGGATTCGCAGCCAGTCTGACGCGGGCGGGATGCAAGGCGCAGG
>JBIITW010000119.1:0-14899 GCA_044340265.1 Burkholderiales bacterium | reverse complement strand
CGGCGATTGCCTCCGCCTGCGCAAGATCGATCCGGTCATTGACGAACGCGCGCCGGGTGAATTCACCCGGTTCGGCCAACCGGGCGCCCAGCGCCACGCATCGCTGGAGCACGCTGCGCAGGACCACCGGTCCGCCGTGACCGTGGAGTTCGAGCACATCATCGCCGGTGAACGAACGCGGACCCGAAAACCACAGCGCAACGCCGATATCGAGCGCCCCGCCCGCAGCATCGCGGAATGTCCTGAGCACAGCCTGCCGCTCAGCTGGCCGCTCACCGATGATTCCCTCGGCTACCCGGGCAGCCAACGGCCCGGATACCCGAACGATTCCTACCCCTGCGCGGCCCGGGGCCGTCGCGATTGCCGCGATCGTGTCAGCGTTTGCCCGCATTGACCGGCTTGGCCGCATCCGCCTCGATCTTGCGCGTGATGTACCACTGTTGTCCGATCGACAGGATGTTGTTCACCAGCCAGTACAGCACCAGGCCGGCCGGGAAGAAGAAGAAGAACGCGCCGAAGATGAACGGCATCACCTTCATGATGCGCGCCTGCACCGGATCCGGCGGCTCAGGCGAAAGACGCATCTGAACCACCATCGAGGCGGCCATCAACAACGGCAGGATGTAGAACGGATCCGGAGCCGACAGGTCGATGATCCAGCCGAAGAACGGTGCATGACGCAGTTCCACCGAACCGAGCAACACCCAGTACAGCGCGATGAAAACCGGGATCTGTACCACGATCGGCAGGCAGCCCCCGAGCGGATTGATCTTCTCCGTCTTGTACAGCTCCATCATCGCCTGCTGCAGCTTCTGGCGATCATCCGGATACTGCTCCTTGATCCGCTGCAGCTTCGGCGCGACCACGCGCATCTTGGCCATCGACCGATAGCTGGCGGCCGACAGCGGGAAGAACGCGAGCTTGATCAGCACGGTCAGCAGGATGATCGCCACGCCCCAGTTGTAGACGATCTCGTAGAGCCACTTGAGCACCCAGAACAGCGGCGAGGCGAAGATCGTGAACAAACCATAGTCGACCGTGAGGTCCAGCCCCGGGGCGATCTGGCCGATCTTGTCCTGCTCTTGCGGTCCCGAATACAGCGGCACCTGCACCACCGCCGTCGCGCCAGGGGCGATGGCCGCGATCGGCAGGATCGCGCCAGCGGCGAACAGGCCGTTACCGAGCGGCTTGGCGAAGTACTCGCGCGGCTGCTTCGGGCCGGGCAGCCAGGCCGTGACAAAATAGTGCTGGACCATGCCGACCCAGCCGTTGTCGGCCTGGGTGACGAACTTCGCCTTTTTCTTCTCAATGTCGTCGAACGACACCTTTTCATATTTTCCGGCATCGGTGTACACCGACACACCGGTGTACGTCGGCACGAACCAGGAATCGCCAACCGGCGCCGAACGGTCACGAACCACCTGGAAATAGGCGAAGGGGCTTTGCGCGTCGGCACGACCATTGGTCACTTCGTACGCCACGTCGACCAGGTAACTGTCGCGCTTGAACGTGAAGCGCTTGATGACCTTGTAACCTTCGGTCTCGAGCGCTTCGAACCTCACCACCAGCTCATCCTGGCCATCAGCGAGCTTCAACGGCCCGGGCAACAGGCGGTACCGCGTCAGATGGGTCGGCAGGCCGGGCCCGATCAGTCCGCTCTGGGCTACGTAGGTATGCTCCGCCGTCTGGTTGAGCAGGACGAAGTTGCGGTCATAGGCATAGGTCTGCTTGTGCCGAAGCAGCTCCAGGCGGCGCAGGTCGCCACCGATGGTGTCGATCTCGATCTTGACCAGGTCGGTCTCGATCTGGACCCGCTCTCCGCTGGGCAACACGCCAGTGGCCGTAGGTGCGGCCGGCGTCGCCACAGGAGTCGCGCCCGGCACGGCCGGCTGCGGTGCGGCGATGGTCGGCGCACCCGGCACAGGTACGGGCGCTGCTCCCTTGCCGTCTGCCGCGGGCGCCGACGCCCCCGCCTCGACTGCGACCGGCGGTTGCTGCGCCTTGGTCCAGGCATCGACGAGCATCAGGATGGAAAAAGCGAAGATGAAGAACAGGACTAGCTTGCGGGTATCCATGCGACGCTCGGCAACCTTTACTGTACGGAATCGCGGCCCAGCCGCCGATAGATGGCTGACTGGACAGACCTTGAGGCCGGGTCCTGTGAATCAGGACGACCGGTCGGATCGGGCACCGGGTCGAATCCCCCGGGATGCCAGGGATGGCACTTGCAGAGACGGCGAGCGGACAGCCAGCCGCCGCGCACGGCACCGTGAGTATGCAACGCCTGCATCGCATATTCGGAACAGGACGGCATGAACCTGCACCGCGGTCCGAGCAGCGGGCTCAGGAAGTAGCGGTAGATCCGGAGCAGTCCGATTGCGATGCGTACCATGCAGCGACGTCCTCGAGCCGGGTGCAGACTTCGCTGGCTGCGTGATCCACCCCGGCACCCGGTTTACCACGCAACCGGACCACGACCTGCAGGCCAGGCAACACGGCCAGCAGTACCCGGAAACGGCCACGGATGCAGCGCTTGAAACGATTTCGGTCCACCGCCCTGCGCAGGGCCTTTCGACCGACGATGAACCCGAGCATACCGACTGGCGCACCCGGGTTGCACCGAACATGAATCGAGCAATCGGGCGTTGACCAGCGGCTTCGGCTGGCCAGAACACTGCGGAATTCGTGTTCCCCGAGCAGGCGGTGCGGGCGAGCCAGCATTGAATTCCTTCAAACCCTGCAGACCGGCACCGGGCGCTGGTCCGCAGTGCCTGCTACCGACCTCGCCCATGGGCGAGGCATACGCGTCCAGGACCGCACCCGACCGACTGTTTCCTTCCGTTCCGGCCGCCGATTACTGCGAACGCAGCAATTGCAGCCCGAGACGGCGGTATTTTCGCGTTGCCGAGCCGGTCCAGGACATGCAGCGTACGCGCTCCGTGGAACCCGAAGAGCGGGCAACAGGAACGTGCGTACTGAGAATGTCCTTGCTGCGGTCGTTCGTCAGACGGCGAGACGAGCGCGGCCCTTGCGGCGACGATTGCGCAGGATGGCCTGGCCGGCGGGGGTCGCCATGCGGGCACGGAACCCGTGGGTGCGCTTGCGGCGCACGACGGAAGGCTGAAATGTGCGTTTCATGGGAAAGAGTCTCGGGGAAAAAGCCTTCGATTAGACGAGTTACCGGGAAGAGTGTCAAGCCCGGGAGTTCAGTTCCCGAGTGGCCCCCTGTGATCTGCCCCGATAACAGCTGTGGATAACTCAGCCGTGGATGGTAAACTCACCTGTTCCGCCCGCGCTTGCGTCGGGTCCGTTGCCATCAGCCATTTCCGTCTGCCCGCCTGGGCGATGCACTGCCGCCGAGAACCTCGATACTAATGTCAGAATTCTGGTCAGATTGCCTGTCCCTGCTGAAGCAGAAGCTGTCAATTCAGCAATACGACACGTGGATCCGGCCGCTGTCTGCCCGAGAAGCGGATGGAAAGATCCTGGTGACGGCGCCGAGCAGGAAAGCGCTCGAGTGGGTTCGAGAGCAGTACCTGCCCGACCTGCTGAAGCTGGCCGAAGAGCGCAAGAGTCCCCTGCTGATCGAGATCGACGTGGGCTCGCGCAAGGTGGTCAACGGATTGGCCGCACACCCCTTGCCGCCTGCGCCGGATACAAAGCCGCAACCCCGCCGCACCGCGATACTTGCCGATGCGGCACTGGATGGTTTCGAGCCTGCCGACATTGCTGTCTCTACCGACGAACGCGACGCCGGGCGCGCCGATGATCCCGCAGTTGCGGACGGTTATCGCTCCGAGCCGGGCGACGCGTCGATGACGATGGCGACCGCGGCGATGGCGACCGCGGCGATGACGACCGCGCCCATGGTCGACACCGTGCCCGTCCAGCGGACGAGCGGCGGGCTGGGCAGCCCGACCGATCCGACCCTCGCCCAGACCATAGGGACCCTGAGCGACGGTTTCACTTTCGATACGTTCGTCACCGGCAAGGCCAACCAGTTCGCCCGAGCCGCCGCCCTGCAGGTCGCCGAGAATCCCGGCCGTGCCTACAACCCTTTGTTCCTCTACGGAGGCACCGGGCTGGGCAAGACCCACCTGGTGCAGGCGATCGGCAACTTCGTGCACGAACGCAACCCGTCGGCAGTGATCCGATATATCCACGCCGAAAAGTATGTGTCCGACGTGGTTCGGGCCTACCAGAACAAGTCGTTCGACGCCTTCAAGCGTTTCTATCATTCGCTCGACCTGCTGTTGATCGATGACATCCAGTTTTTCTCAGGCAAGAGCCGCACCCAGGAAGAGTTCTTCTACGCATTCAATACGTTGACCGACCAGCGCAAGCAGATCGTGATCACCTGCGATACCTACCCGAAGAAGATCGAGGGCATGGACGACAGGCTGCTTACCCGCTTCGCCTGGGGGTTGACGGTCGAGATAGAACCACCGGAACTCGAGATGCGGGTGGCGATCCTGTTGAAGAAGGCGGCCGCGATCGACATGGATCTGTCCGAAGAGGTCGCCTTCTTCGTCGCCCGACATTTCCCGTCGAATGTGCGTGAACTCGAAGGCGCACTGAACCGGATCCGCGCCTACTCTCGCTTCAAGGCCTGCGTGATCAGCATCGATTCGGCCCGCGATGCCCTGCGCGACATCCTGGCGGTGGCCACGCGCCAGGTGTCCATCGAACAGATCCAGAAGGCAGTGTCCGACTACTTCAAGATGAAGGTGTCCGAGATGCATTCGAAACGCCGGTCACGGGCCGTCGCCCGCCCACGACAGATCGCCATGTCGCTGGCCAAGGAACTCACCAACCATTCGCTGCCCGATATCGGTGGCGCTTTCGGTGGCCGCGACCATACGACGGTGCTGCACGCCTGCCGGCAGATCGCCCGGCTGCGCACCATCGATGCGGAACTCGCGCGCGACTACCAGACCCTCCTCCAGCAGCTCCGAAACTGACCGTTCCTGCCGTGTAAACCCTGCGTATTGCCTGTGGACAACATTTGTCAGGAAAGTAAGCCTCAGATGTTATCCACAACCGTGTACAGGTTGTTCCGTTTTCCTCAACAGCAGCAGATTGGCGGCAATCCCGCGACTGGCCGTGATCGTGGCTGGTTATCCCCCGTTTTCCCGCGCCTTATCTATCAGTCTTATTCATACACAACATGAAATTACTTAATCTTGCTCGCGACACGCTGTTGAAACCCCTGCAGGCGGTCACCGGCATCGTCGAGCGCCGGAACACGCTGCCTATCCTCTCCAACGTGCTGCTGGAGGTCGACGGTGACCGACTGAGCCTGCTTGCGACTGATCTCGAGATCCAGGTCGCGACCAGCATCATGGTCGAAGGCAAGGGCAAATCGGCCAAACAGGGGGTCACGGTGTCTGCGCGAAAGCTGCTCGACATCCTGCGTGCACTGCCTGATTCCGCCCAGGTCGAACTCGAAGCCTCGGAAGGACGCCTGCAGGTCAGCGCAGGCAAGAGCCGCTTCAACCTGCAGACACTGCCTGCCGATGATTTTCCGAAGCTCGCAACGTTCGAATCGACACAACCGGCGATCACCCTGCAGCAGGGTGCACTGCGCAGCCTGCTCAACCGAGTGCAGTACGCGATGGCCCAGCAGGACATCCGCTACTACCTGAACGGCCTGTTGCTCGAGACCGACCAGACCGCGCTGAAGGCAGTGGCCACCGACGGCCATCGACTGGCCTTTGCCAGCCTCGTGCTGCCCGAAGCGCTCGAAAAGCGTGAGTCGATCCTGCCGCGAAAGGCAGTCCTCGAACTGTCCCGCCAGCTCGAGTCGGGCGAGGCTCCGGTGACCATTGAGTTCGGCGCCAACCAGGTCCGCTTCCGGTTTGGCGATATCGAGGTCATCAGCAAGGTGATCGACGGTCGTTTCCCCGATTACACCCGGGTGATCCCGACCCACTACCAGGACAACTTCCAGATCGAACGCACGCTGCTGGGCAGCGCCCTGCAGCGTGCGGCGATCCTGTCGAACGAAAAGTTCCGCGGTGTACGCTGGGTGCTCACGGCAAACAGCCTGCGCATCGTCTGCACCAACAACGAACAGGAAGAAGCCGAGGAAGAACTCGAGATCGACTACGCGGGTGCCGCGCTCGATATCGGATTCAACGTCACCTACCTGCTCGATGCGCTGAACAATGTCGAGTGCGACACCGTGGTCTGTTCCCTCGGTGATGCCAACAGCAGCGTGCTGATCACCCATGGCGAGGACGAAAGCTTCCGCTATGTCGTGATGCCGATGCGAATCTGAAGGTTTTTTCCCCGACGCCACTGCCGTCACGCCAGGCAGCGACTCGGGCAGCGGTGCAGTCCATCACGACGCCGTCGTGCGGGCTGCACCAGTCGTTTCCACGGGCTATACGGCCCGGCAGTCAGTACAGGACCCATCGATGATCTCCCCGGATTCGAACTCGGACTACAACTCGGAAAGCATCAAGGTGTTGCGTGGTCTGGAAGCCGTGCGCAAGCGCCCGGGCATGTACATCGGTGACACCAGCGATGGCACCGGACTGCATCACATGGTGTTCGAAGTGGTCGACAACGCAGTCGACGAAGCGCTGGCCGGACATTGCGACGACATCCTGGTCACCATCCACTCCGACAATTCGATCTCGGTCACCGACAACGGCCGCGGTATCCCGACCGACATCAAGGAAGACGACGAACTGCGCCGGTCAGCGGTCGAGATCGTGATGACCGAGTTGCACGCCGGCGGCAAGTTCGATTCGAACTCGTACAAGGTATCGGGTGGCCTGCACGGCGTGGGTGTGTCATGCGTGAACGGCCTGTCGGAATGGCTCAAGGTCTCGGTGCGGCGAAATGGCGAACTGCATCAGATCGAGTTCCGGCGCGGCGTGCCAGTCGCGCCGCTGGCCAAGACCGGCACCACCGACAAGCGAGGCACCGAAGTGCGCTTCCTCGCCGACCCTGAAATATTCGGGCTGGTCGAGTACCACTACGACATCCTGGCGCGGCGGCTGCGCGAACTGTCCTTCCTCAACAACGGAGTCCGCATTCGCCTGATCGACGAACGCAACGACCGTGAAGAGAACTTCGCGTTCGTAGGTGGCGTCAGCGGCTTCGTCGAGTACATCAACCGGGCAAAGCAGACGCTGCATCCCCATGTGTTCCATGCGTCCGGAGAGAAGGACGGCATCACGGTCGAAGTCGCGATGCAATGGAACGATTCCTACCAGGAATCGGTGCTGTGCTTCACCAACAACATCCCGCAGAAAGATGGCGGGACCCATCTGACCGGCCTGCGCGCGGCGATGACGCGCACGCTCAATTCCTACATCGAGGCAAACGAACTCGCCAAGCGCGCGAAGGTGGAGACCACCGGCGACGACATGCGCGAGGGCCTGGCCTGCGTGCTGTCGGTCAAGGTGCCTGAACCGAAGTTCTCTTCGCAGACGAAGGAGAAACTGGTCTCCTCCGAAGTGCGCACCGTCGTCGAGGAAGTGGTCGCACAGAAACTCGGCGAATACATGCTCGAGCGACCGGTCGATGCGAAGATCATCGTCGGCAAGATCGTCGAGGCGGCACGTGCGCGCGAAGCGGCTCGCAAGGCTCGCGAGATGACGAGGCGCAAGGGCGTGCTCGACGGGCTCGGCCTGCCGGGCAAGCTGGCTGATTGCCAGGAGCGTGATCCGGCGCTATCGGAACTGTTCATCGTCGAGGGCGATTCCGCAGGCGGCTCGGCAAAGCAGGGCCGCGACCGGAAGAACCAGGCGATCCTGCCACTCAAGGGCAAGATCCTGAACGTCGAGAAGTCGCGCTTCGACCGGGTGGTGTCGTCGCAGGAGATCGCGACCCTTATCACCGTCCTGGGAACCGGCATCGGCAGCGAAGAGTACGACGTCGGCAAGCTGCGCTACCACCGCGTGATTCTGATGACCGACGCGGATGTCGACGGCTCGCACATCCGCACGCTGCTGCTCACTCTGTTCTACCGGCAGATGCCGGAGCTGGTCGAACGGGGCCATGTCTATATCGCGCAACCGCCGCTGTACAAGGTGAAGCACGGCAAGGACGAGCGCTACATCAAGGACGAACACGAGCTCAAGCAGTACCTGTTGAGGGTAGCCCTGGAAGGGGCATCGCTCGATCCGGGAAAGGCACCCGGGACCATGGCAACGCAGGTGTTGTCAGGAGAGGCCCTGGAGGAACTGGCTCGCGAGTACCTGCTGGCCGAGGCCGTGATCACCCGGCTTTCGCGCCGCTTCGACACCCTTTTCCTGCACGCGCTGATTTCCGAAACCGATATCGATGTGTCGACCTATGCGAATGCACGAGCATCGGTTGACCGCATCAACAAGCAGCTCGCCGGCAGCCAGGTCGAGATCGCGCTCGAGGCCGAACCCGACAGTGAGGCGATCCGCCTGCGTGTGCGGCGCAACGAACACGGCAACTGGCGTACCACCGATGTCGAATCGTCGTTCTTCGACGGTGGCGACTACCAGCAACTGCGCAAGACCGGCCTGGTGCTCCAGGGGCTGCTCGGACCGGATGCCCGCATCCGCCGCAACGACAAGGAGCATCCCGTCGCCGTGTTCAAGGAAGCACTCGACTGGCTGCTCGAACAGGCCAAGACCGGCCTGACCCTCCAGCGCTACAAGGGTCTTGGCGAGATGAACCCCGAGCAGTTGTGGGAAACCACGATGGATCCGACCACCCGACGCCTGCTGCGCGTGCAGATCGAGGATGGCATCACCGCCGACGAGGTGTTCACGAAACTGATGGGCGAACTGGTCGAGCCGCGGCGCGAGTTCATCGAACAGAACGCCTTGGGCGTGAAGAACCTGGATGTCTGAGCGCTTGCGCCCGGTCCGGACAGTCCAGTCTCTTGGCCTTAAGGCCCGCGCTGCCCAGGTATCAGTGCGTTGACCTGTTCACGCTGCGTCCGCGTCGGCAGATGTCGGTCGCCGCGGACGCAGGATGAAGGCGCCCGCGAAGGTCAGCGCGGCGAACGGCCAGAGCATGGCCGTGGAGCGGGTCGTCATCGACAGCGGCGCGAGTTCTGCCTGGCGGGTCGGCCTGGGCTTGGTCCACAGATAAGGATTTGGCGGCGACAGGTTTACTGTCGTGGTGGACAATATGATCAGGGCCACTGCCATCGAACCAGCGGCCCGTTTGGGCAGTCCGATCAGCGCAAGTGAAAGCAGGGTTCCCACGATGAGCCCGATGATCGCTCCAGTGGTGACCCACAGGAATGCATTGGCCGAGGTCCAGAACAAGCCGAATCCAGTCGCCCGTACGGCGAGTGATCCACACAGCGCGAGCAGGAAGATCACGCGAAGGCGCCATCCATCGGCGCGCAACATCAGCCTGAGCAGCAACGCGAAGCAGAGCAGTCCCATGGTGGTGACCACTGCCTCGATACCAGCGATCACTACCGGCGCAACCGCATCGGGAGGACGCACGCTGAGCGCGAGCCGTGCATCGCCATTGCCGAACAGCAAGGTCCTGGGTGCGAGCAGAGCGACTGTCCAGCCCGCGACCAGCGCCATCCCGATGTCGCCGCGCCAGCCCGCTTCGACATACTTACGGCGCACGCCGAGAAAACCGCCTTCGGTCATCAGCCACGGGGCGAAGACCATCGCGCCCACGACCCCGATCGCTGTGCCAGCCACGTTCGTGACCACATCGACGAGCGAGGATGTGCGCGCGATCAATGCACTCTGGAGGGTTTCCACCCCGATGCTGAAGGCGGTGCAGGCGATGAGCGCCAGCACGGCTGCCGAACCGATCGACCGACGCGAACTCGCCAGTGCCAGGACGGCCAGGAAGCCGAGCGGGATGTAACCGACCACGTTCAGGAAGTGGTCCCATTTGTTCAGAAACTGGATCGGGTCCCCGAGAAAGGCAAGCCATCCACGCGGCGGCGTGCGCCAGCCGGTGAACGGACGAAAGCTCGCATACATCGCGCCGAAGGCGAGCACCGCCAGCACATAGCGGGCGGCAGGGAGTGAGCGTACGGAACGCGCCGCGCGTTCGGCTTCGACGCGCACCGGGTTGCGCACGATGATCGGAACCGGCCGCTTCATCGATTCATGTCCCTGGGCCGGTTCGACTCAGGCCGCAACGATCAGGCTGCCGCCTTCTTTCGCGCGCTGGCGGATTTTGCGCCGGTCTTGGAGACAGCGCGTTTCGCCACGGTCTTCGCTGCCTTCCGCACGGTCTTCACGTCGATCTCGCCGGGCGACCCGATGCCCGCGTCATCGGCGGCTGCAGCCGCGGCCGCGGCTTTCGCTGCCGCCACCTTGGCCACGACCTTCGCCGCCGTCTTCGGCACCCTCGGTTCGAACTCGAAGCTCACCTTTCCGTCGCCACCCCGAACCAGGTAGGCCGAGAACGGACGGCCCTTCTTGGAGATGAACTTGTGCAGCAGGTCGGTCTTGCCGGTGGCCAGCAGCTTCTCCATCTGCGCCTGCTCGATCTCGCGCTGCAGGATGATCTTGCCCGACCGGAAATCGCAGGTACGGTCGGCGCCGACCGACTTCTCGCACTGGTAGGCGAGGCCGGTGTCGTAGACCTTGTGGTTGCACTTGGGACAATCGCCCAACGGCGTCTTGTCGGAGAAATCGACCGGCTCGCCGCCGTCGGCCGCTGACTGGCCGAAATCGAATTCGGTGGAGAACTCGGCGTTGAGCTTGATCATCGCCGCGAACGGACGGCCGAGCCGGCTGCGGAAGCCCTGCAACGGACCGATCTTCCCGGCGACGATCAGTTCTTCGATCTCGATCGGCTCGAACTGCCGGCCCGACAGGATGCGCCAGACCGAGAAGTCGCACTTCTGGCACTGGAACTTCTTGTAGTTCTCCTTCACCACCCCGCCGCATTTCGGGCAGGGCGCGTCGAGCGTCGTGTAGTCGCCCGGAACGGTGTCGGTTTCGTGCCCCTTCGCGCGCTCGACCAGGTTGCGGGTCATCGCGGCGATCTCTTCCATGAACGCTGGACGGCCGATCCGGCCCTGCTCCATCTCGGCGAGCTTGAACTCCCATTCGCCGGTCAGTTCAGGCGAACACAGTTCGGCGATGTCCAGGCCCTTGAGCAGCGTCATCAGCGAAAACGCCTTCGGCGTCGGCTTCAGTTCCCGACCCTCGCGGACGACATACTCTTCGTAGATCAGCTTCTCGATGATGCCGGCGCGCGTGGCTGGCGTGCCCAGGCCGCGCTCCTTCATCGCATCTCGCAGTTCCTCGTCGTCGATCAGCTTGCCCGCGCCTTCCATCGCCGAGAGCAGCGTCGCTTCGTTGAACCGGGCCGGCGGACGCGTCTGTTCCGCGCGCGCATCGACCTCGATCGTCTTCACCGTCTCGCCCGCACTCACCATCGCGAGCGACGGCGAATCCTCGTCGGCTGCATCCTTGCCGTACACCGAAAGCCAGCCCGGATTCACCAGCACCTTGCCCTCGGTCTTGAATGGCTCGCCTTCGACACGGGTGATGCGCGTGGTCAGGAGGTACTCCGCTGGCGGGAAGAACACCGCCATGAAGCGCTTGGTGACCAGGTCGTAGATCTTCTCTTCCGCTTCCGAGAGCGCCTTGGGCGTCATCGGCGTCGGGATGATCGCGAAGTGGTCGCTCACCTTCGCGTTGTTGAAGATGCGCTTGTTCGGCTTCACCCAGCCCGATTTCAGGATCTGCCCGGCCGGCTTCGCATAGCGGGTGCCGGACATCGCTTCCAGCGTGGCGTTGACCGTGTCGACATAGTCTTCCGGCAGCGCGCGCGAGTCGGTCCGCGGATAGGTGAGCGCCTTGTGCTTCTCGTACAGGGCCTGGGCGATCGACAGCGTCGTCTTTGCCGAGAAGCCGAAGCGGCCGTTGGCCTCGCGCTGCAGGCTGGTCAGGTCGTAGAGCAGCGGCGACAGCTGGGTCGAAGGTTTCGTTTCTTCAGTGACAATGCCCGGCTTGCCGCGGCACTTGTCTGCGATCGCGGTCGCGCGCGCGCCATCCCACAGACGCTCCGCCTTCAGCTCGGGATCGCGCGGCTCGCCGTTCGGCAGGTCTTTCGCCCTGGCAAAGGTCTCGTCGAACCAGCGGCCCGGATAGGTCCCTTTCTCCGCTTCGAACACGCCATGGATCTCGAAGTACTGGCGCGTCACGAAGCGCTTGATCTTCTCTTCCCGGTCGACCAGGATCGCCAGCGTGGGAGACTGGACACGCCCGACCGTGGTCTTGTGGAAGCCGCCGGTCTTCGAATTGAACGCGGTCATCGCCCGCGTCCCGTTGATGCCGACCAGCCAGTCGGCTTCGGAACGACAGACCGCGGCATCGGCCAGCGGCAGCAGGTCGCTGTCGGCGCGCAGATTCTGGAAGCCGTCTCGGATGGCGGCGGGCGTCATCGACTGCAGCCACAGCCTGCGGATCGGCTTATCGATCTTCGCGTGCTGCACGATGTAGCGGAAGATCAGTTCACCTTCCCGGCCCGCGTCGCATGCGTTGACCAGTGCGCAGACATCCTTGCGCTTGAGCAGTCGTACCAGCAGCTTGAGCCGGTCTTCATTCTTCTCTATCGGTCGCAGCCCGAAATGCGGCGGAATCACCGGCAACTGGGCGAAAGACCACTTGCCGCGCTTGACCTCGAATTCGTCCGGCACGATCAGCTCGAGCAGGTGGCCTACCGCCGAGGACAGCACGTACTGGTCGTTCTCGTAGTAGTCCTGGTGCTTCTCGAAACCGCCGAGCACCCGTGCGATGTCGTTCGCTACCGAGGGCTTCTCCGCGATGATCAGCGTCTTGCCCTCGCCGGGCGACGCGACGGCTGTCGCCGACCCCGACGATTTCGTCCGGCCGGAACTCTTCGCAGCCGGGCTGCTGGAGGTCGATTCGGGAGTCGCTTTGCGGGTTCTGGTGGCCACGGTGTCCGTTCGATGCTGGGTTTGCGAGCTGTAACCGGTTATCGGCAACTGGCCGGCGAAAAAAAGTGCGATGGATCATAAGGGCATTCGGCCGGGAGCGGAAACCGTCATCGTTTTGGTCCGTCCACGCAATCGCGGCTTTCGCCCAGTAAGGAACCGCTCACACAGTGGTCAGACGGCCCTCGCGAATACAGAGCCCGGATCGGCAAGACGCTGGAAAAGCCCATGTCCGGACGCTGCGATCCTGCCGGTGAGCTCGAGCTCGACCAGGGCGGCATTGACGCGTTGTGGCGTCCAGCCGAGCCGGTCACCGAGGGTATCTGCTGAAATGGGGTCGTGCGTCAATTCAGCAAGTGCTGTCGCGGGATCCTCGCCCGGACGCAGGGGTGGTTCGCCCGCTTCGGCGCTCACGCGGGCGTCGATCTTCGCCGCCGACCAGCCGAGTTCCTGCACCACATCGGCCGCACTTTCGGTCAGTTTCGCACCCTGGCGGATCAGCAGATGGCATCCCTTGGCGAGCGGCGAATGGATGGATCCGGGAATCGCGAACACCTCGCGGCCCTGCTCCGCCGCCAGCCGGGCCGTGATCAGGGAGCCGCTGCGCAGGTTGGCCTCGACCACCAGGCAGCCGAGCGCCAGACCGCTCAGGATGCGATTGCGACGCGGAAAGTGATCGGGTCGGGCGGTCATGCCGAGGGGAAACTCCGACACCAGCGAGCCGCTTTCCAGGATGCGGGCGGCGAGCGGGCGATTCTTTGCCGGATATACGATGTCGAGTCCGGTCCCGACCACGGCGATCGTCGATCCGCGACCGGTCAACGCGCCGTCATGGGCGGCGGTGTCGATGCCCAGCGCCAGTCCGCTGACCACGGTCAATCCGGCTTCCGAGAAGCTGCGGGCGAACAGGCGAGCCGTCTGCGCGCCCAGTGGAGACGGATTCCGGCTGCCGACCATGGCCAGTGCAGGCCGGTCAAGCAGGTCCAGCCTGCCCGAAACATAGAGCAGGGGCGGCGCGTCATCGATTTCGCGCAGCAGCGCGGGATAGGCCGGATCGTCGATCGAAAGCAGGTGGTGATCCGGATGCGCCAGCCATTCGAGCGCGCCTGCGAGGCGAGGATCTTCGCGCCCGCGGTCGATCGACTCGGCGAGGTCCAGCCCGGAAATGCGGGCTGCGGTTGTGCGGACGCGCTGCGACCAGTCGACATCCGGTCCCCCTGCCGCCGCCAGTGCACGTCGCGTGCGGTCGCCCACGCCGGGTGCGAAGGCTGCCGCCAGCCAGTCGCATGAATTGCTGCCGACAGGCATCGAAGAGTGTCCTCTGTCCAGGTTGGGCGGGATGCACCAGCATGTACGCCGACGCGGTCTTTCCCACCTGGCGACGACCGGCGTTGCCGGTCGCGAACCGGATCAGGGGTTGCGCACGACGTCGCTGACGTTGACCGGGCGGGAGGTGTCCATGATGATCGCGTAGCTGACGCGATCAAACGTGCGAAACACCATCAGGACGCCATAACGTTCCTCGGGCACGCCCTTTCCGGTGCGCGCGCCTCCTGCCGGCGCTTTCGGTGATTCGGCGGAACTGGTCGGTGTTCCCCGTCCGGTCGGTCCGACACGCCCCCACAGCACTTCGCTGCGCAGGTTGCTCATGTCGATGTCCTCGCGCGGGATGCGCTGGCTCTCGAGCGGCGCGTCGTTGCCGGTCGGACCGACCCGGCCCCAGAGTACGTTCGGACGGTTGGTGGTGCGTTCGGCGAGTGGATTGCGGAACATCGCCAGCACGTGGCCGACCTCCAGCCCGTCCTTCGTGCCGCGGTTGAGTGTCACGATGTCGTACTGGGCGACCTCGACCACGTTGGCGCGTCCGTAGACGCCCATGATCCGGCCGCTGACCGGCTGGCTGGGTGGGCGCGGGACATACTCCGGGAACACCGAAGGCGGTACCGGGACCAGACGGTCGCCGAGAACGATCTCCTGGGTGGAGCGGACGATCTCGACCGTCGAGACCTC
>JBIITW010000316.1:0-3956 GCA_044340265.1 Burkholderiales bacterium | reverse complement strand
CGGCTCGACTGCGCACAGCTGGCGATGCAGCGCGCGGAGACCCTGTCCGGCGGCCAGCAGCAGCGGGTGGCGATCGCACGCGCCCTGATGCAGGAGCCGGACGTGGTTCTGGCCGATGAGCCGATCGCCTCTCTGGATCCGCGCAGCGCGATCCAGGTGATGCAGGCACTGCGCGCGATCAACCGGGAGGACGGCATCACCGTCATCTGCAACCTGCACACCCTGGACACCGCGCGCCAGTACTGCGATCGCATCGTCGGCATCGCTGCCGGTGCCGTGCTGTTCGACGGCCTGCCTTCGGAACTGTCGTCGGAAATGGTTCGCCGTATCTACGGCGTGGAGGGCGATGGCGCCGGCTTCGACGAGTCCGCGACCTCCACCTCTGCCGGGCTGGTGCTGCAGCCGGTGCAGCAGCCGGCGCAGCAGGCCGCCGCCTGAAGAATCACACGACTGTCGCGACGACGTCGACATGATGCGCGCGACGGGCGCGCCAGAAGACAAACTTTCGAAAAACGATAGCGGAGCAAGGCTGATGAACGCATTGAATCGATCGCTGCTTGCAGGCCTGGTCGGCCTGGGCTTCCTGGCCACGGGCGCGTCCGCCCAGGCACAGCAGGACTGGAAGAAGAAGTTCCCCGTGATCGGCTTCAGCTCGGTCAGCGCAGAGAACCAGGCGCAGACGTCGGCGCGCTACAAGCAGCTGGCCGAGGTGTTCCGCGAGAAGGTGGGCGTCGAGATGCGCATCTTCACCGCCACCGACTATGCAGGGACCGTGCAGGCGCTGACCTCCGGGCAGATCCACATGGCGCAGATGGGCGCCAGCGCCTACTCGGCGGCCTGGATCGACTCCAACGGCAACGTTGAACCGCTGGTCACCAACCAGGAGACCGACGGCTCGCTCGGCTACCACTCGATCCTGATCGTGAAGTCCGACAGCCCGTTCAAGTCGCTGGAAGACCTCAAGGGCCGCACGATGGCCTGGGCCGATCCGAACTCGACGTCCGGATACCTGATCCCGCTGGTATCGCTGCGCGCGGCAGGCTTCGAGCCCGACAAGTTCTTCGGCAAGACGCTGTTCTCCGGCGGCCACGAGCAGAGCGTGCTCGGCGTGATCAACGGCCAGTTCGATTCCGCCTTCACCTGGTCGTCCAAGGGCCACAATGCGGGGCAGATCCGTGCGATGGTCGATCGCAAGGTGCTGAAGATGGAACAGTTCCGCGTGGTCTGGGAGTCGCCGCTGATCCCCAACCCGCTGGTCGTGGTGCGCAAGGACATCCCCGCCGACATGCGGCGCGACCTGCTCGAGTTCTGGACCAGCCTGGCCAAGACCCATCCGCACATCGCCGAGCTGGCAGCGCGCGGCAAGACCCAGGGCTTCGTGCCGGCCACGCACGAGATGTACAGGCCGGTGCTGGATGCCGCTCTGGAAGTCCGCAAGACGCGGAAGCGCTGAGCGATGATCGCCCGGCTGATGGTGAGCATGGCACTGGTCGCATGTGCGGCCGCTGCGCAGGCGCAGGACTGGCGGGCAAAGTATCCCGTGGTCAGCATGAGTGCGGTGAGTTCCGAGAGCCAGGGCGCGACCGAGGCCCGGTTCAAGGACTTCGCGAAGGTGTTCAAGGACCGCTTCGGGGTCGAGCTGCGCATCTTCACCGCGTCCAGCTACTCGGGCACGATCCAGGCCCTGACGGCCGGGCAGATCCAGTTCGCCAACCTCGGTCCGGCCGCCTACGCGGCGGCGTTCATCGATTCCGATGGCGGTGTCGAGCCGCTGGCGGCGGCGAAGGAGATCGACGGCGACGTCGGCTACCACTCGCATCTCATCGTGCGAGCCGATTCGCCGTTCCGGACCCTCGAAGACCTCAAGGGTCGCTCGCTGGCCTGGGCAGACCCCAACTCGGCCTCGGGCTACCTGATCCCGCTGGTCTCGCTGCGCGCGGCCGGCATCGATGCGATGAAGCACTTCGGGCGCACGGTGTTCTCCGGCGGGCATGAGCAGAGTGCACTCGGTGTGGTCGGCGGTCAGTTCGACAGCGCCTTCGTGTTCGGCGCCCGCGATCCGCTGAGCCGTGGCGTGCTGCACATGATGGGTCAGCGCGGCGTGCTCGATACCTCGCGGGTGCGCGTGGTGTGGCGCTCGCCGCTGATTCCGGGCTCGCCGGTCACCGTGCGCAAGGACCTGCCGGCCGACATGAAGCGCGACATCCAGAAGCTGTTCATCGATCTCTATTCGATCGACCCGCGGATGGCCGAGATCGTCGCCCGTGGCAAGACTCAGGGCTACGTGCCGGTCACCCACGAAATGTACCAGCCGGTGCTCGACGCCGTGCAGGAACAGCGCCGCATGCGCAGGAAGGGCTGAGATGGCAGCCACGGCGGGCGGGTTGGATGCGGTAAGGGAATTCGAGACTTCGTGGCGATCGTTGCGCACGCGCAAGCGCTGGATGACGGCGGGTTACGGTTCGATCTTCGTGATCGCGCTGCTGGTGTCGGCCTGGGTCGGCGAGTTCGATCCGATCAAGCTGGTGCAGGGCCTGCCGCGCATCCACGAGTATGTCGCCAAGACCCTGCCGGTCCTGACGATCGCCAACTTCTGGGGCGACCTGTTCGAATGGTTCTACGGTTTGCCACGGTGGCTCATGCTGCTGTGGGAGACGATCCTGATCGCCTACATCGCGACGCTGCTCGGCACGATCGGCGCGCTGGCGATGTGCTTCCATGCGGCGCGCAACCTGTCGCGCGGCAAGACCAGCTACTGGGTGACCCGCCGGGTGTTCGAGGTCGCGCGGACCATCCCTGAACTGGTGTTCGCGCTGATCTTCGTTTTCGCGTTCGGCATCGGGCCGCTCGCGGGCATCCTGGCCATCGCCATCCACTCGATGGGCGGCAGCGGCAAGCTGTTCGCCGAAGCGGTCGAGAACATCGACATGAAGCCGGTCGACGGCCTGCGGGCGACCGGTGCCAACTGGGTGCAGACCATCCGCTTCGCGGTGCTGCCGCAGGTGCTGCCCAACTTCACCTCGTTCAGCCTGTGGCGCTTCGAGATCAACGTGCGTTCGGCATCGATCATCGGCTTCGTCGGTGCCGGCGGCATCGGCCAGGAGTTCTACACCGCGATCAGCCGGCTCTACTATGAGGACATCAGTGCGCTGATCATCCTGATGGTGCTCACCGTGATCCTGATCGACATGATCTGCGAGCGCATCCGCCATCGCCTGATCGGCAAGGAAGGATTCGCATGATTCTCCGGTCTTCCGACATGAGTGCATCCGCGATCGCCCGCGCGCGGATGCTCAGTCCCGGCGCGTTCGGCGCGCCCATGGTCCAGCGGCTACCGCAGTGGCTGCTCGGCGGCGGCTTCTTCCTGCTCACCGTGTATTGCGTGGTGCTGTTCGAGATGTCGCCGCTGCGGTTGTGGGCAGGGTTCGGCAAGCTGATCGAAGTGGTCGGGCAGATGTTCCCGCCGAGCGCGAAGGGGGCTGCCCTCGACTACGCCTACGCGATGCTGCAGACCGTCGCGATGGCCTTCCTCGGCACCGTCATCGCCGCCGTGCTCGCCGTGCCGCTGGGCTTCGCCTGTGCGCGCAACATGGTGCCGGGCTGGATCGTGCGCTTCGTGTTCCGCCGGTCGAGCGACGTGATGCGCGGCGTCGACCAGCTGGTCTGGGCCCTGATCTTCGTGCGTGCGGTGGGCCTCGGTCCGCTCGCCGGCATCCTCGCCATCATCATCGCCGACACCGGTACGCTGGCGAAGCTCTATTCCGAGGCGATCGAGAACATCGACCGCAAGCCGATCGAGGGCGTACGTGCGTCCGGCGCCAGCCCGGTCCAGACGATGCGCTTCGGCGTGCTGCCGCAGGTGCTGCCGATCATGCTGTCCAACGTGCTCTACATCTTCGAGTCGAACACGCGGTCGGCGACCATCCTGGGCATCGTCGGTGCGGGCGGCATCGGCT
>JBIITW010000118.1:0-15219 GCA_044340265.1 Burkholderiales bacterium | reverse complement strand
TTTCGCTTCAAGCCAGGGTGGTGGAGACCCAGCGTGCGGCGTCGAGCAGCTGGCGGTCTTGGTTGCGGTGGCCGATCAGTTGCACGCCGATCGGCATGCCGTTCGGGCCGGTGAACAGGGGCAGGGTCAGGCACGGCACGTGCATCGCGGTCCACAGTGCCGAGAAGTAGGGGTTGCCGGTGGTGGCGGTGCCGATCGGGGCTTCGCCGTTGCAGGGGGCGGTGAGCAGCAGGTCGCAGTCGCCGACGACGGTAGGCAGCTGTGCGCGCAGCGTCTCGAGGAAGGTACGCGCCTCGATGTAGCGCTCGAAGGTGCAGCCGAGGCCGTCCTTCAGGCGTCCGTTGCGCAGCTGTTGACTGATCTGCTCCCAGTGGTGGGTGACTTCGTGGCGGAAGTTGCGGGCGAACTCGAAGCTCGATACCCAGCGGTGGGCTTCCAGAACTTCGCTGAAGTTCGCCGGCAGGTCGACATCGACGACCTGTGCTCCGGCGGCCGACAGCCGCTTCACGGCGTCCTCGAGCAGCGCTGCAGCCGGCGCTTCGATCTGCGCCCACAGGTGGCTGCGGCAGAAGCCGATCTTCGGCTTCGGCGGCTCACCTTCCAGCGGTTGCCACGGACGGCCGAGCAGCACGTCGCGCAGCAGCGAGATGTCCTCGATCGAACGTGCCATCAGGCCAAGCGAATCGAGCGAGCCGGCCGCCTCACGAACGCCCGACAATCGCAGGTCGCCCCAGGTCGGTCGGTAGCCGACGACACCGCAGAAAGCGGCCGGACGGATCGTCGAGGCGGTGGTCTGCGTGCCCAGGGCGAGCGGCACCATCATCGCGCCGACCGCCGCGCCGGACCCGCTCGAGGAGCCGCCCGGCGTGCGCCGGGGATCATGCGGGTTCTTCGTCTTGCCCGGCGTCAGGTTGGCGAACTCGGTGGTCACCGTCTTGCCGAACAGCACGCCGCCGGCCTCGCGCTGCAGCGCGACGCAGGCCGCGTCGTTGCGCGTCTGCGTGCCCTTGTAGATCGGCGAGCCGTATTCGGTCGGCATGTCGAAGGTGTCGATGATGTCTTTCACGCCGAACGGGATGCCGTGAAGCGGGCCGGTCACCGCTCCGCGGTCGAGTTCGCGCGCGCGGGCGATCGCCGCGTCGGTCGCGAGGTGCTGCCAGGCATCGACCTGGGGTTCGCGCTCGGCGATGCGCTCGAGGCAGGAACGTGCGAGTGCTTCCGCGGTGAGCGTGCCGGCGTCCATCTGCCGGCGGGCTTCAAGGGCGGTGAGCTGGAAAGGGGCTTTCATCGATTCGATGCTCCGCTGTGCAGTGGGAGGAAGGCCGGTTCGGCCGACACGCAGTGTACCGGAGCGATCGCGGCGCATCCGCCGCCGACAGGTCCGCCATGCGCGTGCATCGACTGGCGCGCGGCGTGCTGTGCCATTATCGGTGCACCGGTCCGACCATCCTGGACGGACCCCATCGGGAGCCTCCGGCGATGGCTGGTGCAAGCCTTCTCGCGTTGCTCGACGACATCAGCACGGTGCTCGATGACGTCGCGATACTCAGCAAGCTGGCGGCGAAGAAGAGCGCCGGGGTGCTCGGCGACGATCTCGCGCTCAATGCGCAGCAGGTCACCGGCGTCACCGCCGCCCGTGAGCTGCCGGTGGTCTGGGCGGTCGCCCGCGGTTCGTTCATCAACAAGGCGATCCTGGTGCCCGCAGCGCTCGCGATCGGCGCATTCGCGCCGTGGGCGATCACGCCGCTGCTGATGCTCGGCGGTGCATTCCTCTGCTACGAAGGCTGCGAGAAGCTGGCGCACCGCTTCCTGCATCCGCCGGCGAAGCAACAGGCGGAACGGGCGGCGCGCGCCGGTGCCGTGGCCGACCCGCGAGTCGACCTGGTTGCCTTCGAGCGCGACAAGATCAAGGGTGCGGTGCGCACCGATTTCATCCTGTCTGCGGAGATCATCGCGATCACGCTCGGCGTCGTGGCCTCCGCCGGGTTCGTCACCCAGGCCGCGGTGCTCACCGCCGTGGCGATCGCGATGACGGTCGGTGTCTACGGCTTCGTCGCCGGCATCGTGAAGCTCGACGACCTTGGCCTTTACTGGAGCCGGGCCGCCGGCACCGTGACGCGCACCGCCGGCAACGCAGTGCTGTGGCTCGCACCCTGGCTGATGAAGGCGCTGTCGATCGTCGGCACCGCGGCGATGTTCCTGGTCGGCGGCGGCATCCTGGTACACGGGGTGCCAGCCCTGCACCATGCGGTGGAAGGATTTTCGGATGCGCTCGGCGGCATCGCCGGATGGCTTGCGGGGACGCTGGCGAACGCAGCAGTCGGCATCGTTGCCGGCGCGATCGTGCTGGCAACCGTCCTCGCCACGAAGCGCATGATGCCCGGCCGCCCCGCCCGCGCGGACGGCGGTGCCCATTGATCCTGCGCGGCCGAATACCGCTGTGGCCCCATGACGGCAGCCGGCGTCCGGCGTTCGCGCTGGAACCCGCGCCGGGCCAGGAGTCGGTCTGGGACTATCCGCGCCCGCCGCGCCTTGCGCCGGATGCGCGCGAGGTGGTGATCATCGCTGCCGGGGTCGAGGTCGCCCGCACCCGGCGCGCGATGCGCGTGCTCGAGACCGCGAGCCCGCCGACCTTCTACCTGCCTCCGGATGACGTCGACCTGCGATGCCTGGTCGCTGCGCCCGGCGCCTCGTACTGCGAGTGGAAGGGCGAGGCGCGCTACTGGTCGGTGCAGGTGCCCGGTGCCCTGTTCGACAAGGTGGCCTGGAGCTACCCGGCACCGGAGGCAGACTTCGCCGCCCTCGCCGGATGGATCGGCTTCTACCCGTCACCGATGGAATGCACGGTGGACGGGGTGCGGGTGCTGCCCCAGCCGGGCCGGTTCTACGCGGGCTGGGTGACGCCTGACGTGGTGGGGCCGTTCAAGGGCGAGCCGGGCACCAGCGGCTGGTGAGACCGCGGCGCACGCCGGCTATGGCGTGGCGGGACGCGCGCCGGCCACCCGCGCCAGCGTCTGCCGTGCGACGACCGCTTCCTCGTTGGTCGGGATCACGAATGCCGCCACGCGGCTGTCCCCGGTCGTGATGCAGCCCGTGCCCGCATCGTTGGCCGTGCCGTCGAGCTGCAGCCCCATCCAGCCGAGTGCATCGACGACCCGTGCGCGCACCGGCGCTGCGTTCTCGCCGATGCCGGCCGTGAACACCAGCGCATCGAGCCCGCCGATCGCCGCGGCCAGCGAGCCGACTTCACGCACGATGCGATGGCAGTACAGGTCGACCGCCAGCGCGGCGGCCGGCAGGTCGGAGGCGAGCAGCGTGCGCATGTCGTGCGACAGCCCCGATACGCCGAGCAGCCCGGCTTCCCGGTAAAGCTTGCGCTCGAGCGTCGCTGCATCGAGGCCGGCGTGGCGCAGCAGGTGCAGCACCGCACCCGGGTCGAGCGCGCCGCAGCGCGTGCCCATCATCAGGCCGTCCAGGGCGGTGAAACCCATGGTGGTTGCGCGGCTGCGCCGGCCATGCATCGCGCACATCGATGCACCATTGCCCAGGTGGGCGACCACCACCCGACCCTCGGCGCGCACGCCGAGGCGTGCCGGCAGTTCGCCCGCGATGAACTCATACGACAGCCCGTGGAAGCCGAACCTGCGCACCCCGTGCGCACGCAGGTCGGCGCCGATGGCGAAGGTGCGTTCCACCGCGTCCAGCGTCGAGTGGAAGGCGGTGTCGAAGCAGGCGACCTGCGGCAGCGCCGGCCGGAGCGCGGCCAGTGCGCGGATCGGCGCGATGCTGGCCGGCTGATGCAGCGGGGCGAGCGCGGTCAGCGCCTCGATCGCATCGATCACCGCGCCATCGATGATCACCGGCGCCACGAAGTGCTCGCCGCCATGCACCACGCGGTGGCCGATCGCGCGCAGCACGAGGTCGTCGTCATGTGCGTCGATCCAGTGCAGCAGGTGGGCCAGTGCTTCCGGATGGGTCCAGGCGCCGGGGCGCAACTGGCCGAGGTCGTCGTCGACGATGCGCCGGCCTGCGGCATCGGAGACGAGGAAGCGCGGATCTTCGTCGAGATCCTCCAGCTGGCCGCGGAACAGCGGCTCGATCGCGTCGCCGCGGCAGGCGAAGAGGGCGAACTTCAGGCTGGATGAGCCGGCATTGAACGTGAGTAGGCTGTCGGTCATCGGGGCGCCGCCTGCACTGGCCCCGACGGCCGGCTGTCGGCAGACCTGGCCCCGGTCACGAGCCGTCCATCAAGCGCGGTGAACGGCGAGCCGCGCCACGGCGCAGGAGGCCAGGCGCGAACTGCGGCCGTCGGCGCGGCTGGTCAGGATCACCGGGACGCGCGCGCCCAGCACGAGTCCTGCCGCGAACGCGCCGGTGAAGAACACCAGCTGCTTGTAGAGCATGTTCCCGGCTTCGATGTCCGGGGCGACCAGGATGTCCGGCTCGCCCGCGACCGATGAGACGATGCCCTTGATGCGCGCCGCTTCCGCCGACAACGCATTGTCGAAGGCCAGCGGCCCGTCGAGCACGCCGCCGGTGATCTGGCCGCGATCGGCCATCTTGCACAGCGCCGCCGCATCGAGCGTCGCCGGCATCTTCGGGGACACTGTCTCCACTGCCGCCAGCAGCGCGACCTTGGGCAGCGGCACGCCCAGCGCGTGGGCGAGGTCGATCGCGTTCTGCACGATGTCGCGCTTGGCCTCGAGGTCGGGTGCGATGTTCACTGCCGCATCGGTGATGATCAGCAGGCGCGGATGGCCGGGCACGCCCATCACGAAGGCATGGCTGATCCGGCGCGCGGTGCGCAGGCCGGACTCGCGCGCGACCACGGCCGCCATCAGTTCGTCGGTATGCAGGCTACCCTTCATGATCGCACCGACCTCGCCGTCGCGGGCGAGCCCGGCGCAGTGCATCGCGGCCTGCACCGGATCGGCGGCATCGAGCAGGCGGCAGCCGCGCAGGTCGATCGATTCGCGCTCGGCCAGCGCGCGGATGCCGGCTTCCGGCCCGATCAGCCAGGGCTCGATCAGTCCTTGCGCGGCCGCATCGACCGGCCCGGCCAGCGCATCGGGCGACAGCGGCCAGGCCACTGCGGTGGCTGCCGGTGGCAGTGCGCGGGCACGCAACAGCAGGTTGTCGAGATGTTCGCCGCCAGTGCCGGCGCTGGACTGTGTCGGGTTGTTTGCCATCGTCGATCGTCAGTAGGTTCGAAGCAGGGGTTTCCCGCGGCCAGTGTGCCGCATCATGGCTTTCGTACGTACGATCCCGGCGCGCGTCCGTAGTCGAGTCCGTCATGTCCGAGCGCAGGCGGGACGGTTTCGCCGCTGCCGTGGCCGACCAGCCACGCCCGCCACGGCGTCCACCAGGAACCGGCGTTGCTGGGCGTGGTGTCCCGCCAGCGCTGCGGTTCCAGCGTCGCCGCGGGATCGCCGGCCGGGCGCGTGGCGAGCTGGTAGTGGCGTCGGGCGCGCGCCCCGGGCGCCGGGGGCGGGTTGACCACGCCGGCATTGTGCCCGCCGGTGGTCAGTGCGAAGGTGATCTGCGCATCGGTCAGTCGGTGCAGCTGATAGACCGATTGCCAGGGCGCGACATGGTCGGCGACGGTCGCCACCATGAAGATCGGTGCGCGCAGGTGGGACAGGGATACCGGGCGTCCGCCCGCCAGCAGGCGGCCGTGCGCGAGGTCGTTGCGCTGGTAGAGCGCGCGCAGGTATTCGCCATGCATCCGGGCCGGCATGCGGGTGCCATCGGCATTCCACGCCATCAGGTCGATCAGCGGCTCGCGCTGGCCGAGCAGGTACTCGCGCACCGCGCGCGTCCACACCAGGTCGCCCGCGCGCAGCAGCGTGAACGCCGCCGCCATCCGCTGCATGTCGAGGTAGCCGCTGCGCTGCATCTCGCGCTCGAGCCAGCGCAGTTGCGCCTCGTCGATGAACAGCTCGAGCTCGCCCGGCTGTGAAAAATCGGTCTGCGCGGCGAACAGGCTGAGTGTCGCGATCCGCTCGACACCATCGCGCGCCATCGCGGCTGCTCCGATCGCCAGCAGCGTACCGCCCAGGCAGTAGCCGGCGGCATGCACCCGGCGCCCGGGCACGATCCTGTCGATCGTGCACAGCGCGGCGCAGAGTCCGTCGGACAGGTAGTCGTCGAGCGACAGATGCTGGTCGCGTGCATCCGGGTTCAGCCAGGACACCATGAACACGGTGTGGCCCTGGCGCACCAGCCAGTCGACCAGCGAGTTGTCCGGCGACAGGTCGAGGATGTAGTACTTCATGATCCAGGCCGGCACGATCAGCACCGGCTCGGCCTGGACCGACGGCGTCTTCGGCGAATACTGGATCAGTTCGATCAGCCGGTTGCGGAACACCACCCGGCCGGGCGTGGCGGCAACGGTATCGCCGACACGGAAGGCTTCGCTGCCCGCAGGGGGCAGGTGGCGCCGCTGCCGGTGCAGGTCGTCGAGCAGGTGCGCGCCGCCGCGCAGCAGGTTGGCGCCGCCTTCGCGTACCGTCGCCGCCAGCACATCAGGATTGGTCGACGGAAAGTTCGCCGGCGACATCGCTTCAAGCATCTGGCGCGCGCCGAACTCGACCAGGCGCCCCGCGCGCGGCGACAGGCCCGGCAGCGGCTGCGTCGCCTCGCGCCACCAGGCCTGTTGCAGCGAGAAGCCGAGCGCGTAGACGTTGAACGGCCATTGTTGCCAGGCCGGACCCTGGAATCGTCGATCGTTGGATGCCGGGGCGGCCGCCGTGCGCCCGCCTTCGCCGCTGCCGATCGGGTCGATGCAGGCGGCTGCAACGCGGCGCGCATTGTGCAGGGCCAGTTCCGCCAGCCGTGCCTGGCGTGACGGGGACAGCGCCAGGCGCTGCCACCACTGCATCCAGGCGAACGGCGCGGACAGCGGCGGTGGGTTGAACGGGGACGCACTGGCCGTGGGGCGGGCGGATTGCATCGGCAGAGCCATCAGCCCTTGACCGCCCACTGGGTGCAAAGTCCGAAAAGCGACATCCAGAGTGCGGCAAGCAGCCCGGACCAGAGCAGCCCGGCAATCGAGAAGCCCGGTACCACCCATGCCACCAGCAGCAGCATGCAGGCGTTGATGACCACCAGGAAAAGCCCCAGCGTGACGAACGTGATCGGCAAGGTCAGCAGAACCAGCACCGGACGCACCAGTGCGTTCACCAGGCCCAGGAGCAGTGCCGCGACCAGCAGGGCTTCCCAGCCGGTAGCGGCGACGCCGGGGATGATCACGGTGGCCACCCACAGGCCTGTCGCGTTCAGCAGCACGCGCAGGAGCAGTTTCATCCGGTCTTTCGCACTTGGCTCATGAATCGACAGGATACACGAGGGGATCGTCGCAAGCGGCTGCGCTGCGGTGCCGCAAACGCGATCGGGCACGGATTCTGCCGGCGCGCGCGCTATAATTGATTTCTTTGGCTTTTTCCCTCTCTTTTCCCGTTTCTTTTTCCTTTTTCTCCGGAGTGCGCGATGCCGATCTACGCCTATCGATGCGCCTCCTGCGGCTTCGAACAAGATGTGCTGCAGAAGGTGAGCGAAGATCCACTGACCGACTGTCCGTCATGTGGCAAACCGACCCTGGTCAAGCAGGTCACGGCCGCAGGATTCCAGCTCAAGGGTTCCGGCTGGTATGTCACCGATTTCCGCGACAACGGCAAGAAGCCGGCGGAAGGTTCCACCTCGGTACCCAGCCCCAAGACCGATGCTGCAAAGGCGGCCGGTGGCGACAGCGCCCCGGCGTCGACCGGCGAAGCTGCCAAGCCGGCCTCGGGGACGCCCGCTGCGGCGCCGGCGGCCGCGGCACCGGCCGCGCCGGCATCGCCCGCAGCCACCGGCGGCAAGCCGGCGGCCCAGTGACCTGCGGCCGCCTCCCGGGCCTCGGCGAACGGCAGTGAACCTGCGCCGCTATTTCATCACCGGACTGCTGATCTGGATCCCGATCGGCATCACGTTCTGGGTGATGGATTTCCTGGTCGGAACGCTCGACCAGTCGCTGGCGCTGCTGCCCGCGGGATGGCGCACCGAAGCCTGGGTCGGCATGCACATCCCGGGCATGGGCGTGCTGCTGACCCTTGCCATCGTCACCCTCACCGGAGTGGTGGCGGCGAATTTCATCGGCCAGCGCCTGCTGGCATCCTGGGAGGGATTGCTCGCGCGCATTCCCGTGGTGCGCTCGATCTATTACGGCGTGAAGCAGGTCACCGACTCGCTGCTCGCCAGCAATGGACAATCGTTCCGCAAGGCCGTGCTGCTGCAGTTCCCGCAGCCCGGCACCTGGACCATCGGGTTCGTCACCGGCAAGCCCGGGGGCGAGGTCGCCCGGCACCTGCCTGGCGATTCGGTCGGCGTATTCATTCCGCTCACGCCGAACCCGACGGCCGGCTATTTCCTGCTGGTGCCGGCCAATGAAGTGATCGAGCTCGAGATGAGCGTCGAAGAGGCGCTCAAGTACATCATCTCGATGGGCATCGTGCCGCCGCGTGCGCCGGCACGGCCAGGCGCGCCGGGCGAGCATCCGATGCCGCTTGCCAAGCGTCCCGTCGCCGGCTCCCCCTAACATCCACCACCGCGGGCAGCCTGCCGGCGGGAACCTGAAGAACGACGATGCGAACCGACTACTGCGGCCTGATCTCCGAAAAACACCTCGACCAGACGGTCGAACTCAATGGCTGGGTGCATCGTCGCCGTGACCATGGCGGCGTGATCTTCATCGACCTGCGCGACCGCGAGGGCGTGGTGCAGGTGGTGATCGACCCGGATACGCCCGAGGCTTTCGCCACGGCAGACAAGGTGCGCAACGAGTTCGTGCTGCGCATCTCCGGGCGGGTGCGCCGTCGCCCCGAGGGGACGACCAATGCGAACATCGTCAGCGGCCAGATCGAGGTGCTGGCGAAATCGATCGAGATCCTGAACGCGTCGCTCACGCCGCCGTTCCAGATGGACGAGGAGAACCTGTCCGAGACGGTCCGGCTGACCCATCGCGTGATGGACCTGCGCCGGCCCGAGATGCAGGAGAACCTGAAGCTGCGCTACCGCTTCACGATGGCGGTGCGCCGCTACTTCGATGCCCAGGGCTTCATCGACATCGAGACGCCGATGCTGACCAAGTCCACGCCCGAAGGTGCGCGGGACTACCTGGTCCCGTCGCGCGTGCACCACGGCGAGTTCTTCGCACTGCCGCAGTCACCGCAGATCTTCAAGCAGCTGCTGATGGTCGCCGGCTTCGATCGGTACTACCAGATCGTCAAGTGCTTCCGGGACGAAGACCTGCGCGCCGACCGCCAGCCCGAATTCACCCAGATCGACGTCGAGACGTCGTTCCTGGGCGAGCGCGAGATCAACGACATCATGGAAGGCATGATCCGCAGCGTGTTCCGCGAGGTGATGTCGGTCGACCTGCCGGCCTTCCCGCGCATGACCTGGCAGGAGGCGATGCACCGCTTCGGCAGCGACAAGCCGGACCTGCGCGTCACGCTCGAGCTGACCGAGCTCACCGACGTGATGACGGATGTCGCCTTCAAGGTCTTCTCCGGTCCCGCGACCACCCCCGGTGGCCGCGTCGCCGCGCTGCGCGTGCCGGGTGGCGCCTCGCTCACCCGCGGCGAGATCGACGGCTACACCGAGTTCGTGAAGGTCTACGGTGCGAAGGGGCTGGCCTACATCAAGGTCAACGACGCCTCGAAGCCGAACGAGGAAGGCCTGCAGTCGCCGATCGTGAAGAACCTGCATCCGCAGGCGCTGGCGTCGATCCTTGAGCGCACCGGCGCGCAGTCGGGCGACCTGATCTTCTTCGGGGCCGACCGCGGCAAGGTGGTCAACGATGCGATGGGTGCGCTGCGCCTGCGCATCGGACACGAGAAGGGCCACCTCGACGGCCGTGCCTGGGCGCCGCTGTGGGTCGTCGACTTCCCGATGTTCGAGTTCGACGAAGAGAGCAAGGGCTGGACGGCGATGCACCATCCGTTCACCGCGCCGAAGGACGGCCATGAGGATTTCCTCGGGACCGAACCCGGCAAGGCGCTGGCCAAGGCCTACGACATGGTGCTCAACGGCTCCGAGATCGGTGGCGGTTCGGTGCGTATCCATCGCGAGGACGTGCAGTCGAAGGTGTTCTCGGCCATCGGCCTGTCGACGGAAGAAGCGCGCACCAAGTTCGGCTTCCTTCTCGACGCGCTGCAGTATGGTGCGCCCCCCCATGGCGGCATCGCGTTCGGTGTCGACCGCATCGTGGCGATGATGGCCGGGTCGGAGTCGATCCGCGACGTCATCGCCTTCCCGAAGACGCAGCGCGCGCAGTGCCTGCTGACACAGGCGCCGTCCCCGGTGGACGAGAAGCAGCTGCGTGAACTGCACATCAAGGTACGTTGATGCGGACGCTGGTCCGCGGCGCCTGGCCATCGCCCTGGCGGCTGCTGCGCACGGCGGTACGCGCCGGGCTGGTGTCCGCGGTGCTGCCGGTGCTGGTTGCGATGATCGCGCTGGCGGCGTTGCTGCTGCCGGCGCAACAGGCGGCTGCGCGCGGGGACCCGCCGCCGGCCGCGCGGGGACAGATCGCCGAGGTGGCGGTCGCGGACCTGCCGGTGGAGGCCCGGCGCACGCTCGCCCTGATCAGGAAGGACGGGCCGTTTCCGTACGACCGGGACGGTATCGTCTTCAACAACCGGGAGAAGCTCCTGCCGCTGCGCGAGCGCGGCTGGTACCGCGAATACACGGTGGTCACCCCCGGCGTGCGGCATCGCGGGGCGCGCCGCATCGTGGCTGCGCGATCCGGAGAGTTCTATTACACCGAAGACCATTATGCGAGCTTCAGGCGCATCCGTGAATGAGCCCATGATGACCCTGCTGCGCGATCCGGCGGCCGCCGGCCTGTACGCCTGTGACCATGACCTTGACAGCTGGAGCGCCGCCGCACGTGGCGCCGGGCTGCTGGTGATGCAGGTCGACCTGGAATTCTGTGGCACGAAGGGGGCGATCCTCGACGCGTTCGCCGATGCCTGCGGCCTGCCCGAGTATTTCGGCGGCAACTGGGATGCGCTCGATGAGTGCCTGCGCGATGACTCATGGCACGAGCCGCCTGATGCCGCCCGGCACGGAATCCTGTGGCGGATCGACGGTGCTGCGCTGGCGGCGCGCGAAGTGCCGGATGCCTTCGAGACGCTGGTCGAGATCCTCGACGATGCGGTCGAGTCCTGGCGTGAGCGCGGCGTGGCCTGCTGGATCCTGGTTGCGACCGATGAACCGGCCGAGTTCGGCCTCGACCCGCTGCCCGGAGGGGGCGGGGCGGACGGTGCCGGCTGACCGGCTGCGGAGGGCGGCGTGTACAAGATCCCGATCTCTGTCCTGGTGGTGATCCACACCCGGGCGCTGGAGGTGCTGCTGCTGGAACGGTGCGACCGGCCCGGGTTCTGGCAATCGGTCACCGGCAGCGTAGACCGCGTCGACGAGCCGCTGGCCGAGACCGCCCGGCGCGAGGTGCTCGAGGAAACCGGCATCGATGCCGCCACCGGCAGGCTGGTCGACTGGCAGCAGTCGAACCGCTACGAGATCTACCTCCACTGGCGGGCGCGTTACGGCCCCGGGGTGACCGAGAACGTCGAGCACGTGTTCGGGCTGCAGCTGGACGATCGGGTGCCCGTGGTCTTGTCTGCGCGCGAACACACCCGATATCAATGGCTTGACTGGTCGGAAGCCGCCGGCAAGGTGTTTTCCGCCACCAACATGGAGGCGATCCGGCAGCTGCCGTCGCGCGCTCCACGCTGACACCCCGTTGCCACGCCCCCCGGTGTGGCAGTTGTGTTAACTTCCCCGCCCCGCATGCGTTATCGGGTGGCCGTATCCCGATACGCGTTCCCTGGAGGATGCAATGACCGCGACCCCAGAGTTGTCATTCGACAACTACAAGACCCTGGAAGACGACGCCTGCCAGGCGCCCATCGTCGCTGCCCGGGCCAAGCTGGGCGCGCGCGCGACCATCCTGGGCCACCACTATCAGCGGGCAGATGTCTACCAGCACGCCGACCTCACCGGCGACTCGCTCGGCCTGTCGCGGCTGGCGGCCCAGACCGAGGCGGAATACATCGTCTTCTGCGGCGTGCATTTCATGGCGGAAGTCGCCGACATCCTGACCGCGCCGCACCAGGTGGCGATCCTCCCCGACCTGTCTGCAGGTTGCTCGATGGCCGACATGGCGAGCCTGGCCAAGGTGGAACGTGCCTGGCGCGAGATCTCCGAGGTGCTCGACCCCGACGAGCACATCACGCCGATCACCTACATCAACTCGGCGGCCGACCTGAAGGCATTCTGCGGCGAGCACGGCGGCATCGTCTGCACGTCGAGCAACGCGCGCAACATCCTCGAGTGGGCGTTCGCCCGGCGCGACAAGGTGCTGTTCTTCCCCGACCAGCACCTGGGCCGCTGGACCGGCTACCTGATGGACATCCCGGTGTCCGAGATGCTGGTCTGGGATCCGGACGAGCCGATGGGCGGCCTCACCGCACAGCAGATCAAGATGGCCAAGGTGCTGCTCTGGAAGGGGCATTGTTCGGTGCACCAGATGTTCCAGCCGCAGCACATCCTGCGCTGGCGCGAACAGAATCCTTCCGGCATGGTGATCAGCCATCCCGAGTGCAAGTTCGACGTGTGCAAGCTCTCCGACTACGTCGGCTCGACCGATTTCATCATCCGTACCATCGCGCAGAGCGCGCCGGGTACCCGCTGGCTGGTCGGTACCGAGCTGAACCTCGTCAACCGCCTTGCCGACCAGTTCAAGGGCCAGGGCAAGGTGGTGCAGTTCATGGCGCCGACCGTCTGCATGTGCTCGACCATGGCCCGCATCGACCCCCAGCACCTCGCCTGGTGCCTCGAAAACCTGGTCGAGGGCAGGGTGGTCAACCGGATCACCGTTCCGGCCCGCGAGGCCGGGCTTGCCAGGCTCGCGCTGACCCGCATGCTCGAGGTGTCGTAGTCGTTCCTTGCGCCAGGCCTGTGCGCGGATGGCAGCGGGATACCCGTGAGCTCGGATAGCGGTGCAGTGCCGCCGCTTTTGGCCGCGCCGACTGCCGGTGTCGACACGGCGCGCCATTCGCAGGTGCTGCGGGTTGCAACCTACAACATCCACAAGGGGTTCTCGCCGTTCAACCGGCGCATGATGGTGCGCGACCTGCGCGTGCAGCTCCATACGCTGGCGGCCGACGTGGTGTTCCTGCAGGAAGTGCATGGGCGGCATGACCGCCATGCCGCCCGCTTCGAGCACTGGCCCGCCGCGCCACAGTATGAATTCCTCGCCGATTCCGTGTGGAGCGACTTCGCGTACGGGCGCAACGCGGTGTACGACCACGGCGACCACGGCAACGCGATCCTGTCGCGCTATCCGATCTCGAAGTGGGGCAACATAGATGTCTCGGCCTATTTCTTCGAGAACCGCGGGCTGCTCCACTGCGAGATCGCCATCCCCGGATGGCCGCATCCGCTGCATTGCGTGAACGTGCACCTGGGGCTGCTTGCACGGGGGCGGCGCTGGCAGTTGCGCGAGCTGGTCGGGCATATCCGGTCGCTGGTGCCGGCAGCCGCACCGCTGGTGATCGCGGGTGATTTCAACGACTGGCGCAAGGAGGCGAGCGACGGGATGATTGCCGACCTCGGCATGATCGAGGTGTTCGAGGCCACGCGTGGCCATCCCGCGCGCAGCTTCCCGACACGCATGCCGGTGTTCCGGCTCGACCGCATCTACGTGCGCGGATTCGCGGTCCGCCATGCCCATGTGCACCACGGACAGGCATGGGCGCGCCTGTCCGACCATGCGCCGTTGTCGGCAACGCTCACCCTCGGCTGAGCGGCCGACGACGGCGCGGCAGGACGAGCCCGGTGACCCGTTTCGTGGAAGGCCATGCCGTGCAGCTCCTCGAGGGCGGCGGCGCCTACTTCCCGGCACTGGCGGCGGCCTTCGACGAAGCGCGCCACGAGATCCACCTCCAGGCCTACATCTTCGAGGACGACCCCGCAGGACGGCTGGTCGCCGATGCGCTGATGCGCGCGGCATCGCGCGGCGTCGCCGTGCATGTGCTGGTCGACGGGTTCGGCGGCCGGACGATGCCGCGCCCGCTGCGCGCGCGGCTGCGCGCGGCCGGCATCGAACTGATGTTCTTCCGGCCGGATGTTTCCGTGTTCGATTTCCAGCGCAGCCGGTTGCGCCGGCTGCACCACAAGATCGTGGCGATCGACGGTGTGATCGGCTTCGCCGGCGGCATCAACATCATCGACGACATGCATACGCCAGGCCACATTCCGCCGCGCTGGGACTATGCGGTGAAGGTCTGCGGCCCGCTGACCGTCGAGATACTGCACGCCGCCCGCCAGACCTGGGATACCGTCGCACGCACCTACCTGCATCGGCGAAGCCCGCCCTGGCGCCCGATGCCTCCGGCCCAGTTGGCGCGGACCGTGGCATGCGCCCTGGAGCCGGCCGGTCCGATCAGCGCAGCGTTCGTGATCCGCGACACGCTGCGCCACCGGCGAGACATCGAGGATGCCTACCTGGCGGCGATCGCATGCGCGGACCATGAAGTGCTGATCGCCAATGCCTATTTCCTGCCGGGCGTCGAATTCCGGCGCGCACTGGTCGATGCGGCACGGCGCGGGGTGAAGGTGACGGTGCTGCTGCAGGCGCGGATGGAGTACCTGCTGATGCGCCACGCATCGCGCGTCTTCTACCAGCAGTTGCTCGATGCCGGCGTGCATATCTTCGAGTACCACCAGAGCTTCATGCACGCGAAGGTCGCGGTGATCGACGGCGAATGGGCCACCGTCGGTTCCTCGAACATCGATCCGCTGTCGCTGCTGCTCGCGCGCGAGGCCAATGTGTTCGTGCGCGATGCCGGCTTCGCCGGCGAACTGCGTTCCAGCCTGCAGCGTGCGATGGCCGCCGGCGCCCGGCCGGTGGTCACCTCCGGTTTCCGGCGCGGGTTCGTCCAGCGTATCGCCAGCTGGATCAGCTATGGCATCGTGCGCGTGCTGCTCGGCTGGGCCGGGTACGGGGCGCGCAAGGACTACCTGTAGCCCCGCGTGCCCGGCCCCGGGGCATCAGTCATCGTCGTCCTGATGCCGCCCGCGCCCGCGCCGGTCATCACGGTACCCGCGATCTACGATCACCACGGCGGGCTCGGCATGGACGCGCCGCGGGCTCCAGCCCGGCGCGCCGCGGCT
>JBIITW010000130.1:0-13605 GCA_044340265.1 Burkholderiales bacterium | reverse complement strand
AGGCCAGGTGAATCCGGCTGCACTCACCGAAGGCGAGTTCTCCCGCTTCCGGCAATTCATCTTCGACGCGGCCGGCATCACGCTGTCGCCGTCGAAGAAGGCGCTGGTCTGCGGCCGGCTGGCACGGCGCCTTGCTGCCCGAGGCCTCGACAGCTACGGGCGCTACCTGGACCTTCTGGAGAGCGGCGAGCCGGCATCCGAGGTGCAGATCGCGGTGGACCTGCTCACCACCAACGAGACCTACTTCTTCCGCGAGCCCAGGCACTTCGAGCTGCTGCGCAACCTTGCAGCGCAGGCCCGCGCGCGACGGCGCGGGCTGCGCGTATGGAGCGCCGCCTGCTCCAGCGGCGAGGAGCCCTACAGCATCGCCATGGTGCTGGACGACCTGCTGCGCGAGCTGCCCTGGGAGGTCGTCGGCAGCGACATCAGCAGCCGCGTGCTGCAGCGGGCGCGCACCGCCCACTACGTGGACGATCGTGCTCGGCACATCCCCGGCGAGTACCTGAAGCGCTATTGCCTGCGCGGCACCGGCGAGTACACAGGCACCCTGCTGGTCGAGCGCAGCCTCCGACAGCGGGTGACGTTCATGCAGGTGAACCTGAACGAGGCGCTGCCCGCGCTGGGTCCGTTCGACATCGTGTTCCTGCGCAACGTGATGATCTACTTCAGTCCCGACACCAAGCGCGAGGTGGTCGCACGCGTGCTGGAAAGGCTCGCGCCCGGGGGCCATTTCTGCATCGGTCATTCGGAAACCCTGCACGGCACCGATGCGCCGGTCGAACAGGTGGCGCCGTCGGTCTACCGCAAGCCCTGACGCGCACCGGGAGACACGCATGGACTTGCGCGGTGCAGGTGAAGCCGCATGCATCGCCGAGGTTGGCCCAAGCTACAATCGCGCCACGCCGGACACTGGTTCGCGGCGCCCCGCCGCAGGTCCGGCATGCAATGGAAGCCTTTCGCAAGATGATCCTCTTCCAGGATGTCATCACCCGACTCAACGAATACTGGGCGAAGCAGGGATGCCCGCTGCTGCAGCCGCTCGACATGGAAGTCGGCGCCGGCACCTCGCATACCCACACCTTCCTGCGCGCGCTCGGCCCCGAGCCGTGGCGCGCCGCCTATGTGCAGCCGTCGCGCCGTCCGAAGGACGGTCGTTATGGCGAGAACCCGAACCGGATGCAGCACTACTACCAGTACCAGGTGGTACTCAAGCCCGCGCCGGAAGACATCCTCGAGCTCTACCTCGGCTCGCTCGCCGCGATCGGCCTGGACCTGAAGGCGAACGACGTGCGTTTCGTCGAGGACGACTGGGAGAACCCGACCCTCGGCGCCTGGGGCCTGGGCTGGGAGGTCTGGCTGAACGGCATGGAAGTGACCCAGTTCACCTACTTCCAGCAGGTCGGCGGCCTGGACTGCAAGCCGATCACCGGCGAGATCACCTACGGCATCGAGCGGCTGTCGATGTACCTGCAGGGCGTCGAGAACGTGTTCGACCTGACCTGGACCACCTGGATGGAGAACGGCGTCGAGCGCAAGCTGACCTATGGCGACGTCTACCACCAGAACGAAGTCGAGCAGTCCACGTTCAACTTCGAGCGCTCGAACGTCGAGTTGCTGCTGCACCTGTTCGGCCAGCATGAATCCGAGGCGAAGAAACTGATCGAGGGTGGCCTGGCACTGCCGGGCTACGACCAGGTCCTGAAGTGCGCCCATACCTTCAACCTGCTCGATGCGCGCGGCGCGATCTCGGTCACCGAGCGGGCGGCCTACATCGGACGCATCCGCAACCTGGCGCGCGCGGTCGCCCAGGCCTACTACGAGAGCCGCGAGCGCCTGGGCTTTCCGATGCTCGCCGGAGCGGCACGATGAGCGCCACGCTGCTGGTCGAGCTGTTCACCGAAGAACTCCCGCCGAAGGCCCTGCGGCGGCTGGGCGAGGCCTTCGCCACCGGCCTCACCACTGCGCTGTCGGCCGGCGGCCTGCTCGAGCCTGCCGCGGTCAGCACCGGCTATGCATCGCCGCGCCGGCTCGCGGTCTCGATCACCCACGTACTTGCACGCGCGCCTGACAAGGCCTTCCGGCAGAAGCTGCTCCCGGTCGGCGTCGCCTTCGACGCAGCCGGCGCCCCGACGGCGGCACTGCTGAAGAAGCTGGCCGCGATCGGGCTGGCGGCCGATGCCTGGTCCGCGCTCGAACGTGCGCCCGACGGCAAGGCCGAGGCCCTGTTCCACAACGGCACCCAGGCCGGTGCGCTGCTCGTCGACGGCCTGCAGAAGGCGCTGGATGACACGCTGGCGAAGCTGCCGATCCCGAAACTGATGCGCTACCAGCGTCCGGACGGCACCGACGTGCAGTTCGTGCGCCCGGCGCACCGCCTGCTCGCCCTGCATGGCGGCACGGTGGTGCCGGTGCAGGCGCTGGGGTTGCAGGCCGGCTTCCACACGGTGGGCCATCGGCAGATGAGCTCGGGCACGATCTCGATCGCCACCGCCTTCGAGTATCCGCACCGGCTGATGGTGCTCGGCAAGGTGGTCGCCTCGTTCGCCGAACGACGGCAACGGATCGAGGACGGATTGCGCGCGAAGGCCGGCGGCGACACGCTGATCGCCCCCGACGCACTGCTCGACGAAGTCACCGGCCTGGTCGAGTGGCCGGTGGTCTACGAGGGCCGCTTCGACGAAGCCTTCCTCGACGTACCCCAGGAATGCCTGATCCTGACCATGCAGCAGAACCAGAAGTACTTCGCGCTGGCCGATGCCTCGGGCCGGCTGCGCAACCGCTTCCTGCTGGTCAGCAACCTCGAGACGGTGGATCCCTCTGCCATCGTGTCCGGCAACGAACGGGTGCTGCGCGCGCGCCTGGCCGATGCCAAGTTCTTCTTCGACCAGGACCGCAAGACGCCGCTGGCCGACCGCGTGCAGCGGCTGGCGAGCGTCGTCCACCACAACAAGCTGGGCAGCCAGCTCGACCGGGTACAGCGCAGCTGCAAGCTCGCCGCCCAGCTGGCCCGCCTGCTGTCCGTTGCCGCGCCGGGGCTGGCGGTCGATCCCGCGCTGGCCGAACGCGCGGCCTGGCTGGCCAAGGCCGACCTGGTCACCGACATGGTCGGCGAGTTCCCCGAACTGCAGGGCGTGATCGGCGAGTACTACGCGCGCCATGACGGCGAAGACGATGCGGTGGCCGCGGCCATCGAGCAGCACTACCATCCGCGCTTTGCCAACGACACGCTGCCGCAGGCGCCGCTGTCGCTGGTGGTCGCGCTGGCCGACAAGCTCGACACGCTGGTCGGGCTGTGGACGGCCGCCGGTGCGCCGACCGGCGACAAGGATCCGTTCGGACTGCGCCGTCAGGCCCTCGGCGTGCTGCGCATGCTCGCCGAGCATCCGCTGCCGCTCGACCTGCGCGAACTGGTCGACCTGGCGATCGCGCAGTTCCCGCCGCAGGTGATGAAGGCAACCGTTGCAGCAGACCTTTACCGGTTCTTCATCGACCGGCTGTCCAACTACCTGCGCGACCGTGGCCACGATCCGCGCGGGATCGATGCGGTGCTGTCGCTCGATCCTTCGCGCATCGACCAGGTGCCGGCGAAGCTGGATGCGGTCGCCGCCTTCGGCCGCCTGCCCGAGTCGGAGGCGCTGGCCGCGGCGAACAAGCGGGTGCGCAACATCCTGCGCAAGGAAGGGGCGTCGGCCAGCCGTGCCGATCCGTCACTGATGACCGAAGCCGCCGAGCAGGCGCTGCATGCGGCGCTGTCGACGCTCGAACCCGAGGTGGTTGCCTGCACGGCGCGCGAGGATTACGCAGGCGCACTGACCCGCCTGGCATCGGTGCGCGCCGCGGTCGACCGCTTCTTCGACGAAGTGATGGTGATGACCGACGACGCGGCGGTGCGTGCCAACCGGATCGCGCTGCTGCAGGCGCTGGAGCGGTCGCTGAACCAGGTGGCCGACATCTCCAGGCTGGCCGCATGAGCGACCGCGCATGAAGCTGGTGATCCTCGATCGTGACGGAGTGATCAACTTCGACAGCGACCAGTTCATCAAGTCACCGGACGAATGGAAGCCGATCCCGGGCAGCCTCGAGGCCATCGCCCGGCTGAACCAGGCCGGGTTCCAGGTCGTGGTGGCTACCAACCAGTCCGGCGTCGGACGCGGCCTGCTCGACATGGCCACCCTGAACGCGATCCACGACAAGATGCACCGCCGGCTCGCGCAGGCCGGGGCCCAGGTGGCCGCGGTGTTCTACTGCCCGCATGCCGCCGATGCGAACTGCGGCTGCCGCAAGCCGCGCGCCGGCCTGTTCGAAGAGATCGGCCGCCGGTTCGGCCTGCCACTGGCCGGCGTGCCGTCGGTCGGCGATTCGCTGCGCGACCTGCAGGCGGCCGCGGCCGCAGGTGCCGCGCCGATGCTGGTGCTGACCGGAAAGGGCCAGCAGACCCGCCGGGCGGGCGGTCTTCCCGAGGGCACCACCGTGTTCGCAAACCTCGCCGACGCGGTGACGGCGATCTGCGAATGACGTTGCCGGCAAACGAAGGCCGGGCCGGGTGCTGAGCCTGCTGCGTTCCATCGTGTTCGCGCTGGCAGCAGCGCTGATCACGCCCCCGTATGCGTTCCTCGCGCTGGCCATCTTCTTCCTGCCGCCGATGACACGCTACCGGATCATCTCGACCTGGTCGGTGTCCATCGTCTGGCTCGCCCGCATCATCTGCGGGGTGCGCTGGAAGGTGACCGGGATGGAACGGCTGCCCGCCGTGCCCTCGATCATCCTGGCCAAGCACCAGTCGGCATGGGAGACGCTGGCCTTCCAGGCGATCTTTCCGCCGCAGGTCTGGGTGCTCAAGCGCTCGCTGCTATGGGTACCCTTCGTCGGCTGGGGCATCGGCATGCTGTCGCCGATCGCGATCGACCGCAGCCAGCGCATCCGTGCACTGAAGCAGACACTCGAGCAGGGTCGCGCACGACTCGCACAGGGCTTCTGGGTCGTCGTGTTTCCCGAGGGCAGCCGGGTCGATCCGGGCACGCGGGGCACGTGGCAGATCGGCGGCGCATGGCTCGCCGCGCATGCCGGCGCGCCCGTGGTGCCGGTGGCGGTGAACTCTGGCGAGTTGTGGCCCCGCAACGGATTCATCAAGCACCCCGGTACGATCGAAGTGATGGTCCTCGAGCCGATCGATCCGGCCGGCATGAAGGCTGAAGCATTGAGTAAACTGGTCGAGCAGCGCGTCGAAGACGCGATGCTGCAATTGAACGGAAAGGCAAGAAGCCGTTGAGCATCCCGCACCACCCCCGCACCACCCCGCTGCGCCTCCCTGCCCCTGCTGCCCCTGCTGCCCCTGCTGCCCGTGCTGCACACGCTGCGCGCGGAACCCACCTCGACACCGACCAGATCGGGCTGATCGAACTCGATGGCCAGCCGGTCGAATACGTGATGCGGCGCAGCCTGCGCCGAACCCGCGCGATGCTCAGCCTGTCCGACCGCGGCCTCGTGCTGGCGGTGCCGATGCGCATGTCGTCGCGTGCCATCGAGACCTTCCTCCAGCACAGCCATCCTTGGCTGCGCCGGCACCTGCCGCGCTGGCGCGCCAATGCGCGGCCGCACCTGGAACTGACGACGCTGCAGCAGGTGCTGTGGCTTGGCGACGCGCTGCCGGTCGATGTCGATGCCACGGCCGCGGTGGCGCCACGGGTCCAGCCGATGGACGGACGCATCGCCGTCGGCGTGCCCGACCCGAAGGATCCAGGCGCGGTGCGGGCGGCCTTGAGGGCCTGGGTACAGTCCCATGCCCTGCCCCATTTCGAACAGCGGACGCGCCACTTCGCGCCGGCGGTCGGGGTCGACGTGCCACCGATCAAGCTCACCAATGCCCGCACGCTCTGGGGCAGCTGCACGCCTGCAGGACTGGTGCGGCTGAACTGGCGGCTGATGCAGGGTCCGGCACGCCTGGTCGACTATGTGGTGGTGCATGAACTGGCGCACCTCGTCGAGGCGAACCACTCGGCGCGCTTCTGGGCCGTGGTCGAGCGCGGCTACCCGCACCATCGCGAGGCGCGGCGCGAGCTCACCGAATGGCAGCGAAGGCTCGCGGCGCTATGACAGTGCTAACATCATTTTCATGATCGCCAGGCCGATGCCCGACTCGCAAGCTGCCACGCCCGTGCCCGGCGCCCGGCCATGGGCACGAACGCTCGCCGCTGGCGTGGTGGTCATGGTGGCGGCATTCGTCACCGTCCAGATCGGCGGCTGCGGCTACAAGACCCCGCTGCAGATACCGAAGAAGGCGCCACCGCCCAAGCCGGCTTCCTGAACAGCCACGCTGACCGGAGCAACATGATGGATGCGATGTTCCACCTTCGCGGCGGTGCGCTGCACGTCGAGGAAGTTCCCCTGCAGGCCGTAGCCGAGCGGTTCGGCACGCCCACCTACGTCTATTCCCGGGCCGCGCTCACGGGCGCATACCGTGCGTTCGAGTCGGCCTTCGCAGGGGCGCTGGCCGCCCATGCAGCGCACGCGCAGGCGCCGCTCGTCTGCTACGCGGTGAAAGCGAATCCGAACCTCGCCATCCTCAACCTGTTTGCCCGGCTCGGCAGCGGCTTCGACATCGTGTCGGCCGGCGAACTCGCCCGAGTGGTGGCCGCCGGCGGCGACCCGTCGCGCGTGGTGTTCTCGGGCGTGGGCAAGAGCGCGGCCGAACTGAAGGTCGCCCTTGAAGCCGGCATCCTCTGCTTCAACGTCGAGTCGATCCCGGAACTGCACCGGCTCGAGCAGGTCGCCGGCGCGTGCGGTCGCGTGGCACCGGTGAGCATCCGGGTGAACCCCGACGTCAATCCGAACACCCATCCGTACATCACCACGGGCCTCAACGAGAACAAGTTCGGCGTGAACCACCATGACGCGCTGGCCCTGTACCGGGCGGCGCGCGCCTGCAGGAACCTGCGCATCACGGGCATCGACTGCCATATCGGCTCGCAGATCACCGAGATATCGCCCTATGCGGACGCGCTCGAGCGCATCCTGGAACTGGTCGACCAGCTTGCAGCCGAAGGCGTCGTGCTGGAGCACGTCGACCTGGGCGGTGGGCTGGGCATTCGCTACAGCGAAGAGTGCCCGCCATCGGTCGACGAGTACGCGGCCACGATCACCCGGGTGTTCGGCAACCGCCCACAGCGCCTGGTGTTCGAGCCGGGGCGCCTGCTGGTCGGCAATGCCGGCCTGCTGCTGACCCGCGTCGAGTACCTGAAGCCCGGCCCGGTGAAGAACTTCGCGATCGTCGATGCGGCGATGAACGACCTGATGCGGCCTGCCCTCTACGAGGCGTACCACGAGGTGCTGCCCGTGGTGCCGCGCATCGGCGATGCCCGCTGGTACGACGTCGTCGGCCCCGTCTGCGAGAGTGGTGACTGGCTCGCCCGCAATCGATCGCTCGTGCTGGCCGAAGGCGACCTCATGGCCATCGCTTCGGCAGGCGCCTACGGCATGAGCATGAGCTCCAACTACAACACGCGCCCTCGCGCTGCCGAGGTGATGATCGATGGCGCGAACATGCACGAGGTGCGCGCGCGCGAGCGCGTCGAGCAGTTGTTCGAAGGCGAATCGCTGCTGCCTTGAAGGGGGCTTCGCGCGTGCGCCGTCGCATCTGCGCAGACGCGACAACATCGATGACCATCGATGTCGATCGATGGATGCGATGCTTCTGTGTCCTCAGCGCATCCCGCACGACAACGGGGCGAAGTTTCGCTTCGTTACTGTTGTTTTTTGTTTTGGATGTGGCATAGAATCGCGTCACCAAGCATTCGCGCGCTTGTCAATAGCCAGAGTCAAGACAAAGCAGCATCGACCGCGGCATCGACCGGCAGGTAAGACCGAAGTGGCGACTGAGCGTTTGCGATGGGAGTGCAGCTCCGTTCATGTCTTTCTGCCTCACGAGCGCGAACGATAAGTGCTCTGCACGATTGGTCGTGACAAACTCAATCAAGGAGAAACACGATGGCTGCTAAGAAGCCCGCGAAGAAAGCTGCAAAGAAAGTTGCGAAGAAAGTTGCAAAGAAAGCCGCCAAGAAGAAGAAGTAGTTTTCCAGGGCCGAGCTGAGTCGACTCCAGACGAAAGCCAAGACAGCCGGTCCAGCCAGAAAGAGGGAACAGTTCGATTCGGTTACCACTGTTTCTTCCGGCCGGAAGCAAGATCAGCCCCCGCAGGCGAAAGTCTCCGGGGGTTTTTTTCGCCCGGACGGCGCGCTTCATGCCGTCTGCGCGGTCAGCGAGGCCTGCGGTCGGCAGGCTGCTGCGCTGCCTGCACGGCACCGCGCGCCGCGGCCAGGCGCCAGGCAACCCGCATGGCCAGCAGCAGGGACAGTATCACCGCGTAGAAGAACGGTTCGCTCACGTCCGCCTTCACCAGCCACCAGTAGTGCAGCACGCCGATGGCCGTTGCGGGGTAGGCGAGCCGGTGCAACGCCAGCCAGCGGCGGCCGCCCAGCCTGCGCACCATCGCGTCGGTCGAGGTGATCGCGAGCGGCAGCAGCAGCAGGAATGCGGTGAACCCGGCGGTGATGAAGGGACGCTTGATGATGTCCTTCACGATCGCCGCGAGGTCGAAGAACTGGTCGAGCCAGAGATAGGTCACCAGGTGCAGGCAGGCATAGAAGAAGGCCGTCAGGCCCAGCATCCGGCGCAGCCGCAACAGCCAGTTCAGCCCGGTCAGGCGGCGCAGTGGCGTGACCGCCAGCGTCACCAGGAGGAGGATCAGCGTCCACTCGCCGGTGGCGCGCGTGATCACCTCGATCGGATTGGCGCCAAGCGTCCCGATGACCGCGCCGACCGCGAGGTGCGCGAGCGGGGCGAGGGCTGCGATGCAGGCGAGGCGGCGGGCCCAGGCGATCGCCGACGACCCGGGCTGTCGCAGTCGCGACAGCAGGCGCACCTGCGGCGGTGCGTCCGCTGCAACGACCGGCGCGCCGGCGGGCGGTCGGGATGCCGGATCAGGCGGCAGCGCGATCGCGATCGCTGGCGGGCAGGCTGGCCGCGACGCCCCGGAGGTGCTCGATGAACTCCTCGCTGACATCGGGGTGGCTCATCGCGAACGCGATCGTCGCCTTGAGATAGCCGATCTTCGAACCGCAGTCGTATCGCGTGCCCTGGAACTGGTAGGCCAGGACCTGTTCCTGCTTGAGCAGCGAGGCGATCGCGTCGGTCAGCTGGATCTCGTTGCCCTTGCCCGGCCGCGCGGTGGCGAGATGATCGAAGATGCGCGGTGAAAGGATGTAGCGTCCGACCACGCCGAGCGTGGACGGCGCCTCGGCGGGCTTGGGCTTCTCGACGATGCCATCGATCTGGTGGACATCGTTCAGCGCCGAGCCACAGCGCACGATGCCGTACTGATCGGTGTCCTCGCGCGCAACGTTCTGTACGCCGATCACCGAGCGCCGGTAGTAGCTGTAGCGCTCGACCATCTGCGTCATCACCGACGGCTTCGCGTCGATCAGGTCATCGGCCAGGATCACCGCGAACGGCTCGTCGCCCACCAGCGGACGCGCGCACAGCACGGCATGGCCGAGGCCGAGGGTTTCGGGCTGGCGGATGAACACGCAGTGGACACCGGCGGGCAGGATCCCGCGCACCGTCGCCAGCAGCTTCTGGTTGCCGCGCTCTTCGAGCGCCGCCTCGAGTTCGGCCGCCTTGTCGAAATGGTCTTCGATCGCCCGCTTGTTGCGGCCGGTGACGAAGATCATCTCGGTCATGCCGGCCGCGACCGCCTCTTCGACCGCGTACTGGATCAGCGGCTTGTCGACGACCGGCAGCATCTCTTTCGGACTGGCCTTGGTGGCAGGCAGGAACCTGCTGCCCATGCCGGCGACCGGAAACACGGCCTTGGTGATCTCGCGCTTCATGGTGAATCTCCTCGGTTCAATGCGCCGATCCGCTGCATCGGACTCAGCTGCGATTGTAGGTGTCTTCGAAGCGGACGATGTCGTCCTCACCCAGGTATGTGCCCGATTGCACCTCGATCAGCTCGAGCGGTATCCGGCCGGGATTCTCAAGACGGTGCTTCACGCCCAGCGGGATGTAGGTCGATTCGTTTTCGGTAAGCATCACGACATCTTCACCGCGCGTCACCCGTGCCGTCCCGCGCACGACAATCCAGTGCTCGGCGCGATGGTGATGCATCTGCATCGAAAGTTTCGCGCCCGGGTTGACGGTGATGCGCTTGACCTGGAACCGTTCGCCCTCGTCGACCGATTCATAGGTACCCCAGGGACGATGCACCTTGCGGTGGATGATCCCTTCGGTCCGCTTCTGCGCCTTCAGCTTGTCGACGATCTTGCGCACGCCCTGCACGCTTTCCCGGTGCGAGACCAGGATGGCGTCCGGCGTTTCGACGACCACGATGCCTTCGACGCCGATGGCCGTGACCAGCCGGCTGTCGGAATAGAAATAGCTGTCGCGCACGTCCTCGAGCACCGTCTCGCCATGGGTCACGTTGCCATGCTCGTCCTTCTGGCCGACGTCCCAGAGGGCCTTCCACGAGCCCAGGTCAGACCATTCATAGTCGACCGGGCGCACGGCGGCCAGCGCGGTGTGTTCCAGCACCGCATAGTCGACCGAAATCGACGGGCAGCGCTCCATCGCGGGCAGCGACAGCCGGGTGAAGTCGAGGTCGCGCTGTCCTTCGGCCAGCGCCTGGCGGCACGCCGCCAGCAGCGCAGGCTGCAACCGCTCGAGTTCGGACAGGAAGACCTTCGCCGGGAACAGGAACATGCCGCTGTTCCAAAAGTAGCTGCCCTCGGCGACGAACCGCTCGGCACGCGCAGCATCGGGCTTCTCGATGAACTGGGCGACTGCGCTGCAGGCATCGTCACCCGGCAGCGCCTTGCCGCAGGCAATGTAGCCGTAGCCGGTCTCGGCCCAGCGGGGACGGATGCCGAAGGTGACCAGATGTCCGGCACGCGCTGCGGGCACGGCGGCGAGCACTTCGGCCTGGAAGGCGGCGGCATCGGGAATCATGTGGTCGGACGGCAGCACCAGCATCAACCCGGACGGATCCTGTGCGCTGATGCTCAGCGCCGCAACCGCGAGCGCCGGCGCGGTGTTGCGGGCGATCGGCTCGAGCACGATGTCGCGGGCGCAGACGCCGATTTCCTGCAACTGCTGCGCGATCAGGAATCGGTGCTCATTGTTGGCCAGGATAGTCGGGGCGCTGGCATCGGCCAGCCCGGCCGTGCGCAGGATCGTCGCCTGCAGAAGACTGTGGTCACCCTGGAACTTGAGGAACTGCTTGGGCAGCGCCTCGCGCGACAACGGCCACAGACGGGTGCCCGAACCACCGGACAGGACAACGGGATGAATGGTCATCTGAAAACCTCGACTAGTCAGCAATCCTGCAATTCTTCAGTGTTCGCGTGATCGCACCCGCTCCGGGCGCGCCGGGCGGACGGGGCGCTGCAACCAACGACCCCATGGAGTCTAAGTCGTTGCAGGCCAATACGGCGGGGACGCACTTGGCATCCCCACGGTGCCATATTGCGCAGGCTCGTGAATATCCGAAAGCAGGAACGATACCAAGGCTGCATGACACGCACGAGAAGCTGCGGGCACCTGAGTCCCGTCGCGTACCCCGCTGCCCGCGTCGCAGGCTTCCCGCTACCAAGGATCGTGCCCGCAAACGCTAACGGAAAAAAAATCGCCCCCTGAGGGGCGATTCGTTTCCGGTCCCGGCTCGCGCCGCGTGCGGTTTCAGCAGCAGAGCGGACGAATTCGCAGTCCGTCTGCCGCCTGGGCCTCAGGCCTGGCTGCGGCGGCGGCGCATCGTCCACAGGCCGAACAGCAGACCCGTGCCCAGCAGGGCGGCGCTCGGCGGTACCGGCACGACGGTGATGAAGTCCTGCTGGCCCGGGCTGGTCAGCGCAGCGATCTGGGCAGCCTGGCCGAGACCCATGGCGGCCAGATAGTTGTTGGCCTGCGTCGTGATGCCCGACGCAGCCGTGCTGAATGCACCGCTGGTCACGTTGTAGGCGGCGCCGGCGGTCTCGTAGACGATCTCCCAGATTGCCAGCTGCATCGCGACGCTCTTGGTCGTGCTGGTGAAGCTGTCTGCGAAGCGGCCATTGCCGAACAGCATGGCGAGGTTGGTGGCCTTCGTCGTGTTCATCCCGCCGGGGATCGTGTTCGGAGCGCTGGCCACCGGCACGGTCGAATAGTCCGTGTACGTGGTGTTGAAGGCGAAGTTCTGTGCCAGTTCGATGCAGTAACTGAGCAGCGGGCTGCTCAGCAGCGCACCCGAGGTCGCGCTGTAGAAACCCTTGAAACCACCGACGTTGGTGCTGCCGTTCAGCGCCGGGCTGGTGACGGTCAGCGTGGCCGATCCGTTTGCGAAGTCGGTCTGACGAAGGAAGTCGGCAGAGGCAGGCGCGCTCGCACCGAAGACACCGGCCGCCAGCGCAATGGTCGCGAAGGTGCGGACGAAACGCGACCGGAAGGTCGACTTTCCTGCAACGAATGACTCGGGCATCTCGGGCTCCATATCTGCGAGGTTGGATCGGGGTCGATCCGGATGGAATGAGTATCCTGATCGACGCCGAAAAATGGAAGACCCGGCGCAGGGCGGGGTTAGTCCGATCGGACTATCGGCGACGAAAAATGGGTCCTTTCGGACCCATGATTCCAGCCTGGAGACATGTGCCGGGGATGACCCGGGCCACCTGCCTGTTCATGCAGGCAAAAACTCACGCCTTGCGACGACGCGTGCTCCAGATCCCGAACAACAATCCGCCCGCGAACAAGGCCACGCTCGGCGGCACCGGCACCACTGTGATGAAGTCCTGGTTGGTCGGGCTGCCGAACGCGACCATCGGCGCCGTGGCCGTCAGGCCGGGCAACTCGGCAAGCCAGGTGTTTGCCAGGGTACGTGCCGCATTCACGTTCGCATTGCCTGCATTCACGTTGAACAAGCCGCCGGTGACGCTGTAGGTGGCAGCAGTTTCGTGGACGATCTCCCAGATGGCGATCTGCATCGCAGCCGTCTTCACCGTGCTGCTGAAGCTGTCGGCGAAGTTCTTGCCGACCAGCAGCGCCAGGTCCATGGCCTTGGACGCACCCATCGGTGAAGTGTTCGGTGCACTCGCCAACGGCACCACGGCGTAGTTCTTGTAGCTGGTGCCGAACGAAAAACTCTGTGCCAGTTCGATGCAGTACGACAGGAAGGCCGAGCCGTTCACCATGCCGGTGAAGCCGCCCACCCTGACCGACTGGCCGGACTGCCCCGGACGGTTCAGTGTCATGTCGAGGGCCCCGTTGGCGAACGAGGTCTGCACCAGGGCAGCGTGTGTCGGGGCACTGACCGACAGCGTGGCCGCAAGGCAAAGGACGGCAGCGAGGGTGCGCAGGGCTGCGTGCGGCAACGGGATGTTTGCAGGGAACATGGGCGGCTCCGTTTTCGATGGTCGGCAGGACATGCGCGGCGGGCCCGGATCGCGGCCCTCTGCCTGCATGCGTTGACTGCGATTCTCCATTCCCGCCGGGAGATACGCCGTGAACCATCACGCGAAGCGCGGGTGATGTTGTGCACACACGGCTCGTCCCGTTAGTCCGAACGGATCAATCGCGCAGCCAGCC
>JBIITW010000315.1:0-4032 GCA_044340265.1 Burkholderiales bacterium | reverse complement strand
GGGCATGTCGCTCGGGGTGTTCTTCGGGCTGCTGGTGCCGATTGCGCAGATCCCGCTGGCAGCCGGGGCGGCGGTCGTGCTGCGCGCGAACGTGCCGACCGCGATCGCCAGCACGCTGGTGACCAATCCCATCACCTTCGGGCCGGTGTACTTCGTTGCATGGCGCCTGGGCAGCTTCGTGCTGGGCGAGCCGGACCGTCCGCCACCCGCCGTGGCCGACCCGGATGCCGAGCCAGCGGTGCGCCCGGGCGAGCCATGGCTGGAACGGATGTGGCGCCACGTGACTGGCGTGGGCAAGCCGCTGGTGGTCGGGCTCTCGATCCTGGCGGTCGTCATCGGATTGCTCACCTATGCCGTGGTGTCCGGGCTCTGGTACCTGAAGGTGGTCTGGGCCTGGCGCACGCGCAAGCGGCGCAGCGGCGGTTGAACCGGTCGACGGCCGGCAGATCGAAGGCGGTGCCTGTCGACGATTGCAAGGTCTGCGGGCGCGGTGCACCATCGCCGCATCCTTTTTCGCGCAGCGAGGAAACCATGGGCCCGGCAGGCCATCCGATCATCTACGTGCGTGGCTACGCGATGACCGAGGACGAGCGCAACGAGACCGCAGCCGATCCGTTCTGCGGCTTCAACGTCGGCTCGACCGTCTACCGCGCGAACATCGACAAGTCCACGCCGGCGAAGAAGTTCGTGTTCGAGTCGCCGGTGCTGCGGCTGGCCGCCGACTTCGGCTATCGCACGGTCTACGAGAACGGACTCGACATCCTCGACCCCGACTGGAAGCCGCGGACGGGTGCCGACGGCGTACGCGTGCCCGACTACCAGGTCGAGAAGGTGTTCTGGCCCGACCAGCATTACGAAGGCGGTTACCTGTTCCGCGACACGGCGATCGTCGAGATGGTTCCGCCGTCGGCGGCCGGTGGCGACTGGAGCCTGAAGTACAGCTGGCAGAGCGACTCGATCGGCGTCGCTGCCACCGAGATGTCCTATCGCAGGCTGAAGGAGGGCAAGGTGCAGGTGCAGATCCCGTTCGACAGCGGTGGCAAGCCCGGCATCAGCGGCAAGGTGCGGCTGGTCATTGGCGCCTGGAACACCTGATGGAAGCGTCGCTGAGTGCGTCGCCCGCGCCGGTCGCGCGCGCGCTGGTCGAACTGCTCGCCGCGCGCGGCATCGACCGCGCGTTCTGCGTCCCGGGCGAGAGTTACCTGCCGCTGCTCGATGCCCTGATCGATTCGCCGATCGAACTCGTGGTCTGCCGGCACGAGTCCGGTGCGGGCTTCGCGGCGCTGGCCGATGCCCAGGCCACGCGCAGGCCGGGCCTGTTCCTGGTCAGTCGCGGCCCGGGGGCGACCAACGGTTCGATCGCCATCCACTCGGCGATGCATGACGCACTGCCGCTGGTGATGATCTGCGGTCAGGTGTCGCGCGACGAGCTTGGCCGGCATGCGTTCCAGGAAGTCGACTATCGCCAGACCTTCGGCGACCTGGCGAAGTGGGCGACGCAGGTCGACGACCCGTCGAAGCTGCTCGAGACCGTCGCCCGTGCGATCGACATCGCCACTTCGGGCCGGCCCGGCCCGGTGGTGATCGCCGTGCCGGAAGACGTGTTCGAAGGGTTCGAAGCGGAGGCTGGCGCGTTCGACGCCACGGTGGCCGCGACGGCCGGGCTGGCGGTCGACCCGGACACCGTGCGCGCGGTGGCTGCGCAACTGGTCGCGGCCGAACGCCCGCTGCTGATCGCCGGCACGCTGCTCAACACGCCGCGCGGGCGCATCGCGCTGTCGGCCGTGGCGCACGGCTTCGGCGTGCCCGTGGTGGTGGAGTTCCGCCAGCAGGACATCTTCCCGAATGCCGATCGACTCTATGCGGCGCAACTCGGGTTCAAGATCCCGGCCGAGCAGATCGCGGTGCTCGAGCGTTCCGACCTGCTGCTCGCGGTGGGCACCGACCTGGGCGACGTACCGACCCAGGGTTTCACCTTCCCGCGCTCGCCGGTGCCGGAACAGCCGATGATCCATGTCTACCCGGATGCGGAAGCGGCGGCGCGGGTCTACCAGCCGCAACTGCGTTGCATCGCCGATCCGGTCGACTTCCTCGAGGCGCTTGCGCGGCACCTGCCGGCGCGGCCCGATCCGCGCGAAGACTGGGTGGACTCGCTGCAGGCTTACCTGCAGAAGATCCGGCGGTTCGATCCTGCGACGCCCGCAGACGGCGTGTCGTTCGGCCATGTCGTGGCCGCGCTCGACCGGCAGATGGCAGACGACGGCGTGCTGGTGGTCGATGCCGGGAACTTCAACACCTGGACGCAGCGCTACTTCATGTTCCGCGGCGAGCGCCGGATGTCGGGCACGATGGCCGGTGCGATGGGCATGGGCGTGCCCGGCGCAATGGCCTGGTCGCTGCGTTTCCCCGACCGCCAGGTGGTGGCGCTGGTCGGCGATGGCTGCGTGATGATGACCGGCAATGAACTGGCCACCGCCGTGCAGCATGGCGCCAGGCCGAAGATCTTCATCGCGGACAACGGTTCCTACGGCACCATCCGGCTGCACCAGGAGAAGCGGTTCCCCGGCCGCGTATCGGGTACCCGGCTGCACAATCCGGACTTCGCCCGCTGGGGCGCTTCGTTCGGCGCCGCGGCGTTCACCATCGATGCGGCCGATGCCGTCGACGCACGGGTGGCAGAAGCACTGGCCTTCGACGGGCCCGCGGTCGTGCATGTGCGCACCAGCCTCACCCAGCTGTCGGCGTTCTTCTCGATGGCTGCGAAACCGCAATGACGGACCTGCAATGACCACATCAGCTCTACCTGCCCGCGCTGCCGGCACCAACCCTGCCGTGCCGCGCCCGGCTGCCACGCTGGTGCTGCTGCGCGACACCGCGCGTGGCCCGGAAGTGCTGCTGCTCCAGCGCAGCCCGCACCTGGACTTCATGGCCGGCGCCTTCGTCTTCCCCGGCGGCGGCGTGGACGCCACCGACGGTGCGCCGGACATCGCCGCACGCTGCATCGGCCTCGATGATGCGTCGGCGAGCGCGCGCCTGTCGCTCGAGCGTGGCGGCCTTGCGTACTACGTGGCCGCGATCCGCGAGACCTTCGAGGAGGCCGGGCTGCTGCTGGGCTACGAGCCCGCCGGACACCTGCTCGACCTGCAGCCATCGCTGGAAGAGACGCGCTTCGCCGCGCACCGGCATGCGGTGCATGACCGCAAGCGCACGCTCGCCGAGGTCTGCGCCTCAGAGTCGCTGCAACTGGCCACCGACCGCATCGCCTACCTCAGCCACTGGATCACGCCGGTGTCCGAGAAGAAGCGCTACGACACCCGGTTCTTCGTGGCGGCCGTGCCCGAGAACCAGGCCAGCCTGCATGACGACATCGAGAGCGTGAGCCAGCTCTGGATCACGCCGTCCGATGCACTCGCGATGCAGTCGCGCGGCGAACTGATGCTGCGCTTCCCGACGATCAAGACGCTCGAGATGCTGGCCGGCTATGCCACCACGGCGCAGGCGCTCGAAGGCGTGCGCGCGCGCGGCGACATCCGCGCGCAGCTGCCCTGGGTGATCTGTCGCAACGGCGAAGTGCTGCGCATCCTGCCCGGAGAGCCCGGCTATGACGAGGCGCAGTGGGTGAATCCGTCCGGCTCGGAGGCGATCTGCAGCCAGACCACGCCGGGCGTGCTCACCGTGCTGTCGCGGCGCGTGCGCCGGCTGGTCGCGCCCAACCCGGGGATGATGACCGGCCCCGGCACCAACAGCTACGTGGTGGGCGATGCGGAATCGGGCGACCTCGCGGTGATCGATCCGGGGCCGGCGATCGACAGCCATGTCGAAGCACTGCTCGAGCAGGTCGGGCAGCGGCTGCGCTGGATCCTCTGCACGCACACCCATCTCGACCACTCGCCGGCGGCGGCTGCGCTCAAGGCGGCCACCGGCGCGACGCTGATCGGCATGCCGCCGCCGCCGCATTCGAACCAGGACCAGACCTTCACGCCCGATCGCGTGTTCGCGCACGGCGAACGGCTGCAGGTGGGCGGCACCACG
>JBIITW010000314.1:0-4034 GCA_044340265.1 Burkholderiales bacterium | reverse complement strand
TTTGCCCTGTTCTCGTCGCGCCTGGGCGAACTCATGGAGCTGGTCGAAGCCGTGGCCTTCCATCGGCTGGACCAGCGGCTGGCGGCCTTGCTGCTCGGCCGCGGCCAGGTGCTGCAGGTCACCCATCAGTCGATCGCCGATGAACTGGGCAGCGTGCGCGAGATGGTCACCCGGCTGCTGCACCATTTCTCGGACGATGGACTGGTGCGTCTGTCGCGGGAACGCATCGAGATCATCGATCCGGCGCGGCTGCGCAAGGTTGCGGCTGCCGCTGACTGAAACCTGCAGCGCCGCCCGGCGCCGGCGATACAGGTGTTCGGTGACTGCGGTCACCGACTGCACGCCGCCATGCGCGCAGGCTTGTCCCATCCGCTTCATCAATCGAAGGAGACACGAGATGGAAAAGAACGTCGGTTCGATCGACAAGGCCCTGCGCATCGCGGCCGGGCTCGGTATCCTGTCGTTGTTGTTCCTGCTGGAAGGCAGTGCCCGCTGGTTCGGCCTCATCGGCCTGGTGCCACTGGCCACCGCATTGGCCGGGTCCTGCCCGGCTTACACCCTGCTGGGCATCAGGACCTGCCCGATGAAGGCAGGGCGCTGAGAAAACCAAAGGCTGCGGCCGACGAGGAGACCGCGATGGACATGAACGCCGTTACCGTGCCGCAGGTAGAGTCCCTGTTCGACCCGGTGACCTGTACCTTCACCCATGTCGTCCATGCCGGTGCGGGCAGCCGTTGCGCGATCATCGATCCGGTGCTCGACTTCGATCCGAAGTCGGGCCGTACCTCACATGCGTCCGCACAGCGCGTGGTGGACGCGGTCGAACGCCTGTCGCTGCAGGTGGACTGGATCCTCGAGACCCATGCCCATGCCGACCATCTCAGTGCCGCGCCCTGGTTGCGCGAGCGCCTGGGCGGGCGCATCGCGATCGGTGCCGCGATCCGTACCGTGCAATCGGTGTTCTCGAAGGTGTTCAATCTCGGCGAAGGCTTCGCCACCGACGGCTCCCAGTTCGACCATCTGTTCGAACCTGGCGAGGTATTCCGCATCGGCGACCTGGATGCCGTCGTGATGCACGTCCCGGGCCATACGCCGGCGGACGCCGCCTACTGCGTCGGCGATGCCGTGTTCCTCGGCGATACGCTGTTCCCGCCGGACGTGGGCACGGCCCGCTGCGATTTTCCCGGCGGCGATGCAGCCACGCTGTACCGGTCGATCCGTTCCCTGCTCGATCTTCCGGCGCAGACCCGGCTGTTCATGTGCCACGACTATCCGCCGGACGGACGCGGGCCCTGTCCGGTGACGACGGTCGAGGCGCAGCGAGCGCGCAACATCCATGTGCATGACGGCATCACCGGGCCGGAGTTCATCGCGATGCGCGAGCGGCGCGATGCCACGCTGTCCATGCCGACGCTGATCCTGCCGGCGATCCAGGTCAACATCCGCGCCGGTGAACTGCCGCCGCCGGAAGCCAATGGCGTGCGCTACCTCAAGCTGCCGGTGGATGCGTTGTGATCGAAGGCGGCCGCAGCATCCGCTTCAGAGGTAGGTCAGCTCGCGCGCCTTGCCGCTGAACACGCGGTACGCATAGAACGTATAGCCGCAGATGGTCGGCAGCACGATCGCCGCACCGACCAGGATGATCATCAGCGACTCGGGTGCACTGGCCGCCTGCCAGATGGTGATCCGGTCGACGACCAGGTAGGGAAACAGGCTGTAGGCGAGGCCGATGAAGGCGAGCATGAACACGCCGACGGTCGCGGCGAAGGGCACCCAGCACCAGCGATCCTCGGGTGCGGGCAGCCGGTGCAGGAAGCTGGCGATCACCAGGAACAGCGTGGCAGTCGCCAGCGGGATTGGCGCGAGGCCGATCACCTGGGGCAGGCTGAACCATTTCTCGAAGATGCGCGCGCTGACCATCGGCGTCACGACCGAGATCGCCGCCACGCCGGCGGCCGTCGCCCACAGCGTCGAGCGTGCCCAGCGCACCGCGCGCACCTGCAGTTCGCCCTCGGTCTTCAGGATCAGCCAGGTCGCGCCGAGCAGTCCGTAGCCGGCGCACAGGGCGAAGCCGGTGAAGGTCGCGAACAGCAGGCTGCCGGTGCCCGGGTCGAAGCCCAGGATGTACCAGCCGAGCATCGTGCCCTGGGCGAAGGTCGCCAGCAGCGAGCCGGCGAAGAAGGCGAGGTTCCATCGGTGCTTGTGGCCGGCGTCGGCCTTGGCCCTGAACTCGAACGCCACCCCGCGCAGCGTGAGGCCGATCAGCATTGCCGCGACCGGCAGGTAGAGCGCGGACAGCACCACGCCATGCGCGAGCGGAAAGGCGGTGAGCATCAGGCCGACGCCGAGCACCAGCCAGGTCTCGTTGGCATCCCAGAAGGGGCCGATGGACGCGATCATCCGGTCCTTGTCTGCATCGTCCGCGTAGCGCAGCAGCAGTCCGACACCAAGGTCATAGCCGTCGAGCACCACGTAGGCGAGCATCGAGATGCCCATCAGCGCGAGGAACACCAGCGGCAGCCAGCCGGCCGGCGTCGACAGGTCGGGGATCGTGTAGTCCATGTCAGGCGCGCACGCCGCCGGCCACCGGCGCCCCGGTCGCCGGCGTGCCCGGTGCACTGGCCCGGTCGCCCTTGCGTGCGAGGTGGAAGACGGCGCCGATGTAGGCGGCCAGCAGCAGGACGTACAGGGTCAGGTAGAGGGCGAGCGTCGTCGCCACCGCCGCGGTGGGGACCGCGGATGCCGCATCGGCGGTGGCCAGCACGCCCTGCACCAGCCAGGGCTGGCGCCCGATCTCGGTCACGTACCACCCCGACACCGTCGCCACCCAGCCCGAGAACGTCATCGCGACCAGCACGCGTGCCAGCGGCAGCGGCACCGTGCCGCTTCGCCGCAGGTGCCATGCCGCGAGCCAGGACACGGCCAGCATCAGCAGGCCGGTGCCGACCATGATCCGGAACGCCCAGAACACCGGTGCCACCGGCGGATGGACACCGTCGAACTCGGACAGCCCCTTGAGCTCGCCGTCCCATTCATGGGTCAGGATCAGCGCGGCGAGGTTGGGTATGCCGATGGCGTAATCGTTGCTGCGCGTCTCGGCATTGGGCAGGGCGAACAGCAGCAGCGGCGCGCCGCGTTCGGTCTCCCAGATGCCCTCGATCGCCGCGATCTTCGCCGGCTGGTGCTCGAGGGTGTTCAATCCATGCAGGTCCCCGACCACGATCTGTACCGGGATGAGCAGGGCGCCGAGCCATGCACCGACCTTCAGCGTCGCCATCACGGCAGGGGTGCGGTCGCCACGCAGCAGTCGCCACGCGCTGATCCCGGCGACCAGGAAGGCGACGGTCAGGCCGGAGGCGATCATCATGTGCGTGAGGCGATACGGAAGCGACGGGTTGAACACGATCGCGAGCCAGTCGGTCGCATGTGCCTTGCCGTCGATCATCTCGAAGCCGGCCGGCGTGTGCATCCAGGAGTTGAGCACCAGGATCCAGAACGCCGACATCGAGGTGCCGACCGCGACCAGCACCGTGGCGACGGTATGCATCCGGTTGCCGACCCGCTGGTAGCCGAACAGCATGATGCCGAGGAAGGTCGCCTCGAGGAAGAAGGCGGTCAGCACCTCGTAGGCGAGCAGCGGCCCGGCGATGTTGCCGACGGTCTCCATGAAGCCTGGCCAGTTGGTGCCGAACTGGAAACTCATGGTGATGCCGCTGACCACGCCCAGCGCGAAGGTCAGTGCGAACACCTTCACCCAGAAATAGTACGCATCCATCCACTTCGCGTCGCCGGTGGCATTGAAGCGCAGCTTGAAGAACAGCAGCACCCAGGCCAGCGCGATGGTGATGGTCGGGAACAGGATGTGGAACGTGATGTTGGCCGCGAACTGGATGCGCGCGAGCAGCAGGGCGTCCGGCATGGCGGCAGCGGTCAGGGCGGTCTCGAACATGGAAGCGGCTCCGGGTCAGTCGATGGCGGCCGGGCGTGTCCTGCCGGCGGCCATCTGCGTGATCTTGTGCTTCACCTCGAGGACC
>JBIITW010000313.1:0-4037 GCA_044340265.1 Burkholderiales bacterium | reverse complement strand
ACATCCGGATCCATGTGGCCGGCGATCCCGGCTGCGCCATTGAGTGAAAGAGCGACGATGACATCGATCCCTCCTCCCGTCCTCGAGCGCAGCGAGCCTGTCGCTGCATTGCCGCCGATTCCGTTCAACCGGCCGTTCATGGTCGGCACCGAGCTCGACCACGTTCGCGAAGCCCATCGGCGCCTGCAGCTGGCGGGCGATGGGCATTTCACGTCTCTGTGCAGCGAATGGCTCGAGCGCCGCACCGGCTGTCGAGCCGCGTTGCTGACCCATTCATGCACCGCGGCGCTCGAAATGGCGGCGATCCTGGCCGACATCGGCCCGGGCGACGAGATCGTGATGCCGTCCTACACGTTCGTGTCCACCGCCAATGCATTCGTGCTGCGCGGCGGTGTGCCGGTGTTCGTCGACATCCGGCCGGACACGCTGAACATCGACGAAACGAAGATCGAAGCCGCGATCACCCAGCGCACCCGTGCGATCGTCGTCGTCCATTACGCGGGTGTGGCCTGCGAGATGGACACGGTGATGGCGATTGCCGCGCGCCACGGCCTGCTGGTGATCGAGGATGCGGCGCAGGGTGCGATGGCGTCCTATCGCGGCCGGGCGCTGGGCAGCATCGGCCAGATGGGCACGCTGAGCTTCCATGAAACGAAGAACATCATGTCGGGCGAGGGGGGCGCGCTGCTGGTGAACGACCCTGCGCTGGCCCGCCGTGCCCGGCTGATTCGCGACAAGGGAACCAACCGGACGGATTTCCTCGAGGGGAAGGTCGACAAGTACTCGTGGGTCGACATCGGTTCATCGTATCTGCCCGGGGAAATGACCGCGGCTTTCCTGTGGGGCCAGATGCAGGCGGCCGACGAGATCACTTCCCGGCGGCTGGCGTTGTGGGATGTCTATCATCGTGCGTTCCAGGGGCTGGAAGCGTCCGGCCATCTGCGGCGCCCTTCGGTGCCGGCGGAATGCACCCATAACGCGCACATGTACTACATCCTGCTGCCGGCGCGCATGGCACGGCTGGACTTCATCGGCCGGCTTGCCCTGCAAGGCATCAACGCGGTGTCGCATTACGTGCCGCTGCACAGTTCCCCCGGCGGAATGCGCTTCTCCCGCGCTGCGGCTGAACTGCCGTTGACGACCGATCTTGCAGACCGGCTGGTGCGACTGCCACTGTGGATCGGGCTCGAGGACCAGCAGTCGCGCGTCATCGAAGCCGTGCACGAGATCCTGCTCAAGGGCTGACACGCGCAGGCGCGTCGCTGCATTGACGGCTGGCACCGCGGCACCCTAGACTGCGTTCCAGATGATTCGCTGCATGCTGGTACTGCGCCCGCAAGAGCGCAGGCCGGAATCTGGTGGGGAGGCGCAGGTGGAAGACCCGGACCAGGCCGTTGCGGCCTGAGGCACCGGTCCGTCGATGCGGACCCGGCGCGGCGGGCGTCACGCTCGATCTCGCGCCATTGTTGCCCCGGATGCCATGCCTCCAGGCGAATTCGCGCAGACCCAGCAAAGACAGGAGCAACCCGAACATGACCGCGTTCAAATCCGAGATCCGCGACGGCATGCGCATCGACTGGGATGTGCCCATCACGATGGACGACGGCCTGATGCTGCGCGCAGACATCTTCCGGCCGATCGCCGAGGGCCGTTACCCGGTGCTGATGACCTACGGTCCCTATGGCAAGGGCCTGTCCTTCCAGGAAGGCTACAAGACCGCCTGGGACATCATGGCGCGAGAGAATCCGGACGTGCTCGCCGGCTCGACCAACCAGTACCAGAACTGGGAGGTGGTCGATCCGGAGAAATGGGTGCCTGATGGTTATGTCTGCATCCGCGTCGACTCCCGTGGCGCCGGACGCTCGCCGGGATACCTCGCGCACAACAATGCGCGCGAGACGCGTGACTTCCACCTGTGCATCGAGTGGGCAGCGATACAGCCCTGGTGCAACGGCAAGGTCGGGCTCAACGGCATTTCGTACTACGCGAGCAATCAGTGGCGTGTGGCCGCTTCCCAGCCGCCGCACCTGGCTGCGATCTGCGCCTGGGAGGGCTGGAACGATGCCTACCGCGAGTCGCACCGGCATGGCGGCATCGCCTGCACCTTCCGCAAGAACTGGCAGGAGATGCAGGTCAAGACGGTGCAGCACGGCGTCGGCGAGCGCGGCAGGAAGCATCCGGTCACCGGCGAACTTGCCTGCGGCCCGGAGACGCTGAGCGAGGCCGAACTGGAGAAGAACCGCGAAGACATGTGGCGCGCGGTGCTCGAGCGCGAGACCGATACCGAGTGGTATCGCGAGCGCAGTGCCGACCTGTCGCGGGTCACGGTGCCGGTGCTGTCGGCGGCGAACTGGGGCGGGCAGGGGCTGCACCCCCGGGGCAATTTCGAGGGTTATGCCGGGGCGGCTTCGAAGCAGAAATGGCTGGAAGTGCATGGCGGTTCGCACTGGGCGCCGTTCTACACCGACTATGGCGTCGGGCTGCAGAAGCGCTTCTTCGACCATTTCCTGAAAGGCATCGACAACGGCTGGGACAGGCAACCCACGGTGCTGCTGCAAGTGCGCCATCCGGGCGAGAAGTTCGTCGAGCGTGCCGAGCGCGAATGGCCGCTCGCGCGCACCCGATGGACCCGGTTCTACCTTGATCCTGCCGGCATGCGCCTGTCGGACAAGGCCCCGGTTGCCGATGCGACGTACACCTACGAGGCGATGGGCGAGGGCGCTGCCTTCTCCACGGGCCCGCTCGAGCAGGCCACCGAGATCACCGGTCCGATCGCGCTCAAGCTGTTCGTGTCTTCCTCGACCGTGGATGCGGACATCTTCGCGGTGCTGCGCGTGTTCGATCCGGCCGGCAAGGAAGTGGTGTTCCAGGGGGCGCTCGATCCGCACACGCCCGTTGCCCAGGGCTGGCTTCGCGCGTCCCACCGCGAACTCGATGCGGCGCGCTCGCTGCCCTACCGGCCGTATCACACCCACCGTGAAAAGCAGCTGCTCACCCCGGGCGAAGTCTACGAGCTCGACGTCGAGATCTGGCCGACCTGCATCGTCGTGCCCAGGGGCTACAGCATGGTCCTCAGCATCCGCGGCAAGGATTACGAGTACGAAGGCGAAGCGGCGGTGCTGTCGAACATGAAGAACCCGATGAAAGGCTGCGGGCCTTTCGTCCATGATGACGAGACCGACCGTCCGCCGGCCATCTTCGGCGGCAAGGTGACGCTGCATACCGGGCCGAAGCACCCGGCCGCGGTGCTGCTGCCGGTCATTCCGGCTGCGTAGGAACATGTCGCGGGAAGGTGCCGGAGGCCCCGGCGCCGTGACCCGCTTCCCAGGTGGTCTGGTGTCCAGGCCTGTTCGCCCAAGGAGGGGTTTTCCGTGAGACTGAAGTCCGTTCTTTCGATTTTCGCCGCTGCTGCGGCATTGGCTGCCAGCATGGGTGTGCAGGCGCAGGCGCAGGCCTGGCCGAACAAGCCGATCAGGCTGGTCATTCCGTTCCCGCCGGGCAACACCACCGACATCATGGCGCGGTTGATGGCGCCCAGGATGGCCGAGCGCCTGGGCCAGCCGGTGATCGTCGAGAACCGGCCGGGCGCCAGCGGCATGCTGGGCCTGGATTTCGTCGCCCGCTCCGCGCCCGACGGTTACACCTTCGCCGCGGGGCAGGGCGGCAACCTTGCCGTGCTGCCGCATACCAGCAAGAGCGTCCCCTACGATGCGCTGAAGGACTTCTCCCCGATCGCCGTGTCCACCGCGAATTACCTGGTGGTCGTCGGCGCCACCGGCGCTCCGTTCAAGACCCTCACTGAAATGATCGCCTGGGCCAAGGCGAACCCGGGCAAGCTGACGGTGGCGAGCAATGGCGAGGGCGGCTTTCCCCACCTCATCTTCGAGCAGTTGCGCATGATGGCCGGCTTCTCGTTCAACCACATTCCGTACAAGGGCTCGGCGCAGATCGCCACCGAACTGATGGGCGGGCAGGTGATGGCGGGCGTCGATGGCGTCACCGGTCTCACGCCGCACATCAAGTCGGGTCGCATCAAC
>JBIITW010000117.1:0-15447 GCA_044340265.1 Burkholderiales bacterium | reverse complement strand
GATCTTGCCGAACACCACCCGCTGCAGCATGTTCAGCCGGCGCGCTTTGGTGATCTCCTCCCAGTCCTTCAGGGCCAGCCATTCGCGGGCGACCGACTCGAAAGTCGTGGCGCCGTCCTTGTCGCGGCGCAGGCGCGCCAGCTTGCGATCGTGGGCCGGGTTGATGCCTTGCTTGACGAGGTCACGCGCCCGGGTGCGCTCGTCGCGGGCCTCGGCCAGCGTGAAGCGACCGCCGTCGCGGCGAGCACGGGCCTGTTCGAGCGTCTCGCCCCGGGGCGCCACCGCGTAGTCGCCGATGGCGAACATGCTCTCCTTCGTCACCCCGTTGGTAGTGAGCTTGAAGCGGTAGCGCCAGGCCTTCACGCCGTTGGGCTTGACCTCCAGCACCAGGCCACCACCGTCGGTGAGCTTGTGGGCTTTCTCGCGCGGACGGGCTGCGCGGCATTGGGTATCGGTGAGCATGGGTGCCTCGAAGGGTTGCGACCGTACCCGCCATTTTTCGGGGTGGCGAATGGTCCATACCCGCGACGCTACCCACTTTCAGATCGGCTGGTAACGGTACCCGGTGGCATCCTTCGGATCATCGATTCTATTAAAATCAATAGCTTGAGATTCCGAGGAGGTCCCGCGAGGACCGCCAAAATCCGCCCCGCCCGTCAGACATTGAACCGGAAGTGCATCACGTCGCCGTCCTTCACGATGTACTCCTTGCCCTCCAGCCGCATCTTCCCCGCCTCCTTCGCCGCCTGCTCGCCCTTGAGTGCGACGAAATCGGGATATGCGATCACCTCGGCGCGGATGAAGCCGCGCTCGAAGTCGGTGTGGATCACGCCGGCGGCCTGTGGCGCGGTGGCGCCGATGGCCACCGTCCAGGCGCGCACTTCCTTCGGGCCGGCGGTGAAGTAGGTCTGCAGCCCGAGCAGGCTGAAGCCGGCGCGGATCACGCGGTCCAGGCCAGGCTCGGTCATGCCGAGATCGGCGAGGAACACCTGCCGGTCCTCGTCGGCCAGGTCGGCGATCTCGGCCTCGATCGCCGCGCAGACCGCGACCACCGGTGCCTTCTCGGCCTCGGCGTGCCTGCGCACAGCGTCGAGGTAGGCGTTGTTCTCGAAGCCGCCTTCCTTCACGTTCGCGACGTACATCGTCGGCTTCGCGGTGATCAGGCAGATGGGCTTCAGCAGCGCCTGCTCGTCCTCGTCCAGCGCCAGCGCGCGCACCGGCTTCGCCTGGTCGAGCTGCGCGCGGCAGCGTTCGAGCAGCGGCAGCAGCCGCGCGGCCTCCTTGTCGCCGCCGGAACGCGCGAGCTTTGACACGCGATGCACCTGCTTCTCGACGTTGGCCAGGTCGGCCAGCGCGAGTTCGGTGTTGATCGTCTCGATGTCGGCCAGCGGGTCGACCTTGTTCGACACGTGGATCACGTTCGGATCGTCGAAGCAGCGCACGACATGGGTGATCGCATCGGTCTCGCGGATGTTGGCCAGGAACTGGTTGCCCAGCCCCTCGCCCTTCGAAGCGCCTGCGACCAGCCCGGCGATGTCGACGAACTCGACCACCGCCGGCACGACCTTCTCCGGCTTCACGATACCGACGAGCTGCGCCAGGCGCGGATCAGGCACTTCCACGACGCCGACGTTCGGCTCGATCGTGCAGAACGGATAGTTCTCCGCAGCAATGCCCGCCTTGGTCAGCGCATTGAAGAGGGTGGACTTGCCGACATTGGGCAGGCCGACGATGCCGCATTTGAGACTCATGTATGACTCCGTGCCGATAATCCGGGTCAGAGACGATTTTCCAGGATGCCTCAGCTACGCAGCGGTGCCCACGGGGAAAATCGTCTCTGACCCGGATTATCGGGGTTTTGTGTGCAGGCGAAGCATGGCTGCTTCGTGGTCGCCGCGCGCGATCAGGTCGATCACGGCGAGGCAGCGGGTGATCGATTCGTCGATCAGGTCCTGCTCCTCGGCACGCGGTGCGTTCAGTACATAGGAATGCACCTGGGCCTTGTCGCCCGGGTGGCCGATACCCAGCCGCAGCCGCCAGAAGTCGCGGGTGCCGAGCTGGGCGGTGATGTCCCTCAGGCCGTTGTGGCCGGCGAAGCCGCCGCCCAGTTTCATCTTCACGGTGCCGGGCGGCAGGTCGAGTTCGTCATGGGCGACGATCACGTCGGAAGGGTCGATCTTATAGAAATTCGCCAGCGCGGCGACCGCCCTGCCGCTCAGGTTCATGAAGGTCTGTGGCTCGAGCAGCCAGCAGGTTTCGCCCGCGATGGTCGTGCGCGCGGCAAGTCCGTGGTAGCGCGGCTCGTTGTGCAGGCTGGTGCCGGCCGAACGGGCGAGCCGGTCGATCAGCCAGAAGCCCGCGTTGTGCCGGGTGCGCTCGTATTGGGAGCCGGGATTGCCCAGGCCGACGATCAGTTTCATGGGGTACAGGAAGAGAAAGGCCCGCGTGCTGGGAAGCGACGCGGGCCCGGGATGTGGACGAAGACCCGCTTACTTCTTCTTCTCGGGCTCTTTCTTCTCGTCTTTCTTGTCGCCGGCCGCGGATGCAGCGGCCGCCGCGCCGCCCTTGTCTTCCTCGGCTGCGCCGCGCGGGATCGAAGCGCTCGCCACCGGCGAATCGCCGCGGGCGAGGCCCGGCAGGCGGACGCCTTCCGGCAGTTGCAGGTCGGACATGTGCACGCTGTGGCCGACGTTGATCTGCGACAGGTCGACCGCGATGAACTCCGGCAGGAACTTCGGCAGACAGGCGACTTCGATCTCGTTCATGATGTGGGTGACGATCGCACCACCGAACTTGACCGCCTGTGCCTGCTCGGCGTTCACGAAATGCAGCGGCACGCGCATCGTGACTTCCCGGTCCTGCGCGACACGCTGGAAGTCGACATGCTGGATCAGCTGGCGCCACGGGTGGATCTGCACGTCGCGCAGCAGGACCTGCTGCTTCTGTCCGTCAAGCTCCATGGTCAGGATCGACGCGTGGAACGCTTCGCTCTTCAACTGGAACCAGAGCGCCTTGTGCTCGAGTTCGATCGACTGAGCCGGTGTAGTGCCGCCGTACAGGATGCCGGGAACCACTCCGGCGCTGCGCAGGCGGCGGCTCGCACCCTTGCCTTGCACTGTGCGCGATTTCGCGCTGACTTCGAGGGACATGATGTTTCCTTGGCGAAGGCGCTCCGCGACCAGAGCGCCGGGTTGAACCCGCCGGCGGAAACCGGCAGGAGCGGACCCGGGGACATCCCGGATCCGTGACGGAGGTCAGTCCATGAAGAGCGAACTGACGGAATCTTCGTTGCTCACGCGCAGGATCGTCTCTGCGAGCAGCGAGGCGACCGACAACTGCCGGATGCGTTCGCCGCAGTTCCGTGCCGCCTCGGACAGCGGGATGGTGTCGGTGACCACCAGTTCGTCGAGGTCGTCCGTGCCCGAGATGCGTTCGATCGCAGGCCCGGACAGCACGGCGTGGGTGCAATAGGCGGCCACGCGGTGTGCGCCGGCCTGCTTCAGCGCCTGCGCCGCCTTCACCAGCGTGCCTGCGGTATCGACCATATCGTCGACGATCACGCAGGTGCGTCCCTGCACGTCACCGATGATGTTCATCACTTCGGACACGTTGGCCTTCGGCCGCCGCTTGTCGATGATCACCAGGTCTGCTTCCAGGCGGCTGGCCATCGCACGCGCGCGCACCACGCCGCCGGTGTCCGGCGACACCACGCACAGGTTCTGGTAGTCGCGCTTCCAGACGTCGCCGAGGAGGATCGGCAACCCGTAGATGTTGTCCACGGGAATGTCGAAGAAACCCTGGATCTGGTCGGCATGCAGGTCCATGGTCAGGACACGATCGACGCCGACGCTCTGCAGCATGTTGGCGACCACCTTGGCCGTGATCGGCACGCGCGCGGAACGCGGCCGCCGGTCCTGCCTGGCATAGCCGAAGTACGGGATGGCCGCGGTGACCCGCGCGGCGGACGAGCGCTTGAGCGCATCGACCATTGCCATCAGTTCCATCAGGTTGTCGTTTGCCGGCGAGCAGGTGGACTGGAGCACGAACACGTCCTTGCCGCGGACGTTCTCGAGCAGTTCGACCATCGTCTCGCCGTCGCTGAACATCCCGACGCTGGCGCGCCCCAGATGGATGTTCAGGTGGCGTACCACCCCCTCGGCCAGCTTGCGGGTGGCGGAACCCGAGAAAACCATCAACCGGTCATAGGCCATGGACCATCCTTCTATCGCGCGGCAGTTGCGGTTGCTGCAACCCGTGCTGTCGCGAAGTCGTGAGCCGCGTCTTTGAAAACACGCCGGTTGAAGGGAAAAACCGCCGCGAAGGTCGGGCCTGCGCGGCGGTCGCTGAACTGGCTGGGGAGGTAGGGATCGAACCTACGAATGCCGGAATCAAAATCCGGTGCCTTACCACTTGGCGACTCCCCAAGAAACTCTTGGCAGTCGTTATCGATGATGCAGGTGATACCGAGGATGCCGATGATGCCGAAACTTGCGTCGCTGCGGGTGGCTATCTTTCAAGCAATCCGTGCAACGGATGCCGATCGAGACCTGCCGCGATGAAACCCTGCATGCCGGACGGCCGGCGCGCAAACACATCCTGCGCTTCCGGCACCGAGGCAAATGCCCCGAACACGCAGGCACCCGACCCGCTCATTGCCGCCGGCGCATGCTGCCTGAGCCAGGAGAGATGCTCACCGACTGTCGGATAGCCTGCAACCACCACCGGCTCCAGGTCGTTTCGTCCCGGCGCAAGTGCAAAACGGAAATGAGGATGCAGAAAACCCGCTATTTTCGCGGCAGGCGTATCCCGTGTCAAATGCGGCGACTGAAAGATTGCACCCGTGGGCACTTGCACCGGGGGGACCAGCACCAGGTAGACGGCCGGTTCTGCCTCGATCGCGACGAGTTCTTCGCCGATCCCGCTGGCAAAAGCCGTTTCCCCGAACACGAAAACCGGCACATCTGCACCCAGTCCAAGGCCGATTTCCTGCAACGCGACGCGCGAGAGGCCGGTCTGCCAGAGGTGATTGAGCGCGATCAGGACGGTCGCGGCATCGGAACTGCCCCCGCCGAGCCCGCCCCCTTGTGCAATGCGCTTGACCAGCGCCACGTCGGCACCGAGCCTGCAACCGGTCGCCCGCTGCAAGGCGAGCGCCGCCCGGATCGACAGGTCGTCGGCCTCGTCCACGCCGGGCAGGTCGACCTTGCGCACGATGCGCCCGTCGCTGCGCACCGCGAGACCGACGCTGTCGGCATGGTCGATGAACCGGAACACCGTCTCGAGCAGGTGGTAGCCGTCGGCTCGACGCCCGACCACGTGCAGCATCAGGTTCAGCTTGGCCGGCGCCGGGAAATGGCGCAGACCATCCGGTTGCACCGGAAAGGGTTCGTGATCCATCAGGGCTGCTTTCCGGCGCCCGCCGGGTTGGCCATGGCAGGCAGCAGCTGCCATCGATCGATCACCAGGCGGACCTGGAGTGCGCTGGACGCGATGTCGATGCGCCTGGGCAACGCATCCAGGGGCGCGGCCGAAAAGGCCGGGATCGTGATGTCCCAGCCGGATTCATGGAAGGATTCGATGCGACCGGTTGCATCGCGCACGATACGCACCGCGAGGTCGCCCGGCCCGGTCTGGCCGCGCACCCAGTAGCGCAGCCCGTCCAGCGGCAATGCGAATCCGAGCGTGCCGCGCATCAGCGTCTCGGCACTGGATGCGCGCTCGACCTTGCCGCCCGCCCGCAGCGTGACCCCGGCCGCGTCGCGTTCGATCTCCACCGATCCCGCACCGAGCGGTGCCGAGATGACCATCTCCTCGCCCAGGCCGTCATAGCGCCAGCGCAGGTTGGCAGACAACGCCTGTTCGCCCTGGCGGATCGCCAGGCGCCCGGCGAGTTCGAATGCGGGGTCGCCGGCGACAGCGGTCACTGTCGTCGCCGGAGCCGCCACAGGTCCTGGCCCGGCGCAGCCCTGCAGCATCACCAGCGCCCCCAGCAATGCGGCTGCGGCAAGGTGCGTGCGCACTGGCGCCAGGTATCGAGGGTCGATTGCGCCGATCATCCGTTGCGGTGCTTCACTTGCGCAGGCGCTTGACCGTGCCCTGCAGCACGTCGTTGTCCGGACTCGACTTCAGCGCTTCATCCCAGATCCGCTGTGCCTCGTCACGCCGCCCCTGCGTCCAGAGCACTTCTCCGAGGTGGGCTGCAATCTCGGCATCGCGCTTGAGCTTGTAGGCGCGCTCCAGGAACTCGAGCGCCTTGTGCGAATCGCCCATCCGGAAGAACACCCAGCCCATGCTGTCCAGGATGTACGGGTCATCGGGCGCCAGCCTGAGCGCCTGCTCGATCAGTTTCTGCGCTTCGTCGAGGCGGACATTTCGATCCGCCAGCGTGTAGCCGAGGGCGTTGTATGCGTGCGCATGGTCCGGGCGGATCTCGATCACCCGCGCGAGGTTCTTCTCGGTGACATCGAACCGGCCGAGCCGTTCGGCCACCAGCGCCTGGTCGTACAGCAGGTCTGCCGTGTCGGGCGTCTTCGCCAGCGCCGCCGCGAGCAGGTCGAACGCACCCTGGAAGTCCTTGGCATCGCGCAGCACCTGCGCCTCGGTCAGGATCAGCTGCACCCGCTGGTCGAGCGAGGAGGGCACGATCTGGCGCAGCACCTCGCGCGCCTCCTTCGTCCGCCCCTGGCGCGCGAGCACGCTCGCCTCCGCGATCTGGGCCGGGACGCGCTGCTCGCCGGACTCGACCGCACGGTACCACTTCAGTGCATCGCCGAACTGCTTGCGCCCCTCGGCGGTCCGGCCGAGGTAGAAGCGCAGCGTGTCGGGATCCTTGGGCGTGCCTGCGAGCAGCTTGCTCAGCTGCTGGTCGGCGGTATCGAAATCGCTCAGCTGCAGCGACAGCAGGCCGATCGCCAGCCCGAGCTCGACGTTCTCCGGGAAATCGGCGGCCAGGCGCTGGAACTCGCGCCGCGCTTCGGGCAGGCGTTGCTCGGTCGCATAGAGGCGCGCCAGGTTCATCCGCGCCTCGGTCGCCTTCGGGTTCGCGTCGACGAACTTCTGCAGCTGGACGAGCGCCTCGGCATTGGAGCGGCGCGCAAGGATCTGCGTCTCGAACAGCGCGGCCAGCTCCCAGTCGGGCGAGATGCGCTGTGCTTCCCGGACCTCGCTCAACGCGAGGTCGTGATTCTGCGAGTTCCAGGCAGCCTGGGCGACTGCGAGTCGCGCCTCGCGCAGGTCGGGATGCTTCGCTGCCAGCGCGCGCACCACGCCGAGCACCGCCGCCCGGTCCTGCTGCTTGGCAAACAGGGAACCCAGCTGCATGAAGCCGCCACCGATGTTGGCGCCTTCGTTGACCAGCAGGCGCTCGAGGTGCGGTACCGCAGCGTTCAGCTGACCACCGTTGAGCAGCAGCGCGACGACCGTGCGCCGCGCCTGGATCGAATCGGGGTCGATCGAGACCCAGATGGCCGCCGCCTCGAGCGCCTGCTTGAACCCGCCGGCGCCCAGCGCGACTTCCACCGCGCGCTGGGCAATGCGCGGGTCGCGCGTCGATTTCGCCAGGTCGTTCAGCGCGGCGGTGGCGACATCGAAACGGCCGCGCTGGGCGGAAATCTCCGCCAGCAGGTACTGGAACATCACCTGCCGGCTCAGCTCGATGCGCGGCAGGCGCGGATCGAATGCCGGCGCAGCATCGACCTTCAGGTCGGCCGGAGGCTGCGCGGACTGCGCAAGCATGTCCCCTGCCCGTTCGTAGGCCACGTGCCTGGACGCGACCTGCGCAATCCACGTTCGGGCGACCACCTCGGGCGGAACCTGCCCGGCCCGGGCGAGGCCGGGCCCGAAGCCCGCTCCGAGCATGAGCAGCGACCCGCCGACCATGGCGGCAAACCTCGGCGCAAGCGGAAAGGCCGGCGCTGACATCGATGCGCCGGAACCGAGGCGGGGTTTAAGGGTCAAAGCCGATGCCTCTGGAAAGACTGGGGGCTGGCTGGCCGGCCTGCCGGGAGACACACCCCGCAGGTGGCCGCGCAGGTGGCCGCGCAGGTGGCTGGTGACAGGGCGGAGAGCGCAGTTTCCGAAAATGTTCATGTTTCGAAAGAGTTTAGGTATATTTGCCCGCCGTCACAAGCCGACCGGTCGTGTTCTGTCTGCCCGTCGCGCATGCCTCCACGACGGCGGAAAGGGTTCGGCCGACGAGGCCACCGGCGGATGCACCGAAGCTCCGGGATTGCACCGGGAGGTGCCAAGCGGCCCTGTTCCTGCGTCGCCGTTTTCACCCTGCCCTTCCGTTCGCAACGCACCACCTTCGCCAACACCCTTCCTGCAGACGCAACTGTCACGACTGGCCCATCGATGAACGCCCCCGATCAGAACCAGACCGTCCGCGCGACCGAACTCACCCGTCAGTTCGGCGAACGCGTGGCGGTGAACAAGGTGAGCTTCTCGCTCAACCGCGGCGAGGTGCTCGGCTTCCTCGGGCCCAACGGCGCCGGCAAGACGACCACGATGCAGATGCTCACCGGCAACCTTGCGCCCAGCGCAGGGCAGGTCGAGATCTGCGGCATCGACATGCTCGAACGCCCGACCGATGCCAAGGCGCGAATCGGCTACCTGCCCGAGACACCGCCGCTGTACCGCGACCTCACGGTGAACGAGTTCCTGCAGCTGGCCGGCCGCCTGCATCGCGTGCCGAAGAAGGAACTCTCCGCGGCCGTCGACCGCGCGAAGCAGCGCTGCGGCATCGGTGATGTCGGCCAGCGGCTGATCGGCGCCCTGTCCAAGGGCTACCAGCAGCGCGTGGGCATCGCCCAGGCGATCATCCACAACCCGGACGTGGTGATCCTCGACGAGCCGACTGTGGGCCTGGACCCGAACCAGATCCGCGACATCCGTGCGCTGATCCGCGAACTGGGTGGCGCGCACAGCGTGATCCTGTCGACGCACATCCTTCCCGAGGTCGAGCAGGTCTGCAACCGCGTGCAGATCATCCACAAGGGCCAGCTGGTGTTCGCCGACACGCTGGGCGGCGTCAGCTCGTTCAAGGGGCGAAGCCTGATGCTGGGCCTGCGCAATCCGCCGCCGATCGAGGCGCTCGCTTCGGTCCCCGGCGTCGCCCGCGTGGAACCCGCGCGCGGCGGCCTGTTCCGGGTCGAACCCGCGCCCGACACCGACCCGATCGACGCGCTCGTGCAGGCGGCCTGGGACAACAAGTGGAACCTGTTCCAGCTGGCGCCTGCAGTGTCCAGCATCGAGGATGTATTCGTGCAGCTGACCCACCGCGAGGAGACCGTCTGATGATCTTCACCGTTGCCGGCAAGGAACTCCGCGCACTGTTCTCGTCACCGCTCGCCTGGGTGGTGCTCGCCTTCCTGCAGGTCTCCATGGCCTGGATCCTGGTCACCCGGCTCGATGCCTACCTGACCGTGCAGACCCAGCTGATGCAGATGGAAACCCCGCCCGGCGTCACCGAGATCATCATTGCGCCGATCTTCGGCGCAGCCGCGGTGATCCTGATCATGGCCGTGCCGCTGCTGTCGATGCGCCTGATCGCCGAAGAGCGCCGCAACCAGACGATGACCTTCCTGATCTCGGCGCCGCTGTCGATGACGCAGATCGTGATCGGAAAGTTCGTCGGCCTCTACTCGTTCCTGATGCTGTCGGTCGCGCTGATCCTGCTGATGGCAGCGTCGATGTACCTCGGCGGGCGCCTCGACCTCGGACTGCTCGGCACGCTGTCGCTGGGGCTGGCATTGCTGATCGCCGCCTTCGCCGCCGTCGGCGTGTTCTTCTCTTCGCTGACCGCGCAGCCGGTGGTCGCGGCGACCGCCACGCTGGCGACGCTGCTCGGCCTGTGGCTGCTGAACATGTCGCAGGCGAACCCGGACAGCCCGTTCCTGATGCTCGCACTGATCCGGCGCTACGAAAGCTTCACCAAGGGCCTGATCGACAGTGGCGACATCATCTTCCTGCTGGTGTTCACGGCCGTGTTCCTGATCCTCGCGATCCGCAGGCTCGATTCCGACCGGCTCGGCGGCTGAGTCCCCCGACTCGCCCCGCGCTCCGGCCCCCGCCCCAGACCTCCCCTTGCACCGCCAACCGACTCGCTCGAACCAGGCAGACTGATGGCCACCAATATCGATCGCAAGTTCCGACTGAAGCTGTCGGCCCAGAACTGGCTGTTCGTCGTCCTCGTGCTGGCACTTGCCGGCCTCGTCTCGTACGTGGCGCGCGAGTACAAGAAGGAATGGGACGTCAGCCTGAACGCCCGCAACACGCTGTCGCAGCCGACCATCGACATGCTCAAGCAGCTGACCGAACCGGTGAACGTGACCTCGTACGCGACCGGCCAGGAAGACCTGCGCAAGATGGTGCGCGACTTCCTCGCGCCCTACCAGCGGCTGAAGCCCGACATCAACCTGTCGTTCATCGACCCGCGCGAACAGCCGAAGCTGGCCCAGGCCGCAGGCGTGACGGTCAACGGCGAGATGGTGGTCGAGTACGGCAAGCGCAGCGAGAACATCAACACGCTGACCGAGCAGCAGTTCGCGAACCTGATCATGCGGCTGGCGCGCGGCGCGGAGCGCACCGTGATGTCGCTCGACGGCCAGGGTGGCCGCCTGATCGACGGCAAGGCCAACCATGACCTGGGCCTGTTCGGAAGGCAACTCGAGAACAAGGGCTTCGCCACCGGTCCGCTGAACCTGTCCCTCGCGCCGGCCGTACCGGACGACCTGAAGATCCTGATCATCGCCGGTCCCAAGGTCGACCTGCTGCCGCCGGAAGTGAAGAAGATCAAGGACTGGATCGACAAGGGCGGCAGCCTGCTCTGGCTGATCGACCAGGAACCGATGCGCGGCCTGCAGCCGATCGCGGACATCTTCGGCCTGGTGCTCAACCCCGGCACGGTGGTCGATCCGTCGGCGCAGCTGATCAACGCGCAGCCGACGATGGCGGTGGCCACCGGCTATGGCCAGCACCCGATCGCGAAGAACTTCACGCTGAACACCATCCTGCCGTTCGCACGCTCGATCGGCGTCGACGGCAGCCGGGACTGGCGCGAGACGCCGCTGATCGAGGTCGCCCCGCGCGGCTGGCTCGAGATGAGCCCGATCGCCGAAGGCACCTCGTCGGTGACCTTCGACAAGGGCAAGGACGTCCCCGGCCCGGTCACCGTCGGCATCGCGCTCGAGCGCACGCTGAACGACCGCCAGCAGCGCGTGGTGGTCATCGGCTCCGGCCACTTCCTCGCCAACCAGTATGTCGGCCTGGTCGGCAACATGGACCTCGGCATCAACATCGTGAACTGGCTGGCCGGCGACGAGAACCTGATCACCGTGCAGCCGCGCGCAACGCTCGATTCATCGCTCACCCTCAACCGCACCTCGATGATGGTCATCGTCTACGGGTTCCTCGGACTGCTGCCGCTGGGCTTCCTCGCCACCGGTGCGACCATCTGGTGGCGCCGCCGGCGCAAGGCCTGACCCGTGAAGAAGACCGTACTGATCAATGCGCTGCTCCTGGTGCTGGTGCTCGGGCTGGGCGCCTTCCTGTACTTCAAGCCGAAGCCGGAAGAGCCGAAGCCGGTCGAACACAAGCTGTCCACGCTGAAGCCCGAGGAGATCAAGCGCATCGAGGTCAAGCTGCGCAAGGGCGATCCGGTCGTGCTCGAACTCGAGGGCGAGCAGTGGTACCTCACCAGGCCGTTCCGCGCGCGTGCCGACAACTTCGAGGCCCGCCGCCTCGCAGACCTGGTGCGCGCGGTCAGCGACCAGAAGCTCCCCGCTACCGACCTGTCGCGGTTCGAACTGGAACCGCCGTTCGCGACCGTCATCCTCGACAAGCAGACCTTCACCTTCGGCACCATCAACCGGATGATGAAGATGCAGTACGTGATGACCGGAGATTCGGTCTTCATGGTGAACCCGCAGTATGCACAGGCGATCCCTCCGCAACCCGAGCGCATGGCCGACAACCGGCTGTGGACCACGCCCGAGCAGCAGATCGTCGCGGTCGAGATGCCCGACTTCAAGGTCGAGCAGGTCGACGGCAACTGGGTGATCCTGCCCAAGCCGCTGATCACGCCGACGCAGGACGACCTGAACCGGTTCATCGACGAATGGAAGCTGGCCTCGGGCACGCTGACCCAGCCGATGAAGCTCAAGCCGGGCAAGAATGCGACCGTGGTGCGTACCAAGGAAGGCAAGGCGATCACCGTGCACCTGGCCACGCGCGAAGGCAACGACTGGATCGTGCTGCGTCCGGACGAAGGCCTGCAGTACCACCTGTCGCGCGAGACTGCGCGTCGGATGTTCGAGCCCAACTGGCGTTGATCGGCGCGGGATCGGACCATGCCGTCAGCGCGCGGTCGATGACGAGCGTGCACCCGGCCGATGCCTGAACTTCCCGAGGTCGAGACCACGCGCCGCGGCCTCGCCGCGCGCACGGTCGGCCAACGCATCGAACGCGCGGTGGTGCGCAACCGTTCCCTGCGCTGGCCGGTGACCGCCGGCATGGAGGCGGCCGTCGCCGGCGCGCGCATAGACGCGATCGACCGCCGCGCGAAGTATCTGCTGTTCGACTGCGAAGGACGCGGGCGACTGCTGGTGCACCTGGGCATGTCCGGCCGGCTGTGGGTGGTGCCGCGCGGCGAGCCGCTGGCGAAGCACGACCATGTCGATCTCGAACTGGCCAATGGGCTGTCGATCCGCCTGCGCGACCCGCGACGGTTCGGTGCGGTGCTCTGGCTGCCGGCCGGCGAACCCGAGCACATGCTGCTGGCGTCGATCGGTCCGGAGCCGTTGACCGATGCCTTCGACGCCGCCTACCTGTATCGCGTCACCCGCAGCCGGAGCGCTGCGATCAAGCTGGTGCTGATGGATGCCGGCGTGGTCGCCGGCGTGGGCAACATCTACGCGAACGAAGCGCTGTTCGCCGCCGGCATCAATCCGCGCACGCCCGGGCGCAGGGTCGGCCTGCCGCGCCTCGCGCGGCTGGTGTCAGAGGTGCGCGCGATCCTTGCACGTGCGATCGACGCCGGCGGCAGCAGCCTGCGCGACTACGTGGACAGCAGCGGACAGGCGGGCCACTTCCAGGACACCTTCCGCGTCTACGACCGGGATGGCAAGCCGTGTCCCGCCTGTGGCGCTGCGATCCGCATGATCCGCCAGGCCAGCCGGTCGACGTTCTACTGCGTGAAGTGCCAGCGCTAGGCCCTGGCCAGGCCGGGGCTCAGCGAGCCTTCGGCATCCGCGCGATGCCCGCCTCGATCAGTTCCGCATACTTCGCCTGCAGCTGCTCGCGCGTCTCGACGACCTCCGGGTTGAGCGGGATGCAGTCGACGGGACACACCTCGACACACTGCGGCGTGTCGAAGTGACCGACGCATTCGGTGCATCGGCCCGGGTCGATCACGTAGTAGTCCTCGCCCGGCGAGATCGCCGAGTTCGGGCATTCCGGCTCGCATACATCGCAGTTGATGCAGGCGTCGGTGATCATCAGTGCCATCGCAGTCGCCCCGTCACGCGTCCGATGGCCGGTCACGCAGCTTTTCCGACACCTTCGCGTTGACCCGCGGGCTGACGAACTGGGCAATGTCGCCACCCATCAGCGCGATCTCGCGCACCAGCGTCGCCGACACGAACATGTAGGGATCGCCCGGCGTGAGGAACACCGTCTCGAGCTCGGCGAAAAGCTTCCGGTTCATGCCGGCAAGCTGAAACTCGTACTCGAAGTCGGACACCGCGCGCAGCCCGCGCACGATCACCCGGGCATTCTGCAAGCGCACGAAGTCGGTGAGCAGCCCGGAGAAGCGCACCACCGACACATTCTTCAGCGGACGCAACACTTCGGAGGCGAGCTCGACCCGCTCATCGGGCGTGAAGAACGTACGCTTCGCCCGGCTGTCGGCGACTGCGACGATCACATGGTCGAACAGCAGCGCGGCCCGGCGCGTCAGGTCTTCATGGCCAAGCGTCATCGGGTCGAACGTGCCCGGATAGATGGCGGTGGTCATCGGATCGGTCCCTCTCGTGTTCAGGTGGCTGTCATGCGGCGCATGGATCGGGTCAGGAGCTGTCGCCAGCCGCGAGACTATCCGGATTGCCGTCCGGCTGCAGATCGGCACGGCGCGCGAGCATCCGGTATTCGACCGCGCCGGCTCGCGCGTGGCGGATCGTCGTCCAGGGCGGGCTGCCGCCGATCTCGTCGAGTACGCCGGCCTCGCCGGGGAGCGCGGCGGGCGCCTCGACATAGATCCATCCGCCCGGCGCGAGGCAGGTCTCCACCAGCGGCAGCAACGCCGGCAGCAGGCCGAGCCGGAACGGGGGATCCAGGAACACCACGTCGTAACCATGGTCCGCGTGGACTGCAGCCTGCTTCGCCTCGCGCTCGAGGAACCGGCGGGCGTCGGCCTTCACGATCTCGATGCGCGTGCCGGAAGGCGGCGTGCCCAGCTCTGCGCAGCAGGCATCGAGTGCGCGTCCGATGCGCGGATCCTGTTCGACCATCACCACCCGCTCGGCCCCCCGCGAAGCGGCCTCGAAGCCGAGCGCGCCACTGCCGGCGAACAGGTCGAGGCAGCGCAGTCCGTGCAGGTCCTGCCCGAGCCAGTTGAACACGGTCTCGCGGACCCGGTCCGGCGTCGGGCGCAGGTCGTAGGCAGCCGGGAAGGACAGCTGCCGCCGGCGCCAGTGACCGCCGATGATCCGCACGCGCTGCTGCAATACGCGGCGCGGCCTGCTGGCGGGGCCCGGCGCGCGTGGCGGGGAACGATTCGACATGGTTCGGCCTCAGCGCAGCCGGGGCTGCTGTTGCTGCGGGGTCGGCGGCGGCGCAGCCACCGGAGCATCGTCGGCGCCGACCACCACCGTGACCAGCCGCTGCGGATCGAGCCGCTGGAACGCGCGCAGCACGTCTTCGCGGGTGACCCGCTCGACCAGCTTCGTCCATTGCGACAGCCAGTCCACCGGCAGGTCATGGAAGCCGATCATCGACACCTGCTCGAGCACTTCCCTGTTGGTGTCGATGCGCAGCGGAAATCCGCTGACCAGGTTGCGCCGCGCGCCGACCATCTCCTGTTCGGTCGGGCCCTTGGACAGGAATTCGAACAGCACGCTGCGCACCACCGCGAGTGCCTCGTCGGTCTGGTCCTTGCGCGTCTGCAGTACGATCTGGAACGGCCCGCGGTCCAGCCAGGGCTGGATCGAACTGAACACGCTGTAGGCGAAGCCGCGCTTCTCGCGGACCTCGGCAACCAGCCGAGAAGAGAAGCCACTGCCGCCGAGCACATGGTTGCCGACGAGCAGCGCGAAGAAATCCGGGTCGCTGCGACTCGCCGCCGGCATGCCGATGAGGATATGGCTCTGCAGCGACGGATGCGGCACGCGCCGCACCTGGGCCGCGGCCAGCGACGACACGGGTGGCAGCGTCGGGCGGACGCTGCCGGTGGGC
>JBIITW010000116.1:0-15589 GCA_044340265.1 Burkholderiales bacterium | reverse complement strand
GGTGCCGGCGCAGCGCAGCCGGCTGCCCAGGCGCGAGAAGACGATCTTGTACTCGTCATCGGTCAGGCTCACGTTCGGTGCGACATGCTCGGCTCCGACCGGCAGCGTCACCGAATAGCCCTTCGCCGGATAGACCGGCACGTCGATGCCGACCGTGCCGAGCATGCGCGCGCTGTAGCTGCCCATCGCCATCACGAAGGCGTCCGCATGCAGTGTCGACGGCGTGCCGTTCATGTCGACCACCCGCACTGATTCGATCCGGCCACCAACCTTGTCGAGCCCCAGGATGCGCGTGTCGCCGAGGAAGGTGACCCCTCGCGCTGCGGCAAGCTTCGCCAGTTCGATGGCGAACTTGTGTGCATCGCCCGACTCGTCCGAGGCCGTGAAGCTGCCGCCGACCAGTCGCGCGCGTGCCGAGGCCAGTGCCGGTTCGATGCGTACGCAGGCATCCGCATCGAGCATGTCGATCTCGCAGCCATGGTCGCGCATCACCTGCGCCGGGGCGATCGCCGCATCGAACTCCTTCTGGTCGGTGTAGAAGTGCAGGATGCCGCGCGTCAGGTGGTCGTACTCGAGGCCGGTTTCCGCCCGCAGCGCCTGCAGCGTCGCCCGGCTGTACAGGCCCAGGCGCACGATCTGAGCGATGTTGTGGCGGGTGCGCGAAGGCAGGCACTCGAGCAGGAAGCGTGCGCACCAGCCCCACTGCGCCGGGTCCATCCGTGGCCGGAACAGCAGCGGCGCATCCTCGCGGGCAAGCCACTTGAGCACCTTCAGCGGCGCCGACGGGTTGGCCCAGGGCTCGGCATGGCTGACCGAGATCTGTCCACCGTTGGCGAAACTGGTCTCGTTTCCCGCGACCGGCTGGCGGTCGATGACGGTGACATCATGGCCGGACTTGTTCAGGAACCATGCAGCAGTGGTGCCGATCACGCCGGCACCGAGCACGATGACTTTCATCGCTTTCTCCAGGGTTGTGCAGACAGGGAGGCAGCGTCGATGAACCCGACACCGCCCGACTGTCCGTTTACCTGAGAGATTGCGTGGGCCGGACGATCATGCGTCCGTAGCCACGTTGCCCCTTCGGTGGGCCCCATTCCGCGTTGCGCCCGCACGATTCGCATCGTCGTTCGCCCTGCGACCGGGCCGCTCTCCAGTCTGCCAAACCGTATCCAGTATATGGGCCTGAGCGATCCCGGGCGGGTTGCGCCTTCGGCGGCCGGCGGCGACCGACGCTCTTTCGAACGTCCCCTCCGCTACCGGCTCTCTCCTGAATACGACTGCAGTCTAAGCCGACGAATCGGCTGCGGTCAACCGATCAGGTCACTGTTGCGTCACGCCATCCCGATCGGCTCCGCCAGCGGGTCACGCACCTCGCCCGGACGATCGCGCATCATCTGCTCGAGTTCATCGCGCGCGCCCTTGTACGCCGGGTCGTCGAAGCGGTTGACCATCTCGCCCGGATCGTTGCGCAGGTCGTACAGTTCGCCGGCACCGGAGTCGAGCTCGAACGTGCACTTCGCGTCGCGGGTGCGCACCGTGCGCAGCTTCAGTGCGACGCCGCAGCGTGACGCATGCACATGCCATTCGCTGTAGGCCACCGGGCGGTCCTGCGCTTCGCCCCGCATCAGTGGCAACAGGCTTCGGCTCTGCGCGGCCTCGGGCAGCGTTGCTCCGCCGGCCTCGCAGAACGTCGCCGCGAGGTCGACCGTCGACACCGGCGCGTCGACCACCTGCCCGCGTTCGACGCCCGGCCCGCGCGCGATCATGCCGATGCGCAGCAGGTCTTCATAGGGGATCGGATGCTTCAGGTACAGGCCGTGGTTGCCGAGCATGTCGCCATGGTCGGTGCTGTAGACGACCAGCGTGTCCTCGGCGAGTCCCTGCGCCTCGAGTGACTCCAGCAGGCGCCCCACGCTGTGGTCGATCAGCGAGATCATCGCGTAGTAGTTCGCGGTCATCTCGGCGAGTTGTGCGTCGCTCTGGTCGGGGCAGCGTGAACCTTCGGTACGGAACTTCAGCATCACCGGGTCCGAGAGGTCGGGCTTTCCCTCGAGCACGGCACGGTGCCACCACGGCCGGCGTTCGAGGTCCTTCACGCGATGCTTCGGCAGGGTGAGGGCGGCCGGATCGTACAGGTCCGACCAGGGCGCCGGTGCATCGAACGGATGGTGCGGATCGGGGAAGGACACCCAGGCGCAGAACGGCTTGCTGCGGTCGCGCCGGCCGATCCATTCGATCGTGCGGTCTGCACACCAGCTGGAGGTGTGCCAGGCCACGGGCAGCGCCGAACTCCAGGTCTGTGCCGCGCCGGTGCCGGCACGCGTCTCGGCGGCCCACAGCGCCGGGCCTTCCTCGTCGCGTCCGCGGGTACGCAGCCAGCGTTCATAGTGGCCGACGATCGGGCGCTGCGGTGGCCGCGCGCGGTGCATGTGCCCGAGCACCATCAGCTCCGCATGCTGGAACCCCATGTAGGGGCCGAGCCAGCCGCGATCGTAGAGTTCGCCGTTGAAGCGGTCTTCCGGCGTGCCGGTCGGCGCGAAGGTGGCCTTGGTCGCGAAATGGGCCTTGCCGATGAACGCCGTCGAGTAGCCCGCGCGGGCGAGGGCACCGGCGAACCCCTGTTCGCCGACTGCGGGATCGAGGTCGACGCCGTTGTCCCATACGCCGTGGGTGAGCGGCAGCATGCCGGTCAGCATCGATGCGCGCGAGGGCTGGCAGACGAGGTTGGGCGTGATCGCCGCCTTGAAGCGGGTGCCCTCGCGGGCGAGGCGGTCGAGGTGTGGCGTCTGTACCTGCGGGTTCTCGAACCCGTAGCAGTCGCCGCGCTGCTGGTCGGACGTGATGAAGAGGATGTTCGGTCGGTTCATGGTGCGTTCTTTCCAAGTACGCTGTAGATGTCGCGGAACTGCCGCGCCTGTTCATCGACGTAGCGCGCAGCCGCGTCGCCGGTGAGGAAGTTTGCGGTCCAGAAATTGCGCTCGAGGTCGCGTTGCCATTCCTCGGTCTTCACCACGGCGCCGAGCACTTCTTCCCAGAAGACGATCTGCTCGCGCGGCATCGACCGCGGGCCGATTACACTGCGCCAGTTGGTGTAGACGCCGTCGATGCCCTGCTCACGCAGGGTCGGTACATGGGCCATCGCGCCACCGAGGCGCTGTCCGGACGTGACCGCGACCAGCCGCACGCGACCCGACTGCAGGTGCGGCGGGAAGTTGGCGACCGTGCCCACCGCCATGTCGAGGTCGCCCGCGAGCACCGCGAGGATCGCCTCGCCTGCCGACTTGTAGACCACGAAGCGCGCGTTCTTCACGTCGACGCCGCCGGCACGCAGCGCGACCACGCCGCCGGTGTGTGCGCCGCTGCCCAGCGACGGCGCGACGCCGATGGACAGGGCGCCCGGGTCCTTGCGCAGCCGGTCGACCGCCTCGCGCATCGAGCGGATCGGTGAATCCGCGCGCACCGCGATCGCCATGTAGTCGTCGAACAGGACGGCGAGCGTGGTGACCTGCGTATGGTCGATCGGATGCAGGCCGGTCACCGGGTTCGACACCAGGTTCGGCCCACCCATCGCGATCGCCGGCACCGATTTCGAGCGCTCGATCATCTGGGCCCATGCGAGCCCCTGGCCGGCGCCCGCACGGTTGACCACCATCGTCGGTACACCGACCAGCTTGCGCTCGTCGAGCACGCGCTGGATCACCCGTGCAGTGAGGTCGATGCTGCCGCCAGGCGCGGCGCCGACCATCAGTTCAACCGGGCGCTGAGGCTTCCAGGGCGCCGTCGGCTGCTGGGCGAGGGTCGCCGCAGCCGGGATGGACAATGCGAGCGCGACGAACATGCGACGAAACCTGCCGGTGTCGAACATGGCTCCTCCTGGGATTGGCCAGGACTTCCTCGCAGGGCGGGGTCCTGTTGCACGCATCCTACGCCTTGCCCGTCCCGGTCGGACGATCGCGATGTCGGATACCGGCCGCTCAGGCCACCGCTGGTGCCTGCCGTGCGTGGCGGATCCCCAGCAGCAGGCAGGCGAGTCCGGCTGCAGCCACTGCAGCCAGCGACCCGAACATCGCCGGGTAGCTTCCGGACAACTGGTAGCCGACCGCGAACAGTGCCGGCCCTGCGAGCACGCCCGCATAGGCGAAGGACGAAGTGCCCGCGGTCAGCATGGCGATCTCGCGCGGCGGCGAGATGCGCGTGGCCTCCGCATGGAAGACGCCGTTCCAGCCAAAGGAGGTGGCGCCGAGGACCGCGATGATCGTGATGACCAGAACCGGAGACCAGCTGGCATCGAGCCAGAACAGCGCGAGGCAGGTGAATATCGTGCACAGCGACAGGCCGATCAGCACCGGCGGACCGCCGGTGCGGTCGGCGAGGATGCCCCATATCGGGCGCGCCAGCGCCCCGGCGGCCTGGTAGAGCGCGAGCAGTGCACCGGCTTCGACCAGCGAATAGCCGGCGACCAGGTACAGGTAGGACACCAGGAAGGTCAGCACGCTGCGCTGGATGAACGCGAACCAGAACCCCGACAGCGCCAGCCAGCGCAGCGCGGGCAGCGCCCAGACCATGCCCAGGCCGCCGCCGCGCGAGCCGAACAGTCTCGCCTTGCGGTTGCGTTCGCTGTCCCACACCGGGTGCACCCACTGCATCAACAGCAGCGCGCAGAGCCCGACGGCGATCGCCGGCAGCACCGACCACTGCCAGCCCAGGCTCACCGCGATGAGTGGGGCGGTGAGACCGACCAGCACGCCACCGACCGGCACGCCGCTCTGCTTGACCGAGAAGATCAGGTTGCGATGGCGCGGCGGGGTGAAGCGCACGATGACCTGCGCCGCGCCCGGATTGACCAGGCCGAGCGCGAAGCCGCAGAGCACGGTCGATGCCACCATGGTCGCCAGCAGCGGCACCGCGGCCAGCGCCATGCCGGTGATGCTCAGCAGTGCCGCCACCTGTGCGGTGCGCGCCGGCCCCAGCCGGCTGACCAGCCCGCCACCGAAGGTCGCGCTGAGCACCGCACAGCCGAACAGCATGCTGACCTGGTAGCCGATCCACGAGGCATCGATGCCGAGTGTCTCGGCGATCTTCGGTGCCACGGTGGGCAGCGTCACGTTGGCGCAGGCGGTGACCGACTGCACCAGCGTGACCAGGATGACGGTGACCCAGGCCGAGGCGCGGGGGTCGTCGGGGGTGGGGGAAGCTGCCGGTACGGGGTTGATTTAGTCGCGCTCCATGAACCCCGATCGTACCCTCACTCGATCGGCAGGTAGTTCACTTCCACGATCTCGATGTCTTCCACTCCGGCAGGCGTATGCAGCGTCACCGTGTCGCCCTCGCGCGCCCGGGTCAGCGCCCGCGCCATCGGCGACACCCACGAGATGCGCCCGCGCTCGGTGTCGATCTCGTCGATGCCGACGATCGCCAGCACCTGCTCGACGCCGTCCTCGCGCGCGATGCGCACGGTGGCCCCGAAGAACACCTGGTCGGTCCATTCGCGCGCGGCCGGGTCGACCACCTCGGCGAGGTCGAGCCGCTTCGTCAGGAAGCGGATCCGCCGGTCGATCTCGCGCAGCCGGCGCTTGCCGTAGATGTAGTCGGCATTCTCGGAGCGGTCGCCGTTGGAGGCGGCCCAGGAAACCGCCTTCACCACTTCGGGGCGCTCGCGATCGAGCAGGTGCTTGAGCTCGGTCTTCAGCCGCGTGTAGCCGTTCGGGGTGATGTAGTTGCGGCTGCCCGCAGGCAGCGGCGAAGGAGATTCGATCTCGTCGTCGCCATCGTCGTCCGATTCCTTGGTGAATGCCTTGTTCAAGCGCTGTCCTGTGTCGTGTCCTGGCTGGTACGGCGTGCACCACGCACGCCCGATTGTGCGCGCAGCGCGAGCAGCATGCCTGCCAGCGGCGCGCAGGCGAGCAGCGCGAAGGTGGTGGTGTAGGTGCCCGCCCAGCCATACAGCGTGGTGAACAGCGACGGACCAGCCAGTGCGGTGACGAACAGGAAGAACCCGGCGCCACTCGAGGTGAGGCCGACCCGTCCCGGTGGCGACAGCCGCGCGAGCTGTCCATGGAACACGCCGTTCCAGCCGATGCCGATGAAGCCGAACAGCGCGAATATCGCGATCACCGCGAAGCGCGGCCAGTCTTCGTCCATCAGCCCGGTGAGCAGGCACATCCCGGTCATCAGCGCGCCGGCGACGGTGAGGATGGTCAGGCTGTCGCGCAGCCGGTCGGCGAGGAAGCCGAGCGATATCCGGCCGATGGTGCCCCCGAGTTGCGCCGCGCCGGAGATCAGTCCGGCGACGACCAGCGAGTAGCCGATGTCCTTCACCAGCAGGTTGACGGTGAACGCGGTCAGCGCCACATGCATCACGTTGAACGAAGCGCCGGCCAGCACCAGGTAGCGGATCGGCACGTCCGACCAGACCGCCGGGATGCCGCCGAACGGGTGCTGCAGCCAGGGCGCGCGCGGATCGCGGTCGTCGTCCCAGCGCGAGCGGTGAGGCTGCAGGGTCACCACCAGCGCCAGGCAGCAGCCGGCGAACAGCACCAGCGCGCTCTGCCAGCCGAACACCACGGCGACCAGCGGACCGATGACCGAGGCCAGCATGCCGCCCAGCGGCACGCCCGCCTGCTTCAGCGAGAACACGACGTTCTGGCGCTCGATCGGGGTGAATCGCGCCAGCGCATGCGCGGTCGCCGGCGTGGTGATGCCCAGTGCGAGGCCGATGAACACGGACCCGGCGATGATCATCGGCACGGTGCCGGCGCTGGCCAGCAGCAGCCCGAGCGCACTCGTGCTGAGCGTGCACTGGATGGTGCGCGCCGCGCCCAGGCGGCGGATCAGCGTGCCGGTGATGAAGGTCGAGCACAGCGCGCAGCCATAGACGATGCTGGCCTGGAAGCCGATCAGCGAGGCATCGACGCCCAGCGCACGCGCGATCACCGGCGCCAGCGCGGGCAGGGCGGCGGTGCAGATGGCGATCAGTGCCTGCGTCGCGGACGCGAGTGCGATGACCGTGGTGGCGGAGGTAGGTGCGCTCACGCGCTGGGACCGGACATGAAGGCCCGATTGTATCGCGCACCCCTGCCATGGCCGACCGACCGATCGGGCAGGTCGCAGCCGGCGCAGGCCCGCAGCCGCCACCGGCGCGCTATGCTGTCCATTCCCCGACCGAAATGCCGAGCTGTCCCACCGATGCGCATCCTGATCGTCGAAGACGAACCCCTGCTGGCCGACGGTCTGTCGCGCTCCCTGAAGCAGGCAGGCTACGCGGTCGACTGCCTCGATGACGGGCAGGCCGCCGACACCATGCTGCTGTCGGAGCAGTACGACTGCGTGATCCTCGACCTCGGCCTGCCGCGGATGGACGGACTGCAGGTGCTGGCCCGGCTGCGCAAGCGCGGCGGCCGCACGCCGGTGCTGATCCTCACCGCACGCGATCGCCTGACCGATCGTGTCGATGGCCTCGACCTGGGCGCCGACGACTACATGACCAAGCCGTTCGACCTGCCCGAGCTCGAGGCGCGGGTGCGCGCGCTGATCCGCCGCGCGCAGGGTTCGGCCAGCGCCGACCTCGTGGTCGGCGGCCTCTCGCTGGATACCGTCGGCAAGCGTGCGTCGGTGGCCGGTGCGGCGGTGGAACTGTCTGCGCGCGAGTTCGCGGTGCTCGAGGTGCTGATGCTCAGGGCCGGCCGGGTGGTCGGCAAGACGCAGCTGTCCGAACGCCTGTACAGCTTCGGCGAGGAAGCCGGGCCGAACGCGATAGAGGTCTACATCCACCGGCTGCGCAAGAAGCTCGATCCGGCGGTGGTCGGCATCCGCACCATCCGCGGGCTGGGTTACCTTCTGGAAGAACCGGCGGCGGTGCCCGATGCTGTCTGACGCGCCGCTGCGCCGGCAGCTGCTGATCTGGCTGCTGCCGCCGATCCTTCTGCTCTGGTCGGCGAGCGCCTGGATCACCTATTCGCTGGCCTACCGGTTCGCGTCCAGCGCGTTCGATCGCGCCCTGCACGACTCCGCGATCGCGCTGGCCGGCCAGCTGCGCGTCGACGCCGCCGGTCGCGTCTCGGTCGACCTGCCGCAGATCGCGCAGAAGGTGCTGGTGTCCGACCTGCGTGACCGTGTGTATTACAGCGTGTCCGGCCCCGGCGGCGAGTTCCTGATGGGATACAGCGGGATGCCGGTGCCGCCGGGGGGTAATCCGCCACCGGCCCGCGCATCCGTCCGGCCGGATGCGGTCGAGGATACCGACGCGGGCAGGGGGCTCGACATCGAACTGCCGCCGCCGCGGTTCTACCAGGCGGAGTACCGCGGCCAGCCGGTGCGCATCTCGGCGATGAGCGTGCCGCTGCTGTCGCTGTCCGCCGGCCAGATCGACGGCTATGCCCTGGTGCAGGTCGGGGAGACCCTGGTCGAGCGGCGCGAGATGGCGCGCGACGTGCTGATCGCCACGCTGCTGCCGCAGATCGCACTGATGCTGCTGATGATCGGCATGGTGTATGTCGGCATCGGGCGCAGCGTGTCGCCGCTGGAAGCCTTGCGGCGGGAGATCGAGAACCGTTCCATCCGTGACCTGACGCCGGTCAAGGAAGATCGCGCACCCCCCGAGGTGCGGCGACTGGTGCGCTCGCTGAACGACCTGCTGGCGCGGATGTCGACCACGCTCGCTGCCCAGCAGCGCTTCATCGCCGATGCAGCGCACCAGCTGCGCACGCCCACCGCGGCGCTCAAGACCCAGGTCGAACTCGCGCAGCGCGCGAGCGATCCGGCCGAGACCCGCGAGCGGCTGGCGCAGATCCATGCCGCGGCCGATCGAAACGCGCGCCTGGTCAACCAGCTGCTGTCCCTGGCGCGCGCCGAGCCCGGCCGCACCGAGCCGATGGCGCATCGCGTGCTGGACATCGACGATATCGCGCGCGCGGCCGCCGAGCACTGGGTGCCGCAGGCGATCGCGCGCTCGATCGACCTCGGCTTCGAAGCCGGATGCCGGCGCACCGAGGGCCCGGTCCTGGTGTCCGGCGATGCGCTGATGCTCACCGAGATGCTGGGCAACCTGATCGACAACGCGCTGCGCTATACCCAGCCTGGCGGCACGGTGACGGTCAGCGTCGAGCGCGCGGTCGAAGACGGCCGTCCGAAGGTGCTGCTGGCGGTCGAGGACGACGGTCCTGGCATCGACGCGTCGGAGCGCGAGCGCGTGTTCGAACGGTTCCATCGGGTGCTGGGCACCGGCACCGAAGGCGCCGGCCTCGGGCTGGCGATCGTGCGCGAGATCGCACGCGCGCATGGCGGCCGGGTCGACCTGGCGACCGGGACGGGCGGTGTCGGCACGCGTTTCACGGTCGTGCTGCCGCGCTCGGCGCCGGCAGTCGCCCTCGTCGGATCCGCCCCGGCTGTGCCGGCGCCCGACCCGGGCCGGTCCGACGGCCTGCCGTCTGGCGGGACCGCCAGCCATCCGGGGTCGCTGCCGGGTTGAAATCCGCAGATGCAGCCCCACCTCTGACCTCCGCGCCCTGCATTCCCCGCATGGCCGAGCTTCCCGTCCTACCCTTCCGGATCTGCACGAAATGACCGATACCTCCACCGCTACCGACAACGCACCGGCCGCCGAAGGCCGCGAGACCCTCGGCTTCCAGGCCGAAGTGAAGCAGCTGCTGCACCTGATGGTGCATTCGCTCTACAGCAACAAGGAAATCTTCCTGCGCGAGCTGATCTCGAACGCTTCGGATGCCTGCGACAAGCTTCGCTTCGAGGCGCTGAGTGATGGCGCGCTGTTCGAAGGCGATTCCGACCTGGCTATCGATGTCGGCTTCGACCCGGCCGCACGTACGATCACCATCGTCGACAACGGCATCGGCATGACCCGCCAGGAGTCGATCGACAACCTGGGCACGATCGCCAAGTCGGGCACGCGCGAATTCCTGTCCCGGCTCTCCGGCGACCAGGCCAAGGATGCCAGCCTGATCGGCCAGTTCGGCGTCGGCTTCTATTCCGCGTTCATCATCGCCGACCGGGTCACCGTCAGCACCCGGCGCGCCGGCGTGCCGGCCGCACAGGGCGTACGCTGGGAATCGACCGGCGATGGCGAGTACACGCTCGAGGCGATCGATCGCCCGGCGCGTGGCACCGAGGTCACCCTGCACCTGCGCGAGGGCGAGGATGACTTCCTCAACGCGATGCGCCTGCGCAACGTGATCCGCAAGTATTCCGACCACATCACCCTGCCGGTGCGCATGCACAAGGAGCGCTGGGATGCGGAGAAGTCGGAATACGTGACCGAGTCCGAGCGCGAGACGGTGAACCAGGCCTCGGCGCTCTGGTCACGGCCGAAGTCGGAGATCAGCGACGAGCAGTACAACGAGTTCTACAAGCATGTCGCGCACGATTTCCAGGACCCGCTGGCCTGGGCGCATGCGCGGGTCGAAGGCAAGCAGGAATACACGCAGCTGCTGTACGTGCCTTCGCGCGCGCCCTTCGACATGTACGACCGGCAGCACAAGCGCGGGCTGAAGCTGTACGTGCGGCGCGTGTTCATCATGGACGACGCCGAGCAGCTGCTGCCGGCCTACCTGCGCTTCGTGCGCGGCGTGGTCGATTCGAACGACCTGCCGCTGAACGTGTCGCGCGAGATCCTGCAGCAGAGCCGGGATATCGACGCCATCCGTGCCGGCTGCACCAAGCGCGTGCTGTCGATGCTCGACGACCTCGCCGAGAACGCGAAGGAGAAGTACGCGACGTTCTGGACCGAGTTCGGCAAGGCGCTGAAGGAAGGCATCGGCGAGGACTTCGCCAACCGCGAGCGCATCGCGAAGCTTTGCCGGTTCTCGACCACCCAGTCGGGCAGCGCGGCACAGGAGGTCTCGCTCGCCGACTACGTCGGGCGCATGAAGCCGGGACAGGAGAAGATCTATTACATCACCGCCGACAGCCATGCGGCGGCGAGCAACAGCCCGCACCTCGAAGTGTTCCGCAAGAAGGGCATCGAGGTGCTGCTGCTGTCCGACCGGGTCGACGAATGGATGATGTCGAACTTCCCCGAGTTCGAGGGCAAGCCGCTGGCGTCCGTGGCCAAGGGCCAGCTCGACCTCGGTGCGCTCGAGGACGAGGCCGAGAAGGCCGAGCAGACCAAGACTGCAGAGGAGTTCAAGCCGCTGGTCGAGCGCGTCAAGGCCGCGCTGGGCGAGCGTGCGAAGGACGTGCGCGTCACCCTGCGCCTGACCGATTCCCCGGCCTGTCTGGTGGTGGAGGAGGGCGACATGGGGATGAACCTCGAACGCCTGCTGAAGGCGGCCGGCCAGAGCATCGGGCCGGGCAGCAAGCCGATCCTCGAAGTGAATCCGCACCATGCGCTGGTCGAGCGGCTGTCCGCTGAAACCGACGAGGGCCGGTTCGCCGACTGGGCCAACCTGCTGTTCGAGCAGGCGATGCTCGCCGAAGGCGGCCAGCTCAGGGATCCGGGCTCGTTCGTGCGGCGGCTCAATGGACTGATGCTGGCGCTGGCCGGCGCGGCGAAGGAGCCGTCGCGGATCATCACGCCGTGAAGCGCTGACTTGTCGTCCTGACTCGCCGTCCTGACCCGCCGCCCTGACCCGCCGTCCTGACCCGCCGTCCTGACCCGTCTCAGGGAACCGACAGCCGTGCCACGATCTCGAAGCCGGTCGTGGCACGGCCCGCAGCCGGCCGGACCACGACCAGTTCGCCCATCGCTGGATGGACGCCGGTCAACTCGGTGATGTTGACCTGATGGGTGACCACCACCAGCGTCTCCTTCCCGCGGTGGGCGGCGATCCGCTTGCGCAGCGCTTCGGTCTGCACCTGGCGTGCGTTCGCCCCTGCGCCGGACAGCCGGGCATCGAAGAACGAATCGGCGGTAGGCCAGCCGGTGACCCGGCCGAACGCTTCGCTCGCGGTGTCGATGCAGCGGCACCAGCGGCTGGACAGTATCTCGCCGACCGGCACGCCCGCGGCCTTGAACGCTTCGCCCAGGCGCCGCGCCTGTTGCCGGCCGGCATCCGACAGGTTGCGCTGGGTGCCGCAGTCGTCCAGCCTGAAGCCGGGCGGATCGCCGACACCGGGCACGGTCTGCGCATGACGCAGCAGTACGACCACGCCGCCGTTGCGCAGCGCGGCCCAGGCGTCCTCTGCGGTCGCCGCTGCGCGAGCCGATGCGGTGGTGAAACTTGCACAGAGCAGCACGACGGACAGCATCGGCCCTGCGAGGCGCAGGGAGGGCCTGGGGCGAATCCCGGGCAGCAGGGCTTCGAAGGTGCTGCGCAACAGGTTCAGGCTGGCTTTCATCGCGCCAGTGTAAGGGTCGTCGCGCGGGCGGCGGGACGCCTGCCGGCTGCCCAGCCCGCAGCGCAGGACGCGCAATGGAGCCGTGCCGGCACTATCATCGCGTGCACGGTGGACAATGCGCTGCATCCCGCGACGCTGCGGCAACCCGACACCCCAGGAGGTATCCGATGATCAGGCTGTACACGACGAAAAGTTCCGGCAATGGCTACAAGGTCCGACTCCTCGCCTCGATGGTCGGTGCCCCTTTCGAGCAGGTGTTCATCGATTTCGAGAAGAAGGAGCACAAGGCGCCCGCGTTCCTCAAGCTCAACCCGCGCGGCCAGGTGCCGGTGATCGAAGTCGAGGGCCGTGTGTTCTGGGATTCCACCGCCTGCATGGTCTATGTCGCCCGAAAGTATGGCGGCGAATCCTGGCTGCCCACCGATCCGCTGGGCATGGCGGAAGTCGAGCAGTGGCTGGCGCTGGCGTCCAACGAGATCCAGTTCGGCATCCAGGCGGCGCGCGGCATCCTGCGCCTGGGCCGCGAGGGCAATGTCGCCGAAGGCCAGGCGCGCGGCAGGATCGCCCTGGATGCGATCGAGCAGCGGCTCGCCGACACGCCGTGGCTCGCGCTCGGGCGGCCGACGGTCGCCGACATCGCCTGCCAGGCCTATGTCGGCGTCGCCGACGAGGCGGGCATCGACATGAACGCCTATCCGAACACGAAGGCCTGGCTCAAGCGCATCGAGGGCCTGCCGGGCTGGGTGAGTCGGGCGCAGTGAGCCTGTTGTCCCTGCCGGAGGCGCCGCCAGGCCCGGCATTCGTGCTTGCGCACAGCCTCGCGCCGCGCTGGCAGGATGCCGTCGACGCCTGCGCGCGCACCATCGCCGATGCCGCCATCGGAGCGAACCTGGGTTTCGTCTATGTGACGGACATGCATGCGGCCGACCTCGATCCGATCGTCGCACGGCTGCGCGAATCGAGCGGCGTCGCGCACTGGGTCGGCACGGTCGGCATCGGCGTCTGTGCGACCGGGGTCGAGTACCTCGACCGGCCCGCCATCGTCGCGTTGGCGGGGGCGTTTCCCGAGGACGGCTTCCGCCTGCTGTCGCCGATGGACGATCCTGCCGCCCTGCCCGAAGGCCTGTACGCCTGCGGCGCGCAGGATGCGAACCTGGCGGTCCTGCACGGCGATCCGTCCTGTCGGTACCTGCTGGAGCTGATCGGCGGTGTCGCGCAGCGGGTGTCCAGCGGTTTCGTGATCGGCGGACTCACCAGTTCGCGCGGCGCGCCCGCGCAGGTCATGGATACGGTCTCCAGCGGCGGCATGTCCGGCGTGCTGTTCGGCGAGAACGTGCGGGTGCTGACCCGGCTCAGCCAGGGGTGTTCGCCGATCGGTCCGCGCCATCGGGTCACCGAATGCCATCGCAACGTGGCGATGAAGCTGGACGGCCGCCCCGCGCTCGAGGTGTTCGACGAGGATGTCGGCGAGCGCCTGGCCGGCGACTACCGTACCGCGGCAGCCGAAGTGTTCGCCGCGCTCACCATCAGGGGCAGCGACACCGGCGACTACATGGTGCGCAACCTCGTGGGCATCGATCCGCAGCAGCAATGGGTCGCCGTCGGCGACTGGCTCGAAGCGGGCAGCGAGATCATGTTCTGCCGGCGCGACGCGAAGAGCGCCACCGAGGATTTCGAGCGCGTGCTGCTCGAGGCCCGCGAGGCGATCGGCGGCACCCCGCGCGGCGGCCTGTACTTCTCATGCCTGGGCCGCGGCGAGGGCCTGTTCGGACCCGCCTCTGCCGAGCTGAAACTGATCGGCCGCCATCTGGGCGAGTTTCCGCTGGCCGGGTTCTTCGGCAATGGCGAGATATCGCACGACCGGCTGTACGGCTACACCGGCGTGCTGTTGCTCTTCCTGTGATGCACCCCATATCCGCAGTTTGATCAGGACGGTTTCCGGCTCATGCAATTCAAGGATTACTACAAGACCCTCGGCGTGGAACGTGGCGCGAGCGACGACGATATCCGCAAGGCGTATCGCAGGCTGGCACGCAAGTTCCATCCGGACGTGTCGAAGGAAAAGAACGCCGAGGAACAGTTCAAGGCGGTCGGTGAAGCCTATGAAGTGCTGAAGGACAAGGAAAAGCGTGCGGCCTACGATCGTCTCGGCACCCACCGGCCCGGACAGGATTTCCGTCCGCCGCCGGGCTGGGAGCAGCAGTACGGCCGTGGTGGCGGCGTTCGCAGCGAGGACATGGACGGGCTCGACCTCGGCGACCTGTTCGGCGGGCTGTTCGGTGGCGGTGCCGGCAAGGCCGGTGGTTTCGGGCGCGGTCGTGGGCGCAGCGCGCCCCCGCGCGCGCCGATCGAGGCGGAAGTGAACATCACGCTGGACGAAGCGTTCAACGGCACCGAGCGCACGTTCCAGATCTCGGCCGGCGACGGCACGCAGTACCCGGTCACCGTGCGCATCCCGAAGGGCGCGGCCCATGGTACGCGGATGCGGGTGCCCACCCGCGGCGTGGCCGGCGACATCATGCTCACCGTGCGCATCGCCGCGCATCCGGTGTACACCGTCGATGGACGCGACCTGCAGGTCGAGCTGCCGCTGACGCCGAGCGAGGCGGCGCTCGGCACCACGGTCGAGGTGCCGACGCCGGCGGGTTCGGTGCGGCTGAAGGTCAAGCCCGGCACGTCCAGTGGCCAGCGGCTTCGGCTCACCGGCCGCGGCCTGCCCAATCCGAATGGCGACCCTGGTAACCTGCATGCGCTGGTGCTGGTGAAGGTGCCGGTGGAACTCAGCGAGGCCGAACGCGAGGTCTACGAGCAGCTGGCGCGCGTGTCTACTTTCGATCCGAGGGCGGTGCGCTGAGCGGCGGTTCCGGGGCTGCGCTGCGCGGATCGAAGCGCCGCGCGCATTCGCGCAGCAGCGCGACCAGTTCCGGGCCACGCGCCGATTCCCAGACCAGGACCCGGGTCTCGCCCGAAGCGCCCTCGCGCGCCGGGAATCTTGCGATCAGGCGCACGATCGGGATCGCAGCCGCTGGGTGAACGGCGGGCGCTTCCGGTGCGATGCGTGCCGGCTGCGGCGAAGGCTCGGCTGCCGGATCAGCCGTCGGATCGCTTGCCGGATCGCACGTCGGATCGCTCGCCGGATCGCTCGCCGGATCGCGCCGCCGGCCGAGTTTCACTTCGAGTGACACCGGCAGCCGGTCGAGCACCGCGGCCGAGCGCAGTACGCGATGGCGGATCACTTCGACGGTGGCGACAGGCGCTGCGTCGCAGAAGACGATCCGTTCGGTGAGCAGCGGGCCGGGCA